>NZ_CP021361.1:3202500-3560000 GCF_002157145.1 Acidovorax carolinensis
GTGCGTCCCTCGCTCGATCCGAATGATGTGAACGGCGGCCGCGTGCTACTCGAAACCCATTGCCTGACCTGGCCCGCCGATCTGGGGCCCGAAGGGGCGTACGGTAAAATCATCCGCGTGGAACTGCTGCACAAACTGCACGACGAGCTCAAATACGACGGTCTCGATGCCCTGACGGCGGGCATTGCCAAAGACTGCGCCGATGCACGTGCCTACTTTGCCTCGGCCCACGCCCCCTCCGATACCGAGACCCGGCGCCAGACCACGCGCGACCGAATTTGAGGTGGCTGCCCTGCGCAGCGCCTGCTCGGGCGACCCCTTCGCCCCTCGTGCCCTCTTCCCGTTTTGACCCGGGCCCGTCCCGCAATGCCCCGCTTTAAGGCTCACCCATGTCCGACAACGCCAGTCCCGCACCCACCGATTACCGCAGCACGCTGAACCTGCCCGACACGCCGTTTCCGATGCGCGGCGATCTGCCCAAGCGCGAGCCGGGCTGGGTCAAGGAGTGGGAAGACCAGGGCATCTACAAAAAACTGCGCGACGCGCGCTGCGGCAAGCCCAAGTTCATCCTGCACGACGGCCCGCCCTACGCCAACGGGCAGCTGCACATCGGCCACGCGGTGAACAAGATCCTCAAGGACATGATCACCAAGGCGCGCCAGCTCGAAGGCTTCGACGCGCTCTACGTGCCCGGCTGGGATTGCCATGGCCTGCCGATCGAAAACGCCATCGAAAAACTGCACGGCCGCAACCTGCCGCGTGACGAAATGCAGGCCAAAAGCCGGGCGTTTGCTACCGAGCAGATCGCGCAGCAGATGCAGGACTTCAAGCGCCTCGGTGTGCTGGGCGAATGGGACAACCCCTACAAGACCATGAACTACGCCAACGAGGCGGGCGAGCTGCGCGCCTTGAAGCGCGTGATGGAGCGCGGCTACGTGTACCGTGGCCTCAAGCCCGTGTACTGGTGCTTTGACTGCGGCTCGTCGCTGGCCGAGTTCGAGATCGAATACCAGGACAAGAAGAGCCAGACGCTGGATGTGGCATTCAAGGCGCACGACCCCGCCCGCCTGGCCGCCGCCTTCGGCCTGCAGGGACTGGAAGGCCCCTCCGGTAGCCTGACCAAAGACGCCTTCGCCGTCATCTGGACCACGACCGCCTGGACCATTCCAGCCAACCAGGCGCTGAACCTCAACCCCGACCTGCCCTATGCGCTGGTCGATACCGAGCGCGGCCTGCTGATCGTGGCCGAAACGCTGGTCGAGTCCTGCCTGCAGCGCTGGAACCTGCAAGGCCAGGTGCTGGCCGTAGCCCAGGGCGAAAAACTCGCCGGCATCGAATTCGAGCACCCGCTGCACGATGTGGACGCGGGCTACCGCCGCCTGTCGCCCGTGTACCTGGCCGAATACGCCACGGCCACCGACGGCACAGGTATCGTGCACTCGTCACCCGCCTATGGCGTAGAGGATTTCAACTCCTGCGTGGCGCACGGCATGCAGTACGACGACATCCTCAACCCGGTGCTGGGCAACGGCCGCTACGACGAATCGCTGGCGCTGTTCGGCGGGCTCAACATCTGGAAGGCCTGCCCCATCATCATCGAGGCGCTGCAGGCCGCCGGCCGCCTGCTGGGCACCACCACCATCACGCACAGCTACCCGCACTGCTGGCGCCACAAGACGCCCGTGATCTACCGCGCCGCTGCCCAGTGGTTCGTGCGCATGGACGAAGGCGAAGGCGTCTTCACCACCGACAAAGCCCCCGGCACGCTGCGCCAGACGGCGCTGGCCGCCATCGAGCAGACGCACTTCTACCCCGAGAACGGCAAATCGCGCCTGCGCGACATGATCGCCGGCCGGCCCGACTGGTGCATCTCGCGCCAGCGCAGCTGGGGCGTGCCCCTGCCCTTTTTCCTGCACAAGGATTCGGGCGAGCTGCACCCGCGCACCATGGAGATCATCGACCAGGCCGCTTCCATCGTCGAGCAAGGCGGCATCGAGGCCTGGAGCCGCATGACGGCCGAAGAGATTCTGGGCGCCGAGGATGCCGTGCACTACACCAAGAGCACCGACATCCTCGAAGTTTGGTTCGACTCGGGCTCCACCTTCTGGCATGTGATGCGCGGCACGCACGGCACCATGCACCACGATGAGGGCCCCGAGGCCGACCTGTACCTCGAAGGCCACGACCAGCACCGCGGCTGGTTCCACAGCTCACTGCTGCTGGCCAGCGCCATCTATGGCCGCGCGCCTTACCGCGGGCTGCTCACGCACGGGTTCACCGTGGACGGCCAGGGCAAGAAGATGAGCAAGTCGCTGGGCAACACCGTCTCGCCGCAAGAGGTGAGCGGCAAGCTCGGCGCCGAAATCATCCGCCTGTGGTGCGCTGCCACCGACTACTCGGGCGACCTGGCCATTGACGACAAGATCCTGGCGCGCGTGGTCGATGCCTACCGCCGCATCCGCAACACGCTGCGTTTCTTGCTGGCCAACGTGAGCGATTTCGACCCGGCCAAGGATGCCGTGCCGTTCGAGCAGATGCTGGAGATCGACCGCTACGCGCTGGTGCGCGCCGCGCAGTTCCAGGAAAACATCCTGTCCCATTACCGCGTGTACGAGTTCCACCCCGTGGTCGCCAAGCTGCAGCTGTATTGCTCGGAAGACCTGGGCGGTTTTTACCTCGACGTGCTCAAGGACCGCCTGTACACCACAGCCCCCAAAAGCCTGGCGCGGCGCAGCGCCCAGACCGCGCTGCACCAGATCACGCACGCCATGCTGCGCTGGATGGCGCCGTTCCTCTCGTTCACCGCCGAAGAGGCGTGGAAGATCTTTGGCAACTCCGAGTCGATCTTCCTGGAAACCTTCTCGGCCCTGGGCCAGAGCGACGACGGCCTGCTGGCCAAGTGGAGCCGCATCCGCGAGATCCGCGACGCCGTCAACAAGGACATCGAGGCACTGCGCGCCACCGGCCAGGTGGGCTCGTCGCTGCAGGCCCGCGTCACGCTGACGGCAGCACCCGAAGACCACGCCCTGCTCGCCAGCCTGGGTGACGACCTGAAGTTCGTCTTCATCACATCTACTATCGAATTAATAGCTGGAAACGCTTTACAGGTAAGCGCCAGAGCCAGTTCGGACGCCAAATGCGAGCGCTGCTGGCACTACCGCGACGACGTGGGCCACAATGCGGCCCACCCCACGCTGTGCGGGCGCTGCACCAGCAACCTGTTTGGCAGCGGCGAAAACCGCAAGGTGGCCTGATGGCCCGGGGCACCACCTCGCTCGTGCGCGGATCGGGCGCCAACCTGTGGCCCTGGCTGGCCTGGGCGGTCATCATCCTGATGGCCGACCAGTTCACCAAGACGCTGATCCTGGGGTACTACCGGCTGGGCGACGCCACCACCATCACCAGCTTTTTCAACATCGTGCGGGCGCACAACACGGGTGCAGCCTTCTCGTTTCTGGCCGACGCGGGCGGCTGGCAGCGCTGGCTGTTCACGGGCATCGGCGTGGCCGCCACGGTGTTCATCGTCTGGCAGCTGCGCGCGCACCCGGGGCAAAAGCTGTTCTGCTTTGCGCTGTCCAGCATCCTCGGGGGTGCCGTGGGCAACGTGGTGGACCGGCTGATGCACGGCTATGTGGTGGACTTCCTGCAGTTTCACTACGCCGGCTGGTATTTTCCGGCGTTCAACATCGCCGACGCAGCCATCACCGTCGGGGCAGTCTGCCTGATCCTGGACGAGTTGCTGCGCGTGAGAAACGCACGCTGAAGCCCCCCCGCCACTGGCCACAAGGCCAATGGCTCCGTCAATCCCCCAGGCGCCCCGCCACCAGACGCACCACGCGGTCGCAGCGGGCGGCCAGGGATCCGTCGTGCGTCACCATCACAAACGCGGTGCCCTGGTCGCGCGCCAGCTGCAGCATCAGGTCAAACACGCCATCGGCCGTGCTGCGGTCGAGGTTGCCGGTGGGCTCGTCGGCCAGCACACAGGCGGGCCGCGTCACCAGCGCCCGTGCAATGGCTACGCGCTGGCGCTCGCCACCCGACAATTCGGCCGGGCGGTGCATCAGGCGTTCCTTGAGCCCTACCGATGTCAGCACCCGCTCGGCCTCGGCACGGCATTGCGCCAGCGGCAGGCGGCGAATGCGCAGCGGCATGGCCACGTTGTCGAGCGCGCTGAATTCGGGCAGCAGGTGGTGGAACTGGTAGATAAAGCCCAGGTGCTGGTTGCGCAGCTGGCCCTGGCGCTCGGCCGACAGCGCCGACATCTCCTCACCCTTCAGGCGCACCGTGCCCGAGGTAGGCGCATCCAGCCCGCCCAGCAGGTGCAGCAAGGTGCTCTTGCCCGAACCCGAGGCGCCGACAATGGCCAGCGTTTCGCCGGCATGGATCTGCAGATCGACACCGTGCAGCACGGTCACATCCAGGCGGCCTTCGGTGAAGCGCTTGGTCAGGCCCTTGGCCTGTAGCACCACGTCATTTTTCAAGGCATTTTGACCCGGAGCGCTTGTATTCATTGCGCTCATAGCTTCATTACTCATAGCGCAGGGCCTCGGCAGGGTTCACACGGCTGGCGCGCCAGCTGGGGTAGAGCGTGGCCACGAAGGCCAGCACGAGCGAGATGACCGTGATGGGCACGATGTCGCTGCTTTGCGGCTCGCTGGGCATCTTGCTGATGAGGTAGATGTCCTGCGGCAGAAAGCTGGCATTGAGCGCGCGCTCGATGGCGGGCACGATCACGTCGATGTTGCTGGCAATGGCCAGGCCCAGCAGCAGGCCCGACATCGTGCCGATCACGCCCACCATGGCGCCCTGCACCACAAAAATGCCCATGATGCTTTTGGGGCTGGCGCCCAGTGTGCGCAGGATGGCGATGTCGGCGCGCTTGTCGGTCACCGTCATCACCAGCGTGCTCACCAGGTTGAACGCGGCCACGGCCACGATCAGCGTGAGGATGATGAACATCATGCGTTTTTCGAGCTGCACGGCGGCGAACCAGGTGCGGTTCTGTTGCGTCCAGTCGCGGATCAGTAGCCGGTCGCTCAGGCTGCCTGCCAGTTGCCGGGTCACCTCGCGCGCCTGGTGCAGGTCCTTGAGCTTGAGGCGAATGCCCGTGGGGCCTTCGAGGCGGAAGATGCGCTGCGCATCCTCGTGGTGCAGCAGCACCAGCGCCGAGTCGTATTCATAGTGCCCCGAGTCGAACGTGCCCACCACCGTCATCTGCTTGAGGCGCGGCACCACGCCGGCCGGCGTGACCTGCCCGGCGGGCGCGATCAGCGTCACGGCATCGCCCGCGCGCACGCCCAGGGCGCGGGCCAGCTCGCCGCCCAGCACCACGCGGAACTCGCCAGGCACCAGCAGTTTGAGCGTCTGTTCGTTGGTGGCAGCCAGGTCAGTCACCGCGCCTTCGAGCGCCGGGTCGATGCCGCGCACCAGCGTGCCCTTCATGTCCTCGCCACGCGCCAGCAGGGCCTGTGCACCCACAAAGGGCGCGGCGCCGATCACGTTGGGGTTTTGCCGGGCCTCGGCCAGCGTGCGCGCCACATCGGGCAGGGCCGCGCCCTGGGGCGCAAAAATCTCGATGTGCGAGACCACGCTGAGCATGCGATCGCGCACCTCTTTCTGAAAGCCGTTCATCACACTGAGCACGATGATGAGCGCCGCCACCCCCAGCGCAATGCCCAGCATGGACACGCCCGAGATGAACGAGATGAAGCCGTTGCGCCGCGTGGCGCGGCCCGCGCGCGTGTAGCGCCAGCCCAGGGCCAGTTCGTAGGGAATTTGCATGGATAAGGAAAGAAGTGCCCGCACCCAGCGAAATGCTGGCGAGGGCCGGGCAGATTGTGGCATCCCGGACAATAGAGCGAGTGAAACACTTTTACGTACCCACGTTGGGCCTCCAGGCCAGTGATCGCAAGGCGCGGGCCGCCGCCAAGGCTGGGTGCCTTGGCAAGGTCCGCAACGCCGCGAGCGCTGGCCTGGAGGCCCAACCCTTCGGGAAAGCCGGGGAAAGGCCCGGCCACTGCGTTGCAGCCCGCTTGCGGTATCCCAACCGCTGCGCGTCCTGCGCCTTGTTGCCGGGCCTTTCCCCGGTTTTCGTGGGCACGTAAAAGTGTTCCACTCGCTCTAGCCATGTCGGACACCACCCATTTGCTCATTCCCTACGCCGCCAGCGCCTCCGAGGGAAGCCAGCAAGCCCTGCAGGGCCTGGCCCTGCCCCACCTGGACCGGCTGCTGGCCCGGCTCATCCCCCACACGGCGCACACCGATACCGGCGAGGACACCAGCTTCTCCGCCCCGCACGAGCGCGCACAGGCGCAAGCCCTGGGCCTGCCCTTTGAGGATGGCCGCATCCCCTGGGCCGCATGGCACCGCCACCAGCAGGGCCAGCCCACCGGCGGCCAGGCCTGGGCCTTTGTCACGCCCTGCCAGTGGCATGTGAGCACCGACCACATCACCCTGCGCGACCCGGACGGCCTGGCGCTCGACGAAGCCGCATCCCGCGCGCTGCTGGCCATCGTGGCGCCCTGGTTTGCCGAGGACGGCATCACGCTGCACTATGACCAGCCCACCCGCTGGCTGGCCAGCGGCGCGCTGTTTGCAAACCTGACCACCGCGTCGCTGGAGCGCGTGCTGCTGCGCGACGTGCGTGCCTGGATGCCCGATGCAAAACAGGCCCGCACGCTGCACCGCCTGCACAGCGAGATGCAGATGCTGCTCTACACCCACGCCTTCAACGACGAGCGCGCGGCGCGCGGCCTGCCAGTGGTCAACTCGTTCTGGGTGCATGGCACGGGCCCACTGCCCACGCCCGCCCCAGCCCCCACCACCGCGCCCACGGTGCCCACCACGCTGCGCGATGCGGCGCTGCGCGAAGACTGGCGCGCCTGGGCCACGGCCTGGGCCGCGCTGGACGCCGGCCCCGTGGCCGCACTGCTGCGCCAGGCCGAAAGCGGCGCACCTGTGCAACTCACACTGAGTGGCGAGCGCAATGCCCTGGGCTTCCACAGCGCACCGCGCAGCCTGGCACAGCGCATTCAAGGCCTTTTCAGGCCCCAGCGCTTTATCGATCTGCGCAATAAGCTATGAAAATAGTAGCAAGAGACATTCCCCCCGCGCCGCCTGGGCGCTGGAACAGGCCGGCGTGCACCCGCTGCTGGCGCGCTTGTACGCCGCGCGCGGTGTGCGCGCCAAGGACGAACTCGACGACGGCCTGGCCCGCCTGTTGCCACCGAGCGGCTTGAAAGGCATCGACACCGCTGCCCGCCTGCTGGCCGACGCCATGGCGCAAAACAAGCGCCTTTGCATCGTGGCCGACTACGACTGCGATGGCGCCACCGCCTGCGCCGTGGGCGTGCGCGGCCTGCGCCTGCTGGGCGCCACCCACGTGGACTACCTCGTGCCCGACCGCGTGACCGATGGCTATGGCCTCACCGCGTCCATCGCCCGGCGCGTGGCCGAGCGCGGCGCCGATGTGCTGATCACCGTGGACAACGGCATTGCCAGCGTGGAGGGCGTGGCCGAGGCCAAGGCGCTGGGCCTGCAAGTCCTCGTCACCGACCACCACCTGCCCGGCCCCGAGTTGCCCGCCGCCGACGCCATCGTCAACCCCAACCAGCCCGGCTGCGCATTCGAGAGCAAGTCCATGGCCGGGGTCGGCGTGATGTTCTACGTGCTGCTGGCGCTGCGCGCCGAGCTGCGGGCACGGGGCGTTTTTGACGCAGCCACCCAACCCAAGCTCGACCCGCTGCTCACGCTGGTCGCTCTGGGCACCGTGGCCGACGTGGTGAAGCTCGACGCCAACAACCGGCGCCTGGTCGCGCAGGGCCTCAAGCGCATCCGCGCTGGCCAGATGCCCGCCGCCGTGGCCGCACTGTTCACCGCCGCCGGCCGCAAGGCGCCCGTGGCCACCACGTTCGACTTCGGCTTCGCTTTGGGTCCGCGCATCAATGCCGCGGGGCGCCTGGCCGACATGACGCTGGGCATCGAGTGCCTGCTGACCGACGACGCGGCCCGCGCGGCCGAGCTGGCAGGCACGCTGGACGGCATCAACCGAGAGCGCCGCGAGATCGAGGGCGGCATGCGCGACCAGGCGCTGCTGATGGCCGAAAGCCTGTTCCAGGAAGACGAAGAGCCGCCGCCCGCCATCAGCGTGTTCGACCCCGATTTTCACGAAGGCGTGGTCGGCATCGTGGCCAGCCGCATCAAGGACAAGCTGCACCGCCCCACCTTCGTATTCGCCGCCAGCAGCGCGCCGGGCAAGGCGCACGAGCTCAAGGGCTCGGGCCGTTCCATCCCCGGCTTTCACCTGCGCGACGCGCTGGACCTGGTGGCCAAGCGCCATCCGGGTGTGCTGCTGAAATTCGGCGGCCATGCCATGGCAGCCGGCTGCACGGTGGCCGAGGAAGCGTTTGACGTGTTCGAGCAGGCCCTGGCCCAGGTGGCGCGCGAATGGCTTGATGTGGCCGCGCTCACGCGCCGCATCGAAACCGACGGCCCGCTGGCGCCCGAATACTGCCGCGCCGACATGGTGGACACTCTGCACCGCGAGGTGTGGGGCCAGGGCTTTGCACCGCCCACCTTTAGCGAAGAGGTGCAGGTGCTGAGCCAGCGGCTGGTGGGCGAGGCCAAGAACCACCTGTCCATCAAGCTCATCCACCAGGGCAACCCCATCGATGCCATCTGGTTCGGCCACACCGAGCAGTTGCCCGCGCGCGTGCTGCTGGCCTTTCGGCTGGATGTGAACGAGTGGAAGGGCGAGCGCAAGGTGCAGTTTCTGGTGGAAGGGGCGCAGACGGAGGTGGATAGCAGGCCTGCACTGATCGCTGCCACCAACGGTCAACGCTGAACCGCGCGCACCAAAACAAAAGGCAGCCTGCGCTGCCTTTGGTGCCGAAATTCCAGTCAGATAAGCCTGCAGCGCTTATCCATCAAGCGCTATCAGCTATTAAAACAGGAGTAATCAGAAGCTTTCCCAATCGTCGTCACCACCCGCGGCCACCGCGCGGGCGCGGGCGCCACGGGCTTGGCTGCCGCCGCCTTGGGTGCGGCGGGGGCTGAAGACGCCAGTCGCGCGGCCGGTTTGGCAGCGGGCGCGGAAGCAGCGACCCGCACCGGGGCGGGTGCAGGGCGGCTGACTGCCGCAGCGGGCGCGGGGGGCGGGCCACGGGCGCGTGGGCCAGCACAGCGCCCACATTGAACACCGAGACCACTTCGGCCAGGTGCTGGGCCTGGTCGCGCATGGAGGCAGCGGCGGCGGTGGATTCTTCTACCAGCGCGGCGTTTTGCTGCGTCATCTGGTCCAGGTTCGTGACGGCCTGGTTGACCTGGGCGATGCCGTCGCGCTGCTCGGTGGACGAGGCCGTGATCTCGCCGATCAGGTCGGAGACGCGCTGTACGCTGTTGACGATTTCCTGCATGCTCTGGCCCGCCTGGGCCACCTGGGTGGAGCCCGATTCCACGTTCTCGACCGAGGCGCTAATCAGCGTCTTGATCTCCTTGGCGGCTTCGGCGCTGCGCTGCGCCAGGCTGCGCACCTCGCTGGCCACCACGGCAAAGCCCCGGCCCTGCTCGCCGGCGCGTGCGGCTTCCACGGCGGCGTTCAGCGCCAGGATGTTGGTCTGAAAGGCAATGCCGTCGATCACGCCAATGATGTCGCTGATCTTGCGGCTGCTGTCGGTGATCTGCTGCATGCTGGCCACCACCTGGCCCACCACCTCGCCGCCGCGCGCGGCGGCCTGGGCGGCGGTGCCCGCCAGCTGGTTGGCCTGGCGGGCGGTGTCGGCCGACTGGGTGACGGTGGCCGTCAGCTGCTCCATGCTGGCGGCGGTTTCTTCGAGGTTGGAGGCGGTCTGCTCGGTACGGGCCGACAGGTCGTGGTTGCCGTTGGCGATTTCCACCGACGCCGACGACACCGAGTCCACCCCGGCTCGCACGTCGGTCACCACGCCGCGCAGCCGCGTGGACATGGCCGACAGCGAACGCAGCATGTGGCCAAACTCGTCCTGGCGACTGGATTGCAGCTCGCGCGTGAGGTCGCCCGCAGCAATGGCGTCGATGGCGGCCACCGCCTCGTCCAGCGGCCGGGTGATGGAGCGCACCAGTTGCCACGCCATGGCCAGCCCTACTGCCAGCAGCAGCGCCGACAGCAACAGCCCCGTGATGGCGTATTGCACGCGGCGGTTGAACGCATCGGTGCGGACCTGTTCGCGGCGCTGTTCCAGCGTCTGCACAAAATCGTCCTGTGCCTTCAGGTAGGTGGCGACGAGGGGGGCAAATTCGTTGTCCGCATACTTGCGGGTAGCCTCGGCGTCGCCAGCGCTCTTGACCTCGCGCGTCTTGGCGGTGGCCGCCAGCACGGCCTTGCGCGCTTCGAGCACCTTGTCCAGCGATGCCTTTTCCTGCGGCGCAGTGGCCGAAGCCACGATGCTTTCCTGGATCTTGGTGATGCCGCCGATGATTTCCTTGACGCGTGCGTCATATTGCTGCGCCAGCACGGCGTCGCTGGTCACGGCGCTGCCCATCACCATCGTCACAGTCGTCTCGGTGGCGCCACGCCAGCGCACGGCGGAGACGATGCGCCCTTCGATCTCGACCACCGCATCCATGGCGCTGGTCATGGAGTTGTTGCCGCGGTTCTGCGCCCAACCGGACATGATCAGCATGGCAATCATCAACCCGATGAATGCTCCCCACAACTTGCGCGACACCCGGATGTTGTCCAACTGCATGGCTCTTCCTTCTGAATCCCTGACCGACAAATGAAACCGCAAATGATCGTCTGCAGCATTGAAATGCGTACATTTTGCTACAAATGCCCTGAGCCGCTCCCCCGACCGCCCCAGCAGCGCACGCCCCGGCTCGAAAGGGGACAAACCCGTAGAATGGATCGGTGACCACCTACCTCAACGCCGACCTGCACTCCCACTCCGTGGTATCGGACGGAACCATGGCGCCCGAGGACTTGGCCGCGCGGGCCAAAGCCAACGGCGTGGAGCTGTGGGCCCTGACCGACCACGACGAGATTGGTGGCCAGCACCGCGCCGCCGACGCCGCCCGCGCGCAGGGCATGGCCTACCTCACGGGCACGGAAATCTCCGTCAGTTTTGCCAGCGCCACGGTTCACATCGTGGGCCTGGGGTTCGACCCCGATGACATCCAGCTTGCCCAGGGCCTGGCCGCCACCCGTGGTGGCCGTGGCGGGCGGGCACGCGAAATGGCCGCGCAGCTGGCGCAGGTGGGCATCCACGGCGCCTACGAGGGCGCCCTGCAGTTCGTGGGCAACCCCGAACTGGTTTCGCGCACCCACTTTGCACGCTTTCTGGTCGACACCAAGGTCTGCCGGGACACCTCGGAGGTGTTTCGCAAATACCTCGTCGAAGGCAAGCCCGGCTACGTGCCGCACCGCTGGGCGGCGCTCGGTGATGCGGTGCGCTGGATCACCGAGGCCGGGGCGTGGCGGTGATTGCCCACCCGGCCCGCTACAAGCTCACCGCCAACGAGGAATACGCGCTGTTCTCCGAATTCAAGGCCCATGGCGGCCAGGGCGTGGAAGTGGTCACCGGTAGCCACAGCGCGGCCGAATACATCACCTACGGGGCCATGGCGCAGGAATTCGGCCTGGCCGCCTCGCGCGGCAGCGACTTTCACAGCCCTGACGAATCCCACACCGACCTGGGCGCCCTGCCCCTGCTGCCCGGCACCCTGACCCCGTGTGGGAGCTGCTGGCCGCGCGGGTGCGCCCGGCCGTCTGACAACTACCCGGAGGCATTGGCGGCCATGGCCCAGTATTTCGAAGTCCACCCCGAAAACCCGCAACCAAGGCTGCTCAAGCAGGCGGCGGCCCTGCTGCAAAAAGGCGGCATCGTGGCCGTGCCCACCGATTCGAGCTACGCCCTGGTGTGCCACCTCGATGACAAGGACGCAGTCGATCGCCTGCGCCGCATCCGGCAGGTGGACGACAAGCACCACCTGACCCTGCTGTGCCGCGACCTGTCGGAGCTGGCCAACTACGCGCGGGTTGACAACCGGCAATACCGGTTGCTCAAGCTGGGAACGCCGGGGCCCTACACCTTCATCCTGGAAGCCACCAAAGAGGTGCCGCGCCGCGTGAGCCACCCTTCGCGCAAGACCATCGGCCTGCGCGTTCCCGACCGCAAGGGCCTGCAATTGCTGCTGGAGCTGCATGGCGCGCCGCTGCTGGCCACCACCCTGATTCCGGCCGGCGAGACCGAGCCGCTCAACGATCCGCAAGAAATCCGCGAGCGCTACGAAAAGCTGCTCGACGCCATCGTGGACGCAGGCGCCTGCCCGCTAGAGCCCACCACCGTGATCGACCTTACGCCCATGGGCAACGGCGGCGACCCCGAAGTGCTGCGCGAAGGCCGCGGCAGCGTGCAGGCCCTGGGGCTTTGAGGCCCTATACGACTTCAAGCCAAATCACCCTCCAGTGCTTATCCAGAAAGCGCTGGCAGCTCTCTTTTTTGTAGCAATCTATAGCCTGAGACAATCGACCGGTGGAAAACATCATCCAAACTGTTCTGATCTACGCCCTGCCGGTGCTGTTTGCCATTACCGTGCACGAGGCGGCCCATGGCTATGCGGCGCGCCACTTTGGCGACAACACCGCATTCATGCTGGGGCGCATCACCCTCAACCCCCTCAAGCACATCGACCCGGTTGGCACCATCCTGATGCCGCTGCTGCTGTATTTCGCGACATCGGGCGCCTTCCTGTTCGGTTACGCCAAGCCGGTGCCGGTGAATTTTGGCAACCTGCGCAACCCCAAGCGGCACATGGTGTGGGTGGCGCTGGCGGGGCCGGCCTCCAATTTCATCCAGGCCGTGCTGTGGGCGATTTTGCTGGTGGCCCTGGTGGGCTCTGGCGTGGACGAGCGCTTCTTCATCGAAATGGCGCGTGCCGGGGTGCTGGTCAACCTGGTGATGTGGGCGTTCAACCTGTTTCCGCTGCCGCCACTCGATGGCGGGCGCATTCTGGTGGGCCTGTTGCCCTGGAAGCAGGCGCACATGGTGTCACGCATCGAACCCTGGGGCTTCTTCATCGTGATGGGGCTGGTGATTGCCGGCGTGGTGGGCACGCTGTGGCTGCGCCCGCTGATGGGCCTGGGTTATGCGGCCATCAACCTGCTGCTGACGCCCCTGACCGCGCTCTTGCGCTAACAGTTTTTCTCTCTTTCTGCGGTTTTCGTTTCCATGAGCACTACGCGTTTTCTCACCGGCATCACCACCACGGGCACACCCCACCTGGGCAACTTCGTGGGCTCCATCCGGCCCTCGGTGGCGGCCAGCCTGCGCCCCGGCGTGCAGAGCTTTTACTTTCTGGCCGACTACCACGCGCTCATCAAGTGCGAAGACCCGGCGCGCATCCAGCGTTCCACGCTGGAGATCGCCGCCAGCTGGCTGGCTGCGGGGCTGGACCCAGAGCGCGTCACGTTCTACCGCCAGTCCGACATCCCCGAGACCACCGAGCTGACCTGGCTGCTGACCTGCGTGACGGGCAAGGGCCTGCTCAACCGCGCCCACGCCTACAAAGCCGCGCAGGACAAGAATGCCGCCGCCGGCCGCGAGCCCGACGACGGCGTGACCGCCGGCCTGTTCATGTACCCCGTGCTCATGGGTGCCGACATCCTCATCTTCAACGCCCACAAGGTGCCCGTGGGCCGCGACCAGATCCAGCACATCGAGATGGCGCGCGACATGGCGGCCAGCTTCAACCACCTGTACGGCGAGCATTTCACGCTGCCCGAGGCGGCCATCGACGAGCATGTGGCCACGCTGCCGGGGCTCGATGGTCGCAAGATGAGCAAGAGCTACGACAACACGATTCCGCTGTTCAGCTCGCGCGAGCAGCTCAAAAAGCTGATTGGCGGCATCCTGACCGACTCGCGCGCCCCTGGTGAGCCCAAGGAGGTCGAGGGCTCGGCCCTGTTCCAGATTTATCAGGCCTTTGCCACGCCCCAAGAGACCGAGGCGTTGCGCAAGCAATACGCCGAGGGCATTGCCTGGGGTGATGCCAAGCAACTGCTGTTCGAGCGCATCGACCGCGACGTGGCGCCCATGCGCGAGCGCTATGACGACCTGATGGCCCACCCCGAAAAGATTGAACAGACCCTGCTGGCGGGCGCCGAGCGCGCGCGCCAGATTGCCACGCCGTTTGTGCGCTCGCTGCGCTCTGCCGTGGGCCTGCGCAGCCTGGCCCAGGCCAGCGCAGCCCCCAAGGCCAGCGCAGCCCCCAAGGCCAGCGCAGCCCCCAAGGCCAGCAAAGCAGTCAAGGCCGCCCTGCCTAGCTTCAAGCAATACCGCGAAGCCGATGGCCAGTTCTATTTCAAGTTCGTGGCCGCCGACGGCCGCCTGCTGCTGCAAAGCACGGGCTTTGCCGCACCCAAGGATGCAGGCCAGGCCATTGCCCGCCTGCAACAGCAGGGCGAAAGCGCCCTCGCCGCCCTGGCTGGCCAGCTGGCGCCCGTGGAAGGCGTGCCACCTCAGGACGTGACCGCCGCCCTGCAGCAACTGGCCGAGGCCACCAACGCCTGACGGGTTGCATCGGGCGCTATTTATTTAATAGCTATTAGCGCTTTACACATAAGCGCTGGAGGCCAAAATGACCCATGGTTTTGCCCTCATCCTGCTCGGTGCACTGGCGCCCCTGGCCTCCACGCTGGCGGCGCCTCCCGAGGCAAGCGGCCCCACGGTCTGGACCAACACACTGGGCATGGCCTTCGTGAAGGTGCCGGCAGGCAGCTTCTGGATGGGCAGTGCCGAATCCCCCGAGGCACTGGCCCAGGCCTTCCCCCTGCTGGAGCGGCAACGCTTCACCCTGCTCACCGACGAAGCCCCGGTGCACCGCGTGCGCATTCGTCGCGCTTTTTATCTGGGACAGCATGAAGTCACCGTGGGGCAGTTTCGCCGGTTCATCGAAGCCTCGGGCTACCGGCCCGAGTCAGAGGCCGACGGCACCGGCGGCTATGGCTACAACCCCGACTACGAACCGGCCACCACGGCGCGCGGCGATGCCTTTGAAGGCCGCAACCCACGCTACTCCTGGCGCAACCCCGGCTTTGCGCAGGGCGACGACCACCCCGTGGTCAACGTCACCTGGAACGACGCCCGGGCGCTGGCCGCCTGGCTCAGCCGCACCGAAGGCCAGCGCTACCGCCTGCCCACCGAGGCCGAGTGGGAATATGCCTGCCGCGCGGGCACCCGCACCCGCTACCCGCATGGCGATGCGCCCGCCGGGCTGGAACAGGAAGCCAATGTGTTCGACCAGGCCGCCGCCCCCTATTGGCCGCGCTGGCAGCAGCATGCCCTGGCCGGCAGCGACGGCCATGCCTTCACGGCGCCCGTGGGCAGCTATGCACCCAACGCCTTCGGGCTGCACGATATGCTGGGCAACGCCTGGGAATGGGTGTCCGACTGGCATGGCGACCGCTACTACGCCCGTTCGCCCAGCACCGACCCGCAAGGCCCTGCCGATGGCAGCGTGCGGGTGCGCCGCGGCGGCTCGTGGCACACCTGGGCGTTTTATGCCCGCTGCAGCTACCGCAACTGGAACAGCCCCACCACGCGCTACACCCTGGTGGGCATGCGGCTGGTGCGCGAGATCGGCACGCGCTGACCGTAGCCCTCCCGGGGGAGAAGACGGTCCCCAGTCACAGCGGCCGGCCGCGCCATACAGCGGACACGTGTGGCCGCACGGCGCAGGCGACAATCGCCTGCATGCCATGGGACTATCCACAACCGTTCACCCAGCCCGCCGTGCCGCAGGCGCAGGACATTGACGGCCTGAACCACACCAACAATGCCGTTTATGTGCAGTGGTGCGAGAAAACCGCCTGGGCGCATTCACGGGCCCTGGGGCTGGACCTGCACGATTACCACCGCCTGGACCGGGCCATGGCCATCCGCCGCAGCGCCTACGACTACCTACTGCCGTCGGTGGTGGGCGATGCGCTCACCCTGGGCACCTGGCTGGTGGACAGCGACGGCAAGTTGACCATGGAACGGCGCTTCCAGCTCATCCGCAACCACGACCAGGCCACCGTCCTGCGGGGGCACTGGGAACTGGTGTGCATCGAACTGGGCAGCGGCAAACCACGGCGCATGCCCGAGGAATTCTGCCGCGCCTACCTGCCCGCCCTGGCCACCCGTTGAAGTGGGCATTGGCCCTGCCAGTGCCAGTGCCAGTGCCAGTGCCAGTGCCAGTGCCAGTGCCAGTGCCAGTGCCAGTGGGGCACTGCAGGGCTGTCATCACCCTGCCATCCGTCCGCGCGTAAATAGCCCCTTGAACTTGCGGAGAATTGACTGATGCTCAAGGAAAAGGCGGTTGCATCCCTGGGGCAGCCCTCGCTGCTGATGCCCGCGTGGATCAAGGCGGCCCTGGCGGCCAATGACCGGCTCAAGCTCTACCTGACCCTGCTGCAATCGGCGGCGCAGCGTGCCTCGGCGCCCGATGGGCCCGTGGGGCGCTGGGAAAAGGACATCGCCCAGAGCAAGAACGGCCTGCAGGACGCCCCCTGGGCCCAGGAGCTGGTGAGCGGCGCCTATTACGACGATGACCTGCTGATCCTGCCCCGCATGGAGAGCCTGCTGGAGGCGCTGGCCAACGACCTGACCACCATGGCCCGCCCGGTGTGCGATACCGGGCAGGACAGTGCCTCGGCGCTGGCCGGGCGCCGCGACCACTGGCTGCAGCAATTGCACGCCCTGGCCGACAACGAAGGCCTGCGCCGTGCCGCCCTGACCGAACTGACCCATGGCGACCGCCAGCGCGGCGACAGCCTGCACCTGCTGGTGATGGACCTGCACAAGCAGATCAACGCCTTGTCGAGCGAACTGGCCACCGAAGATATCGATGGCGCCCACGCCTGGCAGGTGCACGACGACGACCGGCCGCTGATCCAGGCCTTCATGCGCGGCCTGCACCGCACCGCACCCCTGAAGTTTTCGCACCCCGGGCTGGACACCGCCGTCACGCGCGACGACAAGCGGCTGCTGATCCAGAACGACATCGGCACCAACGACGTCCATGTGCTGGTGATCGAGGTGCAGGACAGCACCATCTCGCTGACCTATTCCGACCTGCACCCGGGGCGCTTCGGCTTTTTCCGGCAGATGCTCGAAGACATGGGATTTGCCTGGAAGGTGTTCGACCCCAGGGTCTCTGAAGGGCTCAATGCCGGCAAGCCCTACATGGTGGGCCAGGCGCGGCTGGAGGCGCAGAGCAAGGCCGCGCTGCAAACCGGCCTGGAGAACATCGCCTCGCGCATCGTCTTCGTGATCGACTGGAACCGGGCCCGCAAGCGCCTGCAGCATTTCGTGAGCAAGGCCCGGGCCATCGAACTGCTCACGCGGGCCGCGCGCAACAACTGGGGGCACATGGCCTGGCTCTTGGCGGGGGCCGAGCGCCTGGTCTACAACGCCATGCAGGCTGTGGACAGCGAGGCCTTCCATGTGGGCGACCGGCTCGACGACGTGCTGGGCGAGGCGGCTGCCAGCGCGTACCTGCTGGAGCTGCTGCGCATCTCCAGCGTGCTGCTGCGCCAGCAGCAACCCCTGTCGCTGGTGGCCGACGAAGCGCGCCTGCTGCTAGCCCGCGTGCTGCGCCAGCGCACCTTCGAATTCGACCTGCTGGCCGAACACGCCGCCTTCACCCACGCCCTGGCCGAGGGCCTGTGCGATGCCCTGGAGAACCCCGGCGACGCCGCCCAGACCCAGGCCCAGGTGCTGCGCGCCAAGAACTGGGAGCGCCAGGCCGACCACCTGCTCATGGATGCGCGCCAGCGGGCCGAGCGCCGGCCCCGCTGGCAACCGGTCGTTGACTGCCTGGCCAAAGCCGACGACGTGGCCGATGCGCTGGAAGAAGCCACCTTCATGCACTCGCTCACGCTGATCCATCCAGCGCCCGGCTTGCCCGCTGAAGTGCGCGCAGCGCTGTGCCAGCTGGCAGCCACCACCTTGGCCGCCATCCAGGACCAGGTCAAGGCCATCGAGATCGCCCGCCAGGTTAGCCAGCGGGCCGATGGCCCCGACAGCGAACTGTTCCTGCAGACCCTGTGGCGCATGCTGCGCGCCGAGCGCCAGTGCGACGAACTGTTTCGCCAGGCACGCGCCACCATGGTCAAAAACCTGCGCGACGCCCCGGTGGACCTGATGCTGGCCAACGACCTGGCCGCCACGCTGGAAAAAGCCACCGACAACCTGCTGCGGGTTGGCTATGCATTGCGCCAGATGGTTCTCAACAAAACGGGGATGTCGGCATGAAATCCAGCACCACCCTACCCAAGCACCTGTACCTCATCCGCACGCCGGCCAGCCAGAACCTGCACAAGCCCTCGCGGGAAACCATGGGCTCCAAGGGCTACAACCTGCACCGCATGACGCAGGCCGGGCTGAATGTTCCCATCGCGCTGGTCATTGGAACGCACTACACCCACGCCCCGCAGGATTGCTTTCTGCCGGTATTTTCCGTGGGCCTGCATGCGCTGGAAGAAAGCACCGGCCTGCTGTTTGGCGACGAGCGCAACCCGCTGATCCTGTCGGTGCGCTCGGGCGCCCCGGTGTCGATGCCGGGCATGCTCGAAACGCTGCTCAACATCGGCCTGAACGACCACACCCTGCCCGGCCTGGTGCGCCAGACCGGCAATCCCCGCATGGCCTGGGATGCCTACCGGCGCCTGGTGGCCAGCTACGGCGAGGTGGTCGAAGGGCTGCCTGCCGCGCTTTTCGAAGCCGAGATCGACCGCCTCACCCAGGGCCAGGACGAGCGGCTGCTCGACTTCAGCCAGCTGCGCCAGCTCACGCGCAGCTTTCTGGCCCTTTATGAAACCCATGCCGGCCGGCCCTTTCCGCAGGACGCGCGCGCGCAGCTCTCGGGCGCCATCGAGGCGGTGTTTGCCTCGTGGAACGCCGACAAGGCGGTGGAATACCGGCGCATCAACCAGATCGACCAAGGCATGGGCACCGCCGTCATCCTGCAGCGCATGGTGTTCGGCAACACCGGCGGGCATTCAGGCGCTGGCGTGGGCTTCACGCGCGACCCCAGCACCGGCGAAAACCGCCTGTGGGTGGATTTTCTGGCCAATGCGCAGGGCGAAGACGTGGTCTCGGGCCGGCGCAATGCCCACGGCCATGCCACACTGGCGGCGGTGGCGCCCGACGCCTGGCAGCAGCTGCAGGCTTCGGCCCAGGCGCTGGAGCAGCATTTCAAGGACATGCAGGATTTCGAATTCACCGTGCAGGACGGCGTGCTGCACATGCTGCAAACACGCGATGGCAAGCGCACCCCGCTGGCCGCCGCGCGCATTGCCCTGGACCTGCTGGAAGAAGGGCTGATCGACAGCGCCGAGGCCCTGGTGTGCACCCAAGCCATCCAGGAGGACGACCTGGGCACCGTGCGCATGGTCGCCGGCGACGACCCCGACAACGCCCCCGCCCCGCTGGCCCTGGCCAACCCGGCCTGCTCTGGCGTGGTATCGGGGGCTATTGCGCTGGATGCGCAGGCAGTCGAACGCCTCGTGCAGCAGGGCCGGCCGGCCATCCTGGTGCGCCAGGACGCCGAAACCAGCGACATTGCCGCCATGCAAGGAGCGCAAGGCCTGCTCACCCAGCGCGGCGCCCGCACATCGCATGCCGCCGTAGTGGCTCGGCAGATGGGCAAGACCTGCCTGGTGGGCTGCACGGCTCTGCACATCAACGAGGCAGCGCGCACCCTGCAAATCGGCACCGAGACCCTGAATGAGAACGACCTGATCACCCTGGACGGCAACGACGGTGCCATCTACGCAGGTCAGGCCACCAGCGCGCTGGTGCCCGACACCGCGCTGCGCGCGCGGCTGGAAGGACTGCGCAGCCAGCACCCAGCCAAGAAAGCGCGCCACCATAAATAGCCACGGATCGCCATCGCCTGGCTTCCTTGGGCATCGACAACGGACATCGGCCCCGGTGATGGATGCTTTCTGCCGAATTCACGGCCGCCTGACCGGTTCAAACAGATTCGCAGCCCGACGCCGGTTGCAGCGCATTGCCAGGCGGCAATGATCAGGCGCGCCCCGGCCTGGGAACCATGGCCCTGATTTCCACTTCAGGCAGCTGGCAGCGCCACGCGCGCCCTGGAAAAGCCCCAAGCGGCAGATCCACAGCCCCACCACGGCAGCTCCCGTATGCAAGGGCCTGCCCAAGCAGCATCACCGGCCATGGCAGGCGATCACCTTGCCGCGCTGCGCGCCCCAATGGCCCCCCCCCGCAGCCGTGCTGGTTTCCCCGACTCTCCGGTGGGAAAAGCGTCTCTGTTACGATTCGTTTCCTAGCCCTTTGCATGGCCAGAAACTTCAAAACCCATTGAATACCAAGATGGTATTCCAATGCGCAAGGTGCCCTTGTCCGTGCACTGAAAAACTTCACCCTCCATAACAGCAAATTATTGGCTGGTTGGTATTTCCATTTATTAATATTATCCCCAGAGATAAAAACAACCGTCATGAATCGCATTGTTTTCGCATTGGTTTTTGTTTTCTCCACGTTTGGCCCAGTGGGTGCCATGGCCCAAAGCATTACGGGCGCAGGCTCTTCCGCAGCCGCTCCCATCTACCGCAGCTGGGCCAAGGCGTACGCCCGCGCCACCGGCGCAACGGTGGAATACGATCCCGTGGGATCATCGGGCGGCATCAAAAAGATTCGCCAAAACGAGGTGGGATTCGGCGCATCGGATGTGGCGCCATCCTCCAAGGACCTTACCGAAGGCGGCTTGGTCAACTTTCCGGTAGCCATCACTGGAATATCGCCCGTATTCAATGTGGCCAAAGTATCAGATGGTCAACTGCGCTTGTCGGGCGAATTATTGAGCCGCATCTACATGGGCGAAATCATTCGCTGGAATGCACCAGAAATCACCGCCCTCAATCCTGGCGTCGCACTGCCCGATGAGGCAATCAAGGTCATCGTGCGCTCGGACGGTTCGGGCACCACCTACAACTTCACCGATTATCTCAGCAAGGTTTCTTCCAAATGGAAAACCACGTATGGCGCCAAAACAAGCATCAAATGGGCTGACGGTTTTATCGGTGCCAAGGGCAGTGACGGTGTCGCCAAGGCGCTGAAGGACACTCCGGGCTCCATCGCCTATATTGACCATGGCTATGTGAAGGAATATGGCCTTGCCAGCGCCCAGATGAAGAATGCAGACGGCGAATTCGTCCGCCCATCGGTCAGTGCATTCAGGGCCGCTTTGGTCAACAGCGAATGGGCCACTTCGGGCTCGTTCTCGGAAACACTGACCCAGAAACCCGGAAAGGGCGCCTGGCCCATCACCATGGGTACTTTTGTGATCGTTCCCAAGGTGGCCAACAATCCGGGGCAAACGCTGGCGGCCCTCAAGTTCTTTGCCTGGGCGTTCCTCAATGGCGATACGCTGGTGCAGGAAAACAACTTTGTCCGCCTGCCAGACCGCGTGCAGGCGGCCGCCTTCAAAACCATTACTTCCGTCAAAGACAAGTCGGGTACACCGATTGGCATGGCCCTCATGTCCTCGCTGCTGGGTGGCAAGTAGCACGGCAGCATTGAAACGGCGGTATTGACACCGACGTCCGGTCAATCAAGCCGGTCCGACGGGTGGCCGGTCTGGCGCTTTCGGCGATGCCAGGGCGACCCGATCGCGCCCGCCGTTCTTGGCTTCGTACAACGCATCGTCTGCGAGCGTCAGCAGCGTTTCGGCATCGCTACCATGCAGGGGATAACCGGCCACACCCGCAGAAATGGTGACGCTCAAGCTTAGTCCCGCATGCTCGATGACGGTCGCCGCAATGATTTGCCGGATGGCATCCATCTTTTTTCGTGCTTGTTCCGGCGTCATGCCGGGCAATACGATCAGAAATTCCTCGCCCCCGAATCGACACAAAATATCGCTTTCCCGGGTGTTTTCCTTGAGGATTTCCGAGATTTTCAAGAGCACAACATCGCCGCAGGCGTGGCCATAGTTGTCGTTCACGCGCTTGAAACGGTCAATATCCGCCATGACGAACGTCACCGGATAGCCCGCACGTTTTGCACGCGCAAACTCACGGGGCAACGACTCGTTCAGGAAGCGCCGGTTGTGCAGTTGGGTCAGGGGATCGTGCAAGACCTGGTGATGCAGTTGCGCCTGCAGCTGCACGATTTCCTGGTATTGCTGCTCCAGTTTCTGGTGGTCTGTTGGCGCCGACCGAAAACTGAGCCACTTTTGAGGGTAGTGCCGACCCAAAACTGAGCCAGGTGAACAACTTAATCTGCTGCTTTTTTGTGCAGCAGAGGACAAGGAGTGATCACCATGGACATGATTGGCAGGATCCGGCATTTGTATGCCCGCAAGAACAAATCGGAGCGCGAGATATCGCGCATGACAGGGCTATCGCGCAACACGGTGGCGAAGTGGCTGCACGGCGAGGTGGACGGCCCACCGAGGTACCGCCGCAGCGAACAGCCCAACAAACTGACGGCGTTTCATGACGCGCTCATGCTGGCCTTGAAGGCCGATGCACGGCGGCCCAAACACGAGCGGCGCACGGCCAAGGCGCTGTACGCCGAGATCAGGCAAGCGGGCTACGAAGGGGGTTACACGCGGGTGACCGACTTCATCCGGGCGTGGCGCCAGAGCGAGGGTCAGGGGGCGGCCGTCAATGCCTTCGTGCCGCTGGCCTTCGAGCTGGGAGAGGCTTTCCAGTTCGACTGGAGCGAGGAAGGCATGGTGATCGGCGGCATCTACTACCGGGTGCAGGTCTCGCATATGAAGCTGTGTGCTTCGCGGGCCTTCTGGCTGGTGGCGTACCCCAGCCAGGGTCACGAGATGCTGTTCGATGCCCACACCCGATCGTTCGCCGCGCTGGGCGGCGTGGCACGCCGGGGCATCTACGACAACATGAAGACCGCTGTAGACAAGGTCAAGAAGGGCAAGGGACGCATCGTCAACGAGCGCTTTGCCACCATGTGCGCGCACTACCTCTATGACCCGGACTTCTGCAACGTGGCCAGCGGCTGGGAGAAAGGGGTGGTGGAGAAGAACGTGCAGGACAGCCGCCGACGCATCTGGATCGACGCGGCGCAGATCAAGTTCGGCAGCTTCACCGAACTCAACGCCTGGCTGGGCCAGCGCTGCCGCGCGTTGTGGGACGAGGTACGCCACCCCGAGCACAAGCAGTTCAGCGTGTCGGAGATGCTCGAACACGAGCGGGCGCACCTCATGCCCATGCCGCTGCCCTTCGACGGCTACGTCGAGAAACCCGCGCGGGTTTCCAGCACCTGCCTGGTGTCTGTGGCGCGCAACCGGTATTCGGTGCCGTGCGAACGCGTGGGCCAGATGGTGAGCACGCGGCTGTACCCGGGCCGCGTGGTCATCGTGGCCGATGATGAGGTCATCGCCCGCCACGAACGTCTGAGCAACGCGGGCGAGACCCGGTACGACTGGCAGCACTACATCCCGCTGCTGCAGAGAAAGCCCGGGGCGCTGAGAAACGGAGCGCCCTTTGCGGACATGCCCGAGCCACTGCAGCGGCTGCGCCGCGGGCTATTGCGTAACCCGGGAGGCGACCGGGTGATGGCGCAAGTGCTGGCGATTGTGCTTGGCGCCGGTCTGGACGCGGTGCTGGTGGCCATCGAGCTGGCGCTGGAGAGCGGTGCGCCAGGCAAGGTGAGCGTGGAGCATGTGGTCAACGTGCTGAGCCGGCTCAACGCGCAGCCGGCACCTCCCACGGCGGCCACACGGCTGAAGGTGACAACGCCACCGCTGGCAAACACGGCCCGCTACGACAGCCTTCGGGCCGACACCGCGGACAGTGCCGTGGGCGCCACCACCGAAGGAGCCCGCCATGAAGACTGATGTGCTGGTCGAACTCAAGGCGCTGCGCCTGCACGGCATGGCCGGTGCCTGGGCTGATCTGGTCGAGCAAGGCGGTGGCGATGGCGGCGGCCTGGGCATCGAGACCTCGCGCTGGCTGATCGAGCACCTGCTGCAGGCCGAGGGCACGGACCGGGCGATGCGCTCGATCAGCCACCAGATGCACGCGGCGAAGTTCCCGGTGCACCGGGACATGGCGGGCTTTGACTTCTCGGTCTCGCCGGTGGACCGAAAGCTCGTCACCACGCTGGCCGGCACTGCCTTTACCGACGAGGCGCACAACGTGGTGCTGGTGGGCGGCCCGGGCACGGGCAAGACCCATCTGGCCACTGCCATCGGCGTCTCGGGCATCACCCGCCATGGCAAGCGGGTGCGGTTCTACTCCACGGTCGATCTGGTTAACGCACTGGAGCAGGAGAAGGCGCAGGGCAAGGCCGGTCGCATCGCCACCAGCTTGCTGCGCATGGACCTGATCATCCTGGACGAGCTGGGTTATCTGCCGTTCAGCCAGGCCGGCGGGGCGCTGCTGTTCCACCTGCTGAGCAAGCTGTACGAACACACCAGCGTGATGATCACGACCAACCTGGACTTCGCCGAATGGTCCAGCGTGTTCGGCGACGCGAAGATGACCACCGCGCTGCTGGACCGTCTCACGCACCACTGCCACATCGTGGAGACGGGCAACGAGTCGATCCGGTTCAGCCGCAGCACGGCCGCTGCGAAGAAGCGGATCAAGGCCCGGGAACAGGACCGAAAGAGTGCCTCAACGCAGGCTGAGCCCGACCCATTCTGAGCAGGCACCGCGCAGGGCAAGCCGCTACGGGCTACGCCCTTCGCGGCTTGCCCAGCGCCTTCAACACATCAGCAAGGAGATCAGCAAACCAGGATAGCACCTACACTTATCCACAGCCGACCCTTGAAACGTCGGCTTCCACCCCTGGCTCAATATTCAGTCGGCACGGTGGCTCAGATTTGGATCGGCGCCGACAGTGGTCGGCATCGCGCAAAGCCTGCATGTATTTTTCTTGCGTGACATCTGCAAACACCGTGGCGAAATGGTCCGGATCGGGCGAAAACACCTGAATGACAAAGTCTTTTTTCAGCGGCTCGAAGCGATGCTCAATGTAGGTCGGCTTGCCTGAGCACACCACTTCGGCATAAATGTCCAGAAAAGGTGGCTCGGCAACTGCGTAGGCCTCTGTGGCCAGTTTTCCGGACACCGCGCGCCTGTCAAAACCCGTCTGCCGCTCGAAAGCCGGGTTCACGCCGACAATTTCATAGTTCACAGGACGCCCCCGTGCATCCTTCACCAGGCGATGCAAGGCCACCCCTTCTGACATGGTCTCAAACAGCAGGCGGAACTTTCTTTCACTCTGTTCGATGGCCAGATGCGTTACGTCAGCCCGCAGCATGCTTCGACGAAGCAACCAGCTGATGAGTATCGCAAGCAGCGAAATCAGGATTGCTGCCACGATCAATTGCCGCTGGTAGGCGCGTACCGTTGCAAGGCGCTCATCGACGCTGGGACCAATCACCACCGTCACGCCGTATTGGGCAAGCCGGTGGTAGCTGGAGAGCCGGTCCACGCCGTCGACTTGCGCGCGCCGCCGAAAGCTGCCTTGCAAGGGCGCGCCCGGGTCGGCATAGGGCGAGGGCTTGATGACCTTGCCGATATATTTATCCTGCTCACTGGAGCGCACCATCACTTCTCCGGTGTCGCGGATCATGCGCGCCGCGCCCCCATGGCCAAGCCCGGCACTTTGGTAGAAATTGACAAAGTAATCCGGATTCAAGGCGATCAGCACCACGCCCGCAAACTGGCCATCCTTCAGGATGGGGCGACTCAAGTGGATGGACCACATGCTCGAAACCCGACCCTTGACCGGGCGCCCCACAAACAGCAGGTCCTGGTTGCCGTTCTGGTGCGCGGTAAAAAACCCCCTGTCACCCGCATAGGTCGGCTGCGACGCGGATATGGGCGTGCTGTACGTCACCATGCCCTGGGCATCCACAATGGCGGTCTGCAGCACCGCCTTTGCCAGCAATTCCTGATGCGGCGCGATTACCTGGGAAATCACTTCCGGCGGACTGTCGGAGTAACTCCTGAGCTCTTTGAGAGCCAAATCGACGGTACGAAAAGTAATGTCGGCATGGGTTGCGAAAAGCAACGCCAATGCGGCGGTTTCACGACGCACATCCTCCAGGCCCTGCTGCTCGGACTGGCGATTGATCCAGACGACACTGGCCCACAGCGTGCCAAGGCACAGCGCCAAGAAGAGATAAAACCTTTGGACCAGCCTTCGTCGCGCTGCGCTTGCATCTTCCAATTTATCCATGGCCTGGTTTTGGTATTGGTCAGTTTTGAGGCCTGCCATGGGATCGGCGCACCCGAAAGCAGTAACAAATGTACATGTGGGCGCAAGCGCGCAGACGGCTCCGCCGCCGCATGTCGGCGTGCCGGTTGCAACGGCCACCACCACAGGGGCGCGAAATCGTGATCATGCAGTCATGGACTGGTTGTGCCGCATCGCAACGCGCCACCATACCAGCCGCCCGCTGGATGCTCGCTGGAGGCAGCATCCTCAGAATGCAAAAAAGGTTTGCTGCTAAATAAATAGCAGCAAACCCTTGTGCATACTGGCGGAGAGGGTGGGATTCGAACCCACGGTAGTGTTGCCACTACGCCTGATTTCGAGTCAGGTACATTCGACCACTCTGCCACCTCTCCTGTGTGTCGAAGCCTGCGAGTATAGCAAGGTTTTCAGGGCATGAGCACGGCAACGCCGCCCATGTAGGGGCGCAACACTTCAGGAATGGTCACACTGCCATCGGCCTGCTGGTAGTTCTCCAGCACCGCAACCAGCGTGCGGCCCACGGCCAGGCCGGAGCCGTTGAGGGTGTGCACGAGTTCGTTCTTGCCCTGCGCGTTCTTGAAACGGGCCTGAAGGCGGCGGGCCTGGAAGGCTTCGCAATTGCTCACCGAGCTGATCTCGCGGTAGGTGTTCTGCGCGGGCAGCCACACTTCGAGGTCGTAGGTCTTGGCGGCGCCAAAGCCCATGTCGCCGGTGCACAGGCTCATCACGCGGTAGGGCAAGCCCAGCTTTTGCAGCACGGCTTCGGCGTGGCGGGTCATTTCTTCCAGCGCTTCGTAGCTCTTGTCGGGGTGCACGATCTGCACCATCTCGACCTTGTCGAACTGGTGCTGGCGGATCATGCCACGCGTGTCGCGGCCATAGCTGCCGGCCTCGGAGCGAAAGCACGGCGTGTGCGCCGTGAGCTTGATGGGCAGTTCGGATTCGGCCACCACCACGTCGCGCACGAAGTTGGTCAGTGGCACTTCGCTGGTGGGAATGAGGTAGAGCGCGGCGTTGTCAGGCACGGGCTCGCCGTCCTGGCCACCCTTCTTGGCGGCGAACAGGTCGCCTTCAAACTTGGGCAACTGGCCGGTGCCCTTGAGCGAGTCGGCATTCACGGCATAGGGCACATAGCACTCGGTGTAGCCATGCTCCTGGGTCTGCATGTCCAGCATGAACTGGCTCAATGCGCGGTGCAGGCGGGCGATGGTGCCCTTCATCACGGTGAAGCGCGAGCCCGAGAGCTTCACGCCCATGTCGAAATCCAGGCCCAGCGGCGTGCCCACGTCCACGTGGTCCTTCACCTCGAAGGCGAAGGTGGCAGGTGTGCCCCAGCGGCGCACTTCCACATTGCCAGATTCGTCGCTGCCCACAGGCACGCTTTCGTGCGGCAGGTTGGGCACGGCCGCCAGCATGGCCTGCAACTCGGCCTGGATCTGCTCCAGCCGCGTGGCGGATTGCTCCAGCTCGACCTTGGACGCAGCCACCTGGGCCTTGGCGGCTTCAGCGCCGTCCTTGTCGCCCTTGCCCATGAGCATGCCGATCTGCTTGGACAGCTGGTTGCGCTGGGCTTGCAGTTCTTCGGTGCGGGTCTGCAGCGTCTTGCGCTCGGACTCCAGGGCCTGGAAAGTGGAGACATCCAGGAAGGCCTGGGGCTTTTTGCGGGTTTCCAGGCGCGCGATGGCGGTGTCGAGGTCTTTGCGGAGGAGAAGAATGTCAAGCATTGCTGGATTTTAAAGGGGTGGTCGGTATCGGCTCAGGCGGGGCTTGCGGGGTCAAAATTGGCGCCGCACAGGATCAGCGCCACCGTCTCTTGCGGCTCGGGCCGGTAGGCGCCGGTTTGCAGCGCGGCCAGGCCCAGGGCGGCGGCAGGCTCCACTGCCAACTTGAGTTCCTTCCACAGCCACAGCTGGGCTGCGCGGATGGCGCCGTCGGGCAGCAGCAGCGCGTCGTGCACATGGCGCTGGCTCACCTCCCAGCCAATGGCGCCGATGCGGCGCGCGCCCAGCGAATCGGCGGCCACGCCGCCCACCTCCACATCCACCGGCTGGCCAGCAGCGCGCGCGGCATGCAAGGTGGGGGCGCTCTCGGGCTCCAGCGCGACGACCTGGGCGCGGCTCTCTACCCACGCGGCCACGCCCCCAATCAGGCCGCCGCCGCCCACGCTGACCAGCAACGTGTCGGGCAGACGGCCGCCCTGCTCTTCCATTTCCTGTGCCAGGGTGCCCGCGCCAGCCACCACTTCGGGCTGGTCGTAGGCGTGGGCCTGCAGCGCGCCGGTGGCCTGCTGGCGGGCCACGCAGGCTTCAAACGCCTCGGAATACGCTGCACCGGTGACGACCACCTCGGCGCCCAGCGCCCGCAGGCGCGCGCGCTTGGCCTCGGGCGAGACTTCGGGCACAAACACCTCGCAGCGCACGCCCAGGGCCTTGGCGGCAGCGGCTACGGCAATGCCGGCGTTGCCGCCCGAGGCGATGATCACGCCACTCTCGGGCACCGGGTTGGCCAGCAGGCGGTACAGCATGCCTCGCGCCTTGAAGCTGCCGCCCACCTGCAGGTGTTCCAGCTTCAACCAGACTTCGCCACAGTCCACGCCCACGGACCGGCCGGACACCCGCATCAGCGGCGTGGTGCGCAGAAAGTCGGGCTGGGTGGCCAGTTGGCGGCGGGCGGCGGCGATGGCGGCGCGGTTGATCATGCAGGCGAGTCCGGGTGGGCAAAAAGGGCAGTGTAGAGGCCGCGCCGGGCCGCGTGGCGCAACCGGCCCATGCAGGCGAACCTGCAGTGCGTGGCCGAACCTGCCGATAACATCGGTCATACGGGCTGCACGCGGCCTGCAGGAGGCAAGCATGTTCTTTGTATTCGGCCCGTCGGGGCAGATGTACCGGGGCGGGCCAGAAAATCTGGCGCACATCGCAGCGGTGCGGCGGGTGGCGCGGCCCCAGGCGCTGCGCACCCGCGGCGCTGAGGTGGATGGCACGCTTTCGCCGCCTGCACCAGCGCCCATGCCGCAATCGGCAGCCGCCCGCGTCAACCTGCGCGCACAGGGCGCGGTCAGCGCCTATTCGCAAGCCGGGCAAGGCCCCCAGCTGGCACGCCAGCCCCTGACCGAGGTGCGTGATGTGATGACCACCAACGCCCTCAGCGTGGCCCCCGGTATGCGCGTGAACGATGCGTGGCAAATCCTGGCCGAGCGCCAGGTGGCACAGGCCCCGGTGGTGGATGCGCTGGGCCGCGTGATCGGGCTGCTGCTGCGGGCCGACATGGCGCCGCTCGATCTGCTGCCCGAGCCCGGCGCCGTGAAAAAGGCCATTGATCTGGCGCGCCGCCCGGTCTCCGAAGTGATGGTGAGCCCCGTGCCCACGGTGGCGGCCGATACCGAGTTGCGCCGCGTGGCCGCCGTGCTGCTCGACACCGGGCTGCCGGGCCTGCCGGTGACCGACGAAGCCGGCGTGCTGTCAGGCTTCATCGCGCGCACCGACATCTTGCGGGCCGTGGCGGCCGACCCGCCGCTGGATTTGTGGAGCGGGCCCGCGGTGTCGCTGTAGCGTTCGCCCGGCAGAAATTTGAACCAAATTAGCCTCTAGCCCTTTGTTCAAGATCGTTCGCGACTATCTGCTCCGGCACTGGTCTCCCCAGCAAATCGCTGGGCAGTTGAAGAAACTGCACCCTGACAACAAGCGCAAACAAGTGTCCCACGAGAGCATCTACACCTGCATCTACGCCCAGCCCCGCGGAGAGCTCAAGAAGGAGCTGGTGGCCTGCTTGCGCATGGCCCGCGCCAAGCGCTGGCCGCGCTCCAAAGGCGAGGATCGGCGTGGGCAAATCACCGACCTGCTGAGCATCCATGTGCGCCCACCCGAGATTGAGGATCGTCAGTTGCCCGGGCACTGGGAGGGCGACCTCATCAAGGGCAAAGGCAATGCCAGTGCCATTGGCACGCTGGTCGAGCGCACGACCCGCCTGGTGGTGCTGGTCAAGCTGCCGCACCCCAACCCGGCGACAGCGGCACATGTACTGCAGGCCTTCAGCGACAAGCTCAATGGCATTGCCAGCCCGATGCGCCAGAGCCTGACCTATGACCGTGGCAGTGAGATGGCAGAGCATGCCAAGCTCACCGAGAACACGGGCATGAAGGTGTACTTCTGTGACCCCTACAGCCCCTGGCAGCGGGGCTCCAACGAAAACACCAATGGATTGCTGCGGCAGTACTTCCCCAAGGGGACTGATCTGAGCGGCTATAGCCAGCAGTATCTGGATGCCGTAGCCGATGAGCTCAATGGGCGCCCCAGGATGACTCTGGGGTGGAGCAAGCCCATTGAGGTTTATGCCGAACATTTGGCCCGGCTGACACAACAGCCTGATTCAGTGCATTAATGAATATTTGTTGCACTTGGACTTGAATCCGCCCACACCCATCAAGCGCTAGCAGCTATCGATTCAGTAGCTCCGCAATACGGCTCAATGCCCCGCTGGCCCCGTCTCGGGCAGGTGCTCGGAAATTTCGAGACCCGTGGCCGCGTCGATCTTGAGGCCTTTGGGCAGCGGGAACTTGATGGTTTCCTCGATGCCGTGCATCTTGCGCACCGACACCGCGCCCAGCGCCTTGATGCGCTCGATCACCTGTTGCACCAGAATTTCGGGCGCCGAGGCGCCAGCCGTGAGGCCCACGCGGGCGATGCCGTCAAACCATTCGTGGCGCAGCTCGTCCGCACTGTCCACCATGTACGCCGTGGTGCCCAGGCGGGCCGCCAGCTCGCGCAGCCGGTTGCTGTTGGAGCTGGTGGGGCTGCCCACCACGATCACCACGTCCACCTGCGGGCTGAGCAGCTTGACAGCGTCCTGCCGGTTTTGCGTGGCATAGCAGATGTCCTGCTGCTTGGGCTCGCGCACCGTGGGAAAGCGCGCGCGCACGGCGGCGGTGATCTGGGCCGCGTCGTCCACGCTCAGCGTGGTTTGCGTCACCACCGCCAGCTTTTCGGTCTGCGCGGGCTGCACGCGGGCCACATCGGCCACGTCTTCCACCAGGTGGATGCCATGGTCGAGCTGGCCCATGGTGCCTTCCACCTCGGGATGGCCCTTGTGGCCAATCATGATGAACTCGTAGCCCTCTTTGGCGAGCTTGGCCACCTCGACATGCACCTTGGTCACCAGCGGGCAGGTGGCGTCAAAAATGCTGAAGCCGCGCACCTGGGCCTCTTGCTGCACCGCGCGGCTCACGCCATGGGCGCTGAACACCAGCGTGGCGCCGGGCGGCACGTCGGAGAGCTCTTCGATGAAGATCGCTCCCTTGGCCTTGAGGTCGTTGACCACGTAGGTGTTGTGCACGATTTCATGGCGCACGTAGATCGGGCGGCCGAATTTTTGTAGCGCACGCTCGACGATTTCGATGGCGCGGTCCACGCCAGCGCAAAAGCCGCGTGGCTCTGCCAGCAATATTTCTTGCGGTTTCTGCATGGCTCAGAGCACGCCGATGATCTGCACTTCAAACGTCACCGGCTGGCCCGCCAGCGGGTGATTGAAGTCGAACAGCACGGCACCATCGTCGCGCACCTGCATCACAGCGCCCGCGTAGCTGCCCTGCCCGTCGGGCGTGGGGAACTGCACCACATCGCCCACGTTGTATTTCTCGTCAGGATCGCCCAGCTCGTTCAACAGCTTGCGCGCCACCCATTGCTGCATGTCGGCATTGCGCTCGCCAAAGGCCTCGCCAGCGGCCAGCTCGAACGTGGCGTGCGTGCCCTCGGGCAGGCCCAGCAGGCGCTGCTCCATGGCGGGCGACAGCTCGCCCGTGCCCAGCGACAAGGTGGCGGGTTTGTCCTCAAAAGTGTTGATCACATTCCCTGCCGGACCGGCCAGGCGGTAGTGCAGCGTGAGGAAAGAGCCGGACTGGACGGAGGGAAGGGAGGCAGCGGTAGAGGTCATGAAAGTCCAAAAGAGCGTGTTTTGCACTTTTACGTGCCCACGAAAGTCGGGAAAAGGCCCGGCCACCAGGCGCAGTAAGCGCCGCGGTATCAATACCGCAAGCGGTTTGCAACAACGTGGCCGGGCCTTTTCCCGGCTTTCCCAGAGGGTTGGACCCAAAGGCCAGCACTCGCGGCGTTGCAGCCCTTGCCAAGGCCCCGGCCTTGGCAACGGTCCGCGCCTTGCGATCACTAGCCTTTGGATCCAACGTGGGTACGTAAAAGTGCAAAACACGCTCTAAACTGGGCTGCATTGTAGAAAACCGGGCAAAGCCCTACGCCCGTCGCCCCTTGGCGGGCGCACTACCCCCCAGCGCCATGCCCCTCAAAGACCTGCCCTCCGATGCCCAGCCCCGCGAAAAACTGCTGGCACGCGGCCCTGCGGCGCTGGCCGATGCCGAGCTGCTGGCCATCTTGCTGCGCACCGGCATCGTAGGCAAGGGCGTGCTGCAGATGGCGCAGGAGCTGCTCGATCCACCCGCGGTGGACGCCGCCACCGGCCAGCTCGGCGGTGGCTTTGGCGGCATTGCCGGGCTGCTGCACACCAGCGCCGCCGACCTGGAACGCATCAAGGGCCTGGGCCCGGCCAAGCGCGCCGAGCTGGTGGCCGTGCTCGAACTGGCCCGCCGCGCCCTGGCGCAGCAACTGCGCGAGCGCGAGGTGTTTGACTCGCCCGACGCCGTCAGGCACTACCTGCAGCTGCACCTGGCGGCCAAGGGCCACGAGGTGTTTGCCGTGCTGTTTCTCGACAGCCAGAACCGCCTGCTGGCCATGGAAGAGCTCTTCAGGGGCACCCTCACACAGACCAGCGTTTACCCACGCGAAGTGGTGCTGCGCGCCCTGCACCACCAGGCCGCGGCGGTGGTGCTGGCGCACAACCACCCCAGCGGCAGCGTGCAGCCCAGCCGGGCCGACGAAGCGCTTACCCAAACCCTCAAGACCACGCTGGCGCTGGTGGATGTGCGCGTGCTCGACCATGTCATCGTGGCGCCAGGCCAGGCCTTGTCGATGGCCGAGAAAGGCCTGGTGTGATGCCGTCCAGGCCTGCAGCGCCCCCCGGCCCCGCGGACGCAGAACGCCCGGGCGCCCTGGCCGCAGCGCTGGAGCGCGCCGCGGCGCGGGCCAGGCCCAGTGCCGCAGCAGCCGCACAGCCGCCCGCACCTGCGCACGAGGGCGAAGCGAATGCGCCACGCGCGGTGCGCCGTGCAGCCACTGCAACCGCTGCAGCACGGCGGGCCAACGCCAACCAGGTGCGCCCATCGGCCCCGCCGCCCGCTGCCGACACGCCCCGGCCCGCCGGGCAAGCCAAAACCCGCCGCAACGCCCCGGCACCACGCCGCGCCAGCCTGCGCATCCATGACCTGCACGACCTGGCCTCCGTGGCCCGCCAGTTGCGCGAAGAGCACGAACGCGCCGAGGCGCAGGCCAAAGCACAGCGCGAGGCCGCGGCCCGGCTGGAAGCCGAGCGCCACCTGTTCAGCCGCAGCGTGGGGCCGGTGACCTCATTGCGCAACCCCAACCTCGCGCGCCTGCGGCACCGCCAGCCACCGCCGCTGCCCGTGCAGCACTGGCTGGACGAAGAACGCGTGCTGCTCGAATCCATCAGCGACGACTTCGATGTAAGCACCCTGCTCGACACCGACGACCAGCTCAGCTATCGCCGCCCCGGCATCGGCGTGGAAGTGACGCGCCGCCTGCGCGCCGGCCACTGGAGCATCCAGCGCCAGCTCGACCTGCACGGCCTGCGCGTGGACGAGGCCCGCGAGGCCCTGGGCCAGTTCATCCGCCACACCCACAAGATTGGCCTGCGCTGCGTGCGCGTGGTGCATGGCAAAGGCTTGGGCTCGCCGGGCAAAAGCCCCGTGCTCAAAAGCCGCGTGCAGCGCTGGCTGGTGCAAAAAAACGAGGTGCTGGCCTTTGTGCAGGCACGGCCCATGGACGGTGGCGCGGGGGCACTGGTGGTGCTGCTCAAGCCCGCGAACCACAGAAATACATAGAAAAAGGCTGCCAGCGCATGCTGGATAATCGCTAGCAGCTATTTAATTTATAGCAAAAACCTGCTACTGCACCCGAAAGCGGGCTACTTGCCTGCGCTTCCGGCCGCAGTGGCTGGGCCAGGCTATTTGGACAGATCGATGGCGTACTTGGACGTGCCCTTGCCCGAGCCGTCGTCGGCCGCCAACAGCGACACATTGGTTAACCCAGCGGCCAGCGCCACGGGCAGCGCATTGGCACCCGAGCTGAACACCACCGGGCCGGCCACGGTCGCCTTGGCAAAGCGCCAGCTCTTGGCCGCGCCGTTGGTGGCGCGGGTCACCACGGGGTTCTTGCGGATGTACTCGATCACCACGTCGCGGTTCGCATCGGGCGAGGCCCAGATGGTGCCCGAGCCGTCGAGCTTGTCGATGAAGCTCTTGCCGCTGGTCGCGCGGTAGTTGTTGGTGGCGATCACGAACTCCTGCACCACATCGATGGGCTTGCCCAGGTAGGTCAGGTTCTTGATGCGGCTGCCCACGGCCTGCGTCACGTCGATCTCGTACTGCAGATCGCCCGTGGTGAACATGTCGTAGTTGTAGCCCGGGAAGGTGCTGATCAGTTGCTGCTCGGTGGTCTTGACCGGGTCGATCTGGTTGAAGCGCTTGGCAGCCGCCTCCAGCCAGTTCTTGATGTCACCCCCGTTGACCTTTACCGCATACACCGTGTTGGGGTAGAGATACAGGTCGGCCGCGTTGTTGATGGCCAGCGGGCCCACGGCCACGTCGGTGTAATCAGCCCCGCCCTGGAAGCCGCTCTTGAACGGTGCACTCACCGAAAGCACTGGCAATGCAGCGTATTGCGGCAGGCTGGCCTTGATGTAGGCGGCCACGTAGGCCTGCTGCGCCTGGTTCACGATCTGGATCGCGCCGGGGTCGCCCACGTCGGCAAACAGCGTGCTCATGCGGAAGTCGGTGCTACCGATGGGCGTCTTCACGTACTTGATCGCGGCCTGGTGCTGCGTCTCGATCAGCGGCGCCACGGTGGCATCGGGCTCCGCATAGACGGTGGCGCCAGCGGCGTTCTTGCTCTGGATATTGCGCAGCTCGCTCTTGCTCGCGGCCTTGTTGACGGCCCACTTGGTGCCGTCCCACTGCAGCGACAGCTGGATCACGCCCAGCGCCTTGCCCCACGAACTGGCCATCACGGCAGGTACGCCATTGATGGTGCCCGCCTTGTTGTCCACGCCAGCCTGCGAGAAGGCCGGCGTGGCCGCCGCGTCAGGGAACACGCTGTGCTGGTGGCCCATCACCATGGCGTCAATGCCCGCCACCTTGGACAGGTGCAGGCCGGGGTTCTCCATGGTGGGCGAGTAGGCAGCACTGTCGAGACCGCCGTGCAGCAAGGCCACGACGATGTCTGCGCCCTTGGCGCGCAGCTCGGGCACGTACTTGTTGGCGGATTCCACTGCGCCTTCGGTATAAACCTTGCCTTCGAGGTAGCGCTTGTCCCAGTTCAGGATGCCGGGCGTTGTGAAACCGATCACGCCCACCTTGATGGGCAGTTTCACGTCCTTGCCATCGGTGCCCTTGGCGGTCAGCGTGCGCTCAAGGATCGTGTAGGGCTGCACCAGTGGCTTTTTGGTTTTGCTGCTGTACACGTTGGCCAAAGCCATGGGATAGCCCGCGCCCGCGCATTTCTTGGTGGCATCGACACCTTCCACATCCAGCCCGCCGCCCAGCACCTGGTTCAAAAAGGGCAGGCCGTAGTTGAACTCGTGGTTGCCCAGCGTGCCGGCGTCAAAGCCCAGCGCACCCATGGCCTTGTACATCGACAGCTGCTGCGTGCAGGGGATGGGGGTGATGGTGGCCTCGTAGTCGGCCAGCGCCGTGCCCTGGATGGTGTCGCCGTTGTCCACCAGCAGCGTGTTGGCAAACTCTTTGCGCGCGGCGCGCACCAGCGTGGCAGTGCGCTCGAAGCCATACGACTTGTCTTCCGCGAGCTTGAAATAGTCATAGCTGCGCACGTTGAAGTGCAAGTCGGTCGTCTCGAGCACGGCCAGCGTGGCTGTGGCGCCCGCATTGGAGGAACCATCGCTGTCACTGCCGCCACAGGCCGCAACAGTGGCCGCTACCAGGGCCAGCAGCCCGAAACCGGCCACACGGCGCGAAATACGGGTCGGCGGGCAAAAATATTGTTCCAGCATGAAAAAACCCAAAGGTTGAGGAAGAGGCTGAGTCTGTGGATGGCATTTGACAGGGATGTGACGTGAACGCGCCCGCCCCGCGCTGGTCGCTGGCACCCGCCACGGCACCCAGGGTGATACTGTGCAAGGCAGCCACGCATCGCTTTGGCGCCCGAGTCCATTCGTCGCCTATGCTGTGCACACAAGCCAACTTCTTCAGCCCAAAAAAAATACGCACCATGAGCAACCCAGAAACATCCGTCGTTTACGGCACCGAAGATCTGCTGATCAGCCTGTGCAACTCGGTCACCCGCGTGCTGAACGTGGCCACGCACAGCCAGATCCACTATTCCGGCATGGTGCAGCGCATCAGCAAGACCTGCCTCAAGCCCGACATTGGCTGCTTTGTGCTGTTTGATGGCGGCTTCTCGGGCCTGGTGATCATCAACTTCTCGGCATCCGCCGCCATGGAGCTGTATCAGAGCTATCTGCTGAACATGGGCATGTCGAAAGACGATCTGGTCACGTCCTACACCTCGGACGAAGTGAGCAACGTGATGGGCGAACTCATGAACCAGGTGGTGGGCGACTTCACCGGCAAGGTGCGGCGCGAGCTGCAGACCCACATCACCCAGAACCAGCCCAAGATGCTGGTGCTGAACAAGCAGGTGATGCTGAGCGTGGACGCCAACCTGGACAAGCCCGAGGCCCGGCGCGTGACTTTCTACACCGGCAACAACAACATCTTCTATCTGGAACTGGCCATCGACCGCACCGAATTCATCAAACTGTATGACTTCGAGCCGCAGGAAACCCCCGATCCCGACGCACTGATGGCACAGACCCGCGCAAACGCAGACGCCGAAGTGCCCCTGCCCCCCGTGCCCTCGAGCGACACCGACGAACTGCTCAAGTCACTGGGCATGTAAGCCCCAGGGCACGGCGCGCATGGTGGCCTTCGCCCGAGCCAACGGCAGGTAACAGAAAACAGTGCAGGCGGGCAGCTAGAATATGCGGCTTCCAGCCCGGAGACTTGGGTGAGTGGTTTAAACCAGCAGTCTTGAAAACTGCCGACGGGCAACCGTCCGTGAGTTCGAATCTCACAGTCTCCGCCACAACCCGGTATTCATGCGGGTTTCAAGGCGTTCGCCATTGCCCCCCATGACACCCGCCAAAACCCGAACAGGTTGAAGCAGTCGCAAAAATGCCCCAGCGATGGGGCTTTGTTGTTTCTGGTCTTTGGCATGCTCCGCAAGCGAGCCGCGCCAACGCAGGAGCAACAAGAATCCCTGCCGTCGAATGCCATTGCGTTGGGCGGCAAATGACAAGCCCCGGTTTTGACATGCACGCGTCACAACTTTGTCGCACGATCAGCGGTTGACCTTTCAGATCGCTCCGTCGCTTGATCCCCCACAAATTTCGCTCCGTCTTCGCAAAGCGGCTCACCGGCCCCGTTGGCAGCTCTCAACAATTGCAGTGGATCAGCATTTCGGCGTTGCTGATCGTGCTGGCCTTGATCTGGATACTGACTTGGCAGCGCTTGCGGGCCGAGGCAGCGCTGCTGGAGAAGAATGCCGATCTTCAGCAACGCAGTCTGGCTGCCATCATTGCGGAAAACTTGGCCCAGGTCGTGGATCGCAGCCGATTGATGGCAGTTACCGTGAACCATGCCGCAGACGAAGATCCGTCCAGCGCATCTGCTCGATTGACGTCGATGCTGGCGTCAGACCGCACTTTTTTGAGGCTTGCGCTGTATGACAGCGCGCTGGATCGACTGAGCTCGTCGTCTCCGTTTGTGGATGGCCCGCAAATCAAGGCATTCCTGCAGCAGGTGGGCAACTCCAAGGATGACCTTCTGGCAACAGACTCGGATGTTCAGGTGGGCCCGCTGCTCAAAGAAAACGCTTGGCAAGTTCCGCTCTTGGTATCGGCTCCGAGTGGGCAGCCCCCGCAATCGGGCTACCTGCTTGCCATGCTGGACCTTGGTTATTTTCTGCAGCTCTACCGCAACATCGACATGGGCGCCACGGGGTCCATCTTTATCCTGGGGCTGGATGGCATTGAGATCGCCGAGGCGCGCCCAGAAGGACTTTCGTTGAGCCAGCAGCCCCGCCATCTGCCTCAGTTCGCGCCGGTCAATGCCTCCGAGGGCCTTTGGAGAGGCGTCCTGCCAGGGTCTGAGGGTAAGCAACTGGCGCGCTTTCAGCGGGTAGAGCGTGCGCCCTTCATCGTTGTGGTCAGTCGAGGAATACAGGAGATTCACAGCAGCCATGGCGACAGCAGTTTGCGCGTGTGGGGAATCCTGGGCTCGCTCAGTCTCATCTTGACGGGCGCCGCGTGGGGGCTGGTGCGCAGCACGCGCCGCCAGCAGACGTTGCTGGAGGCGTTGCGCGCATCCGACGAGGAAAAGCACGGTTTGATCATGCGCCTGGAGAGCGAGAAGTCTCGGGCAATGACGTTGGCGTCATACGACCACTTGACTGGTTTGCACAACCGGCGCATGTTCAATGAGCTCGTCGCCAGTCATCTGGAAGGGGCTCGGCGCAGCCGCAAACACTACATGCTGATGTACCTGGACCTTGATCGGTTCAAGCTCATCAACGACTCGCTGGGCCACCATGTCGGCGACAAACTGCTGCACGCCGTCAGCGAACGCCTTCGCACCAGCGTACGCAGTGCCGATGTGGTCGGTCGCATGGGGGGCGATGAGTTTGCTGTGCTGGTCACCGGCCTCGAGCAGCCCCAAGACATGGATGCTCTGGCATCGAAGCTGGTGGCACAACTGAGCCTGCCTTATCCCGATATCGACGGCCATGAGATTCAGGTCAGCCCGAGCGCCGGCATTGCATGCTTTCCGCGTGACGGGCACGATGTCACGACGCTGTGCCGGCATGCGGATGCCGCGATGTATGAGTCCAAGCGCATGGGGCGGGGGCGGTTCACCTACTACGACGCCAGCCTGAACCCTGCGCAAGACCGGGCCATCCAGCTGGAGCGCCAGCTCCCCAAAGCCATCGACAACGACGAGCTGGTGCTTCACTTTCAGCCCAAGGTGAATCTGGCCAACTATCGCATCTCGGGCATGGAGGCACTGGTGCGATGGCAACACCCCGAATTCGGACTGGTGTATCCCAACGATTTCATCGCCATGGCAGAAGAGTCCGGCCTGATCGTTGCGCTGGGAGATTGGGTCATGAAGGCCTGTTGCGCGCAGCAAGCCCGGTGGAAAGCCCAGGGCATACCGCTGGTGCCTTTGGCGTTCAATGTGTCGCCCATGCAATTGCGCGATGGCAGCCTGGCGACCAAGATCATGCAGCTTTTGCACGACCACGGCTTGAGCCCCGGCGATCTGGAGCTGGAGATCACCGAAAGTTGCCTGGTCGAACCCATAGGTCAGGCCATCAAGGTTCTGGAGGATCTGCGCAAGCTGGGCATACGCATCGGTCTGGACGACTTTGGCAGCGGATTTTCCAGCCTTAGCCAGATACGTGACCTGCCCATCAGCACCATCAAGATTGATCGGTCGTTCATCAACGGAATTCGCAGCAAGACGGACGTGGGCGTGATCGTGACATCAATCATCACGCTTGCGCACGGCCTGCAGATGCGCGTGGTCGCTGAAGGCGTCGAACTGATGGACCAGCTGGTGCAGCTCAAGATGGCCGGATGCGACGAGGTGCAGGGCTACTTCCTGAGCAGACCCGTGCCCAGCGCCGAGGCGCAGAAACTCCTGATCCAGGCCACCATCATTCCCTCATGAGCAAACTTTCCTTTTTGATCATGCTTGTGGCGGGGCTTCTGGCCCCCTCTCTGGCCGCGGCATCGGATGCCGCTTGTGAGGATCCCCGCACGCTGCGCGTCGCGTTGATCCCCAAGACAAATACCCAGAAACAGCTGCAAGAATTCCGACCGCTGCAGGTCGAACTGGAGAGGGCGCTGCAGCGGCCTGTGGTGGTGGTGGCATCGCCGTCCTATGGCTCCGTCATCGAGGGATTGTTGAGCGATAGCATCGATCTGGCCGAACTGGGCCCGGCAGCCTATGCGATGCTGATGGACCGTAACGCCGCCGTGAAGCCGTTTGCCGCTAACTCTGGCCGCGGACCAGCCGGTGCCAACGTGCTCGCGATGTACCGGTCCATTTTGATTGTGCGGTCCAACCAGGGGATCGCCGGAATCAACGACCTGCGCAACAGGTCACTGAGCCTGACGGACCCGGCAAGCACCTCCGGCAGCCTGGTGCCAAGGCAGTTCGTCAAGAACAAGACCGGCCAGAGCATCGACAACTACTTCAGCCGCATCTCGTTTGCCGGCTCTCATGACCGCGCCATAGATGCGGTTAGTAAGGGGCTCGTGGATGCGGGGTTTGTGTCCACCGCACGCTTTGAAGAGGCACTGAAACTGGGGCGCATTGCCCCTGGCGAACTGGCGGTTGTCTGGCAATCGGAGCCCATACCGTACGACCCATTCGTGTTGCGCAATCGCCTGTGCAAATCCGTCGTGGAAAAAATTCACCGCGTTTTTTTCAACGCCGCGCCCTTGCGGGCCATGCTGGAATCCAGGGGCGCCGAGCAATTTGTTCCGGTCACCAACGCTGACTATCAGGTGATCAGGGACCTTTTTTCGGAGCGATGAAACGCCGCGGGCAAGCGCTCACCTGCTCATGCACGAGGGGCGTGCACATGCGGCCGCCATGCATTGACGATCGCCACAAGTGAAAGCATCACCGGCACCTCGACAAGCACGCCGACCACCGTGGCCAGGGCAGCGCCCGAGTTGAGCCCAAAAAGCGAAATCGCCACCGCCACCGCCAGCTCAAAGAAGTTGGACGTGCCGATAAGGCAGGCGGGGCCCGCGACATCGTGGGGCAGCTTGAGCAACTTTGCGCCCCACCAGCTGATGAAAAAGATGCCATAGGTCTGCAACACCAGCGGAATGGCAATCAGCCCAATGACTGCGGGTTTCTCGACGATGGTGCCCGCCTGAAAACCGAACAACAGCACCACCGTGGCAATGAGGCCCACGATGGACCAGGGCTTGAGCTGCGCCACGAAGGCGCCGACCGCCTGCGGGGAGCGCCTGGCCAAGTGGTGACGGGTGGCCATGCCAGCGGCCAGGGGCAGCACCACATACAGCACGGTGGACAACACAAGGGTTTCCCAGGGAACGGTGACGTTGGTCACGCCCAGCAAAAACGCCGCGATGGGAGCAAACGCCACCACCATCACCAGATCGTTCACCGAGACCTGGACCAGTGTGTAGTTCGCATCACCCTTGACGAGCTGACTCCACACAAAAACCATGGCGGTGCAAGGCGCAACGCCCAGCAAAATCATGCCGGCGATGTACTCGCTGGCCGATTGCGGATCCACCCAGGGGGCGAAGAGGTATTTGAAGAACAGGACACCCAGCGCAGCCATGGTGAACGGTTTGATCAGCCAGTTGACTGTCAGCGTCAGCAGCAACCCTTGCGGTTTCTTGCCCACGTCCTTGATGGCGGCCCAGTCGATCTGGATCATCATCGGATAAATCATCACCCAGATGAACACCGCCACGACGAGATTGACCTGCGCAATCTCCAGGCCGGCAACGGCCTGAAAAAGCGCTGGCAGAACCAGCCCCAGCCCCACACCGGCTGCAATACCCAGCGCTACCCAAATCGTCAAATACCGTTCAAACAACCCCATGGCGGACACCCTCTCTCAATGGAAAAAGGCCTGGACTCTACGCAGTCCAGGCCCGGCAAAAATGTGGACCACTCAGTCTTTGGTTTGCCCAATCTGGACAAGCTCTTTGTGCAACGAAAGCTTGTCGAGCTTTTCAAGCGGCAAACTCAGGAACAGCGCAATGCGGCGGCTCATCACGATGAAGGCGTCTTTGAATGCCTTGTTCACGGCTTCTTCATCGCCTTCCACCGCTGCCGGGTCCTCGACGCCCCAGTGTGCCGACATCGGCTGACCCGGCCAGACAGGGCACACCTCCCCCGCCGCCTTATCGCACACCGTCAGCACATAGTCCATGACGGGTGCATCGGGGGTCGCAAACTCATTCCAGTTCTTGCTTCGCAAACCCTTGGTCGAGAAATGATTTCTTTCCAGCAGTTCGAGCGCATGCGGGTTGACCTGGCCCGCAGGGTGGCTGCCCGCGCTGAAGGCGCGGAATCTGCCCGCGCCGTTCTGGTTCAGGATCGCCTCGGCGAGGATGCTGCGCGCGCAGTTGTGCGTGCAGATGAAAAGTACGTTGTAGATGCGATGGGACATGTGAATACCTACTTTCAGCAGCAACGGTGGAAGGATTGGGAACGGAAACGATTCGCTGCATTACACGGACCAAGTGGCGTGGTGGCCCTTTCTTGCGCGACTGCGCGCGCCTCGAACAGGTCGGTTTCATGCATGCGCCATCCTCACGCCGCAGCAGGCGCTTGCTTGTCCACCGTCACCGGTAAAGCCAGCGTGACCAGCCAGCAAATCGCCAGCATCACCGCAGACCCGATGAGGGCGTACAACAACCCGCCCCACTGGTAGAGCAAGCCGGACATCAGGGTGCCAAAAAAGTGCCGGTGTCAAGTCTTGCGTGCAAAGCACGTAAGGCTTGAAACCATATATGGGACAGTAGGTTAGCTCTTTTCGGGGCCGCTTTGCAGAACCACGGCTTCGTCGGCTAGGAGCCACATAAGAGCGTCGGGGGAGAAAGCCGCATCGCACTGCGTCGTGCTGGATTGCCGAGGAACGGCGGGCCTGTCGCGTCATCATAGCCCAGGAGGCATAGCGGCATCCAGAATGAAGAACGCGCAGCCTGGGGCTGCGCGTTCGATGGATGCCGTTGGTATGCGACGCCATCATGTCGGCTTCGATGGCGCGCTCCGGGTCGCCGTGTCCTTCCTGAATCCCCGATCCCCCGCCATGAACGCCTCCAGCATGTGAGGGATCAGCGTCATGGCATCAACCGCCTCGCCGTAGGTCTGCGCGTGCAGCGCGGCGTAGCGGTCGAGGTCGGCTTTCAAGCTGGCCGGGCAGGCAAAGGTCAGTTTGACGCTTTCGGTCTTGGGCAGCGGCCCGAGCCGCAGCTTCTTGGTCGTGCTCATTGCGAAGCTCCCCGATTGAAGAACAGCGGCTGGTACGGCCGCAGCACCAGATCCCGGTTGACGATGATTCGCACGGGCAGGCCAGGCCGCTCGGTCAGCGTCGGCTGGATGTTCATGTTGCGTCGGGTGATCTCCTGGCCGACCTGATTGATGCTGTCCTGGGCGCTGTCACGCCCGGCGATCACGATGCGGTTGCCGTCCTGGCGGTTCTCCGGCGCAGCCAGTTCTGCGCCGACGCCCAGCAGCGTCGTCAGCACCGCACCGGCAAAGATGCGGTTCCAGTGCCAGTCCACGTCGTCCTCCAAGCCCGCGTAGCCGGCCGGGTCGGTGCCCACTAGGTTGTCGAGCGTCAGCGAGGACGTGTCGGGCAAGATGATCCGGTTCCACACCACTTGCACGCGGCTCTGCCCGTAGCTCACCTGGCTGTTGTAACGGCCGAGGATGCGCGAACCCTGCGGAATCAGCAGGAACTTGCCCGTGGCCGTGTCATAGACCGGCTCCGTCACGGTGCCGATCACGTCGCCCGGCAAGTCCGACTTGATGCCTGTCACCAGCGCGCCGGCGATCACCGTTCCGGCCATCACTTGATAAGGGGACGCGGGCAGCGCCAGATTGCCGGAATTGCGGGTTTCCGTAGAACCGGCTTTCAGGAACGCCTCTTTCTGGTCTTGCCGGTTCTGCGCGGCGGTCGGGTCGGCAGGCTGGGCCGCCGTCGAGGCCGGCCCAGCAGCAAGCGGGTCGAAGGCCGCGAGCGTGTTTGCCGCGCCAAGCGCACCCGGCGCTGCCTGCGCTACCGTGGCGGCACCTTGGCCACCCGAGCGGAAGAACACCGACGAAGCCGCCGCCGCATCGGCCTCCTTGCGCAAAGCATCTTCGGGGTTGTGGCCCGGCGGCGCATACGCCGGCGTCACCGGCTGCTGCGAGTTCACAATGGCTGGGCCGAGATCACCCGGCAGCGGCGGCCCCAGCTCGGGCACTTTCGGCGGCAGCTTCGAGTAGTCGGCCGGCAGGCCATCCAGTCCTTCGGACTTTGAGACGCGATCGACGTTGTAAAGCTCGGTCTGCTCGTTGGTACCACGCCGCTGCGGTTGCAGCGACCAGATCGTGGCCCCGAGCACGGCGACCGACAGGCCGCCGACGAGGATGGCCAGCGTGCGCCGGTTCAAGCGCGTGACCGGGCGCGGCTGGGCACGCAGCGCCACCGCCTCGGGCGCCATCTTGCCCGCCTGTGGCGTGGCAAGGTCGGGAGCGTCGTCTTGGCTCATGGTCAGTTCCTCCGCGCAACGCCGTCCGTGCGCTCAATTCGCACCACGTCGCCCTTGTCTCCGCCCAGGCGGAGTTCGGCGGCGCCAAACAGCCGATCCACGATGTAGTACGGTGAGCGGAAGCGATAGTTGACCAGTTGCCCGTCGCCTTCCGGCCCGATCACGAACAGCGGCGGCAGCTCGCCTTGCGCGATGCCGGCGGGGAACTGGATATAGACTTTCTGCCCGTCGTCGAACGCGCGCAGCGGCTTCCACGGCGGGTTGCTACCGCTGATCGCGTAGCGGAAGCGCAGGTTCTCCAACGACAGCCCGGTATCGACCGGCGCGGCAGCGCTGGCCGCCTGCGCCTGGCGCTGCAAGGCCAGCATCCGGTCGCGTGGGTACTCCCACGACACGGATGCCATCCACGTCTTTTCCGTCGAAGCCAGCTCCAGCAGATAGGTGCGGCGGCTGGTCGTGATGACGAGATTGGTCTTCAGGCCCGAGCGGATCGGCTTGACCAAGACATTCACGCGCAGCTCGACACCGCTGCCGCTGGACGTATCGCCCACGATCCAGCGCACGGTATCACCAGCGGCCACCGTCACCAGCTCCTCGCCCGGCTGGAGCGAAATCACGGTCACGCGGCCCACGGCTGCATAGACTTGGTAGAGCGCGCCATCGGTGAACGGCCACACCTGAATCGCGTTGACGTATCCCTCGCGCGTGGGTGCGACGCGCGCCTCGGCATTGGCCCGTGAGACGCGCACCTTCTCGTCGGCTGGCTCCGGCGTGGGCTTGGCGTCCTCGGCTTCGGGCAATGGCTTCAACTGCGCCGGCATCGGCAGCACCTCGGGCACCGCCACCACCTCCACCGGAGCGGGTGGCTCGGGTAGCGGCTGGGCCTGCACCGGCTCATCGAGCGAGATGGTCGGCGGTGGCTTGCCCTGCGTGGCGCAGCCCGTGGAAAGAGCAGTAGATGCAAGCAGGATCACCGGCAAAGCGGATTTACGGAAAAGATCATTCATGGCTTGGCTCCTTCGGAAGAATCCAGTTCGCGGCTCCACGACAGGCCGTTGACGTAGATGCCCAGGGGGTTCTGGCGCAGGCGTTCTTCGGTGCGCGGCGGCTGGAGCACGATGGACACCACGGCCGTCCACCGCTCCAAGCCCGCCGCGGCGCCGTTGACGTAGCGGCGTTCCGTCCAGCGCACGTTGAAAGACGTGTCGCTGGCGCGCACGACGCTGATGATCTGCACCGTCACCGACTCCTTGCCGATGCGCGCGAACGGGTCGTTGACCCGTGCGTAGTCGTTGAGCACGGCCGCGCCCTTGTCGGTCGTGTAGTCGTAGGCGTCCAGCCAGTTCTGGCGGACGACGATGGGGTCGATGGACAGCGAGCGCACCAGCGTCACGACGCGCGCGATGTGGTGCGCGGTCTGCGCATCGTTGGGCCGGTATGGCGTGGCGGCTTCGCCCACGGCGCGTACCTGGCCCGCGTTGTCCACCTCTACGACGTAGGGCGTCACGATGGACTGTGCCGAGCGCCACACCAGGCCGCCGGCCATCAGCAGCGCGAGCGTCAGGCAGCCGAAGGCCATCAGGCGCCAGTTCTTCGCCTGCACGCGCGGCGAGCCGATGCGCTCGTCCCACACCTGGCCGGCAGCTTGGTACGGCGTGGCAGGCTGCGGCGTGTCGGCGTAGCGCACCTGCGGTTTCTTGAATCGCATGGTCGGTTCTCCTTATGAATCGGAATCGCGCAGGCTCGGCCCCTGGCCGGAGCCGCCGCCATCGCCACCGCGCAGCGCGTGGGCGGTGGTGGTCGCGGCATGGGTGAGTTGCTGGCGACGATGCAGGCGCTTGGCCCAAGCGGGCTGTTCCTGCGTCTGCGCGGTAGCGGCGCCGGATGCGGCCTCGCCTGCGGCGCCCTGACCGGATGCCGCGCCCGCGCCGCCATCGGCGGCAGCGCCATTCCAGCCAGCGCGGAAGGGAGCGGCCATGCGTTGCCCGGCAGCGGAGGCGCGGGATGCAGCCGCGCGTCCGGTGGACTGCGCGCCGGTCTTGGCGACGTTGCCTAGGCCCGCCATCGCGCCCTTTGCGCCGCCGCCAGCGGCGGCGGAACCGGCCTGGAACGCCGACTTCGCACTGCTGGCCGCCGACGTGGCGGCGCGCGCACCGCTACCGGCCAGCTTGGCGGCAGCCGGGGCCATGCGCGCGCCAGCAGCCACGGCGCCACCCACGCCCGTCGCGGCGGCGCCGATGGCGACGGCCGTGCCGGCAGCGCCGACAGCAGCACCGGCCATTGCGCCAGCGCCGAGCTGCGGCGCACCGGACACGAGGCCCGTGGCGATGCCGGGGCCGAAGATCCCGAGCGCCAGCAAGGTGAGCGAGGCCAGCATGATGACCAGCGCGTGGTCGATAGACGGCTCGGCGGGATGGACTTGGAACTGAGCGAACAAGCCCGAGCCGATACCGACGATCACGGCCAGCACCAGAACCTTGACGCCGGAGGCCACCACGTTGCCCAAGACCTTTTCGGCGAGGAACGCGGTCTTGTTCCAGAGCGCGAATGGCACCAGCACGAATCCGGCGAGCGTGGTCAGCTTGAACTCGATCAGCGTGATGAACAGTTGGATCGCCAGCACGAAGAAGCACAAGACCACGACCAGCCACGCGAGGAACATCACCACGATGGGGTCGAGGTTCACGAACACTTCGGGAAAGCCCGCCATCTCGCCGATCTGCTCCAGAATCGGCGCCCCGGCGTCGATGCCGGTTTTCGCCAACCGGCCCGGCTGCAGGAAGTTTTCCATCGTGATGGCCGAGCCGGTGGCGGTGATGCCCAATCCCGCAAACGAGCGGAATACGATGCTGGCCAGCCAGTTGAAGTTATTGATGATGTAGGCGAAGGCGCCGACGTACAGCACCTTGCGCAGCAGCTTGGCGATCACGTCCTCGCCCTGACCGGTGGCATGGCTCATGGCCCAATACAGGCCGGCGATCGTCATGTCGATGACGATCAGCGTGGCCGTGAGGAACGCCACTTCGCCCCGCAGCAGCCCGAAACCCGAGTCGATATACGCGGCAAAGGTGTTGAGGAACTGGTCGATGATGGTCACGTCATTCATGGCGTGTTCTCCGGTTGGGCGGGAACGGCTGGCGCCATGCCATCGGCCGGTTCATCGAAGCTCGGCGGGATCGGCGGCAAGTCGGCCAAGGTCTGGTATTCATCCGGCCCAGCCTGGCCGGAGAAGAAGCGCCGCCGGAAGGCTTCGGCGGCGGCGCGGCAAGCGTCCTCGCCCGCGGCCTGCCGGTCTGCCGCGCATTGCGCGCGCAATGCCTTCAGCCGCACGGGATCGGCGGCCAGAGCATCGGCAAGGTTGTCGGCCGGCTGCTTGCCGCAAGCGGCCAGCAGCACGACAAGCACCACAACAGACGGGGCGAGGACGCATCGCATGGCGGCCTCCCGTCAGTTGCCGTAGAAGTTCACTGACTGGGGCGTGTACGGCGTGCCTTCGCCCAGGAAACGCCGCCGCACTTCGCGGGCGCGCTCCGTGGCTGCCGCCTGCCGCGCCAGCTCCAGCGACGCCGCCCGGTCTTGCGTGATCTGGAGCCGCTGCGATTGGATCGACTGCTTGGCCTGCAAGGCCAGCAACTGATTCATGGCCTGCATCGCCTGCAACGCACCTTCGGCCGACTGGCTCTTGCCCACAAGATCGGCCAGCACGCTTTCGTCTTCGCCCAGGTTCTGCGACACCTGCGCCTGCATCTGCATCGTGGTCTGCAAGCCGTTGAGCGTGTTCCGCCAACGCTCCTGCGCGTCGCGGTACATCTGGTCGCCGCTGACGGTGGCGGCGTACTGCTCGGGATACAGGCGCGCGAACTCCCGATCCAGATTCGTCACGTCATAGGCCAAGCCTCGGGCCTGGGCGATCAGCCGCTCGGTCGTCGCCAGGTTGGCGCGCAACTGGTTCACCACGCTGGACGGCAGGCTGGCGAGGTTGCGCGCCTGGTTCATCAGCATCTGCGCTTCGTTCTGAAGCTGCTGGATCTGGTTGTTAATCTGCTCCAGCGTGCGGATCGCGGTCAGCGTGTTCTGCACGAGGTTCGTGGGATCGACCACGACCCATTGCGCATGGGCGGTGGCGGTGCAAAGCATGGCCGCGATGGCGGCGGCGACAAAACGCTTTTTCATGGCAGGTTCTCCAGGGGTTGGTCAGCGAGGGAACCCGGCGCGAGGCCGGGGAACGAGGGCAGCAGGTCGGCCGCCCAATCGAGGCCGCGATGGCGCAGCCAGGCGCCCGCGAAGCCGGGCACGCCGGCCTGCGCCAGCACGCGGTCGATGTCGCGCTGGTCCTGCGGGGTGGATGCGCCTGCGAAGGCCAGCGCCACCGGCCCTAGGTCGAGGTCGAACAGGCGGTTGCCGAGGCGGGATTGGTAGTAGTAGTCGCGCTTGGGCTGCGCGGTGGCGACGATTTCGATCTGCCGCCTGTTGAGGCCGAAGCCCTCGTAGATCGTGCGAATCTGCGGCTCGGTCGCCTGCGGGTTGGGCAAGAAAATCCGACTCGCGCAGCTCTCGATGATCGCGGGCGCGATGCTCGAATCCTTGATGTCGGCGAGGCTCTGCGTGGCGAAGATGACGCTGACGTTCTTCTTGCGCAGGGTCTTGAGCCACTGGCGGATGCGCGCGGCGAACACCGGGTCATCGAGGAACAGCCACGCTTCATCGAGGATCAGCAGCGTGGGGGCACCATCGAAGCGTTCATCGAAACGCGCAAAGAGGTAATGCAGCACGGCCATGACGGCGGCCTTGCTGTGCATCAGCTCCTCCATCTCGAAGCACTGCACGTCGGCCATACCCAGCCGGTCATGGTCGGCGTCCAGCAGCTTGCCGTGGGCACCGCCCAGCACATACGGCGACAGCGCCTGCCGCAGCGTGTTCGATTGCAGCAGCACAGAAAGCCCCGTCATCGTGCGCTGCTCCACCGGCGCACCGGCCAGGCTCTCCAGCGCCGACCAGATGGCAGCCTTCTCGTCGGGGCCGACCGCCACGCCCTCATGCAGCAAGCGACCCTCGATCCATTCGGCGGCCCAGGTGCGGTAGCCCTCGCGGTCGATGCGTGCCAATGGCTGGAAGGCGATTTCGCCATCCGTGCCCAGGTCGTAGTGCTCGCCGCCCAGCCCGAGGATGGCGGCGCGCATGGAGCGGCCCATGTCGAAGGCGAAGATGCGCGAACCGCGATAGCGCCGGAACTGCATCGCCAGCGTGGCGAGAAGAACCGACTTGCCCATGCCAGTCGGGCCGGCGACCAGCGTGTGGCCCACGTCGCCGATGTGCGTCACCAGCCGGAATGGCGTCGCGCCATCGGTGCGCGTGACGATCAGCGGCGGGCCGTCGAGGTGCTCGTTCTTCTCCGGCCCAGCCCATACCGCCGACACCGGCATCATGTGCGCCAAGTTCAGCGTCGAGACGATGGGCTGACGCACGTTGGCGTAGGCGTTGCCCGGAATGGACGACAGCCATGCATCCACGGCGTTGAGCGTTTCGGGGATGGTCACGAAACCTCGGCCCTGGATGACACGCTCCACCATGCGCAGCTTCTCGTCCGCCACGGCGGCTTCCGTGTCCATGACGGTGACGGTCGCTGTCAGATAGCCGAAGGCGACTTGATCGCTGCCCAGCTCCTGCAAGGCAGCGTCGGCATCAGCGGCCTTGTTGTTGGCGTCGGTATCGACCAGCGGGCTTTCCTGCTGGAAGATCGTTTCGCGCAGCAGCGCGATGACGTTCTTGCGCTTGGCGAACCACTGGCGGCGCAAGCGCCCCAATTCCCGTTCCGCCTCGGATTTGTCGAGGCACAAGAACCGGGTTGACCAGCGATAGACAAATCCGAGGCGGTTGAGGTCGTCCAGAATCCCCGGCCAGGTCGAGGTCGGGAAGCCCCGCACCGACACCACGCGCAGGTGCTGTTCGCCCAGCATGGGCGCCAGGCCACCGACCAGCGCGGAGTCGGTCAGCAGCGCGTCGATGTGGAACGGCACTTCGGGCACGCTCACGCGATAGCGCCGCGTTGAGATGGTCGCGTGCAAGTAGGTCAGCGTCTGCGCGTCATCGAGCCAGTCAATCTCCGGCATCACGCCGTCGAGCAGGTCAAAGACGCGATCCGTTTCCGCGATGAAGGCTTGCAGCCGCTCGCGCCAGTCCACGCCATTCGTCGGCGTGTTCTCGTAGAGCATCTTGGCTGCACGGGCGCGGGATTCTTCCGGCGGCAGGTAAAGCAGCGTCAGGTGATAGCTGCTCTCGAAGTGATTGCCCGATTCCTCGAAGGCGGCCCGGCGTTCTTCCTCCACCACCCACGAAAGCGGCTCGGGAAACTCCGAGTGCGGATAGTCGGCCGCAGGCCGGCGCTCGGCTTCGATGAATAGCGCCCAGCCCGATCCCATGCGGCGCAGCGCGTTGTTCAACCGCGCCGACGTGGCGATCAGCTCGCCTTGCGTCGCGCTGTCGAGGTCAGGCCCGCGAAACCGGGCCGTGCGCTGGAAACTGCCGTCCTTGTTCAAGACGACGCCCGGCGCGACCAGTCCGGCCCAGGGCAGCCAGTCGGCAAGCAAGGCCGGGCGCTGGCGGTATTCGGCGAGGTTCAGCATCGCGGCGTCCTCCCCTCACACGTCCAGCAGCGAGCGGTGCTTGATGTGCCGGGCGAAGACCTGCATGAACTGCGGATCGACGCGCGCACCCCACACCGCCAGCGAATGGCCGACGATCCAGAGCACCACGCCGGGAATCCACAGTTGCAGGCCCAGCCCGACGGCGGCGGCCAGCGTGCCGTTGGCGATCGCCACGGTGCGCGGCGCACCGCCAAGCAGAATCGGCTCGGTCAGCGAGCGATGCAGCGGCACCTCGAAGCCGTCCGCGAAGGTGTCCGGGGCACTCATACGACGGCCCCGCCGGAGAAGCTGAAGAACGACAGGAAGAAGCTCGAAGCCGCGAAGGCGATGGACAGGCCGAAGACGATCTGGATCAGCTTGCGGAATCCGCCGGAGGTGTCGCCGAAGGCCAGCGCAAGGCCGGTGGCGATGATGATGATGACCGCGACGATGCGCGCCACCGGCCCCTGGATGGATTCGAGGATGGATTGCAGCGGGCCTTCCCACGGCATCGAGGAACCGGCGGCCTGCGCGGTTCCGGCCAGGAACAACAGCAGCGCGGCCAGCAGCAGCCCTTGCGCCGCAGGGCGGGCCAGGCAGCGCAGCCGCGCAAGACGCAAAGCCGGATTTGCAGAAAAACGGAAAGCAGGAACGATCATCTGCGTCATGGCAGTTCTCCAAGTGAGTCAGGCGATGGGGAAGTCGCCGCAGCGGGGGCGGCATCGGGACGTGGCGGCAGCTCGGGAAACGGCGTTTCCAGCGCGTCCGCCAATTGGTAGCCCACGCCGTCGAAGCCGACGACGCGGGCGATGTTCTCGATGCGGCGCTTGCGCCCGCGTCCGGCGATGTGAATCACTACGTTGACCGCCTCGGCGATCAGCGCACGGGGAGGGTTCACCGCCACTTCGAGAATCAGTTGCTCCAGGCGCAGCAGCGCGCCGAGCGCGGAGCCGGCATGGATCGTGGCGATACCGCCCGGATGGCCTGTGCCCCACACCTTGATCAGATCCAGTGCCTCGGCGCCGCGCACTTCGCCAACGACGACGCGATCAGGCCGCAGGCGCATGGACGAGCGCACCAGTTCGGTCATCGACACCACGCCTGCGCGGGTGCGCAGCGGAACGTGGTCGCGGGCTGCGCATTGCAGTTCCACCGTGTCTTCGAGCACCAGCACGCGGTCGCCGGTGGCGGCGATTTCGGCGAGCAACGCATTGGCGAGCGTGGTCTTGCCGCTGCTGGTGGCGCCGGCGATCAGCACGTTCTGCCGCTCGCGCACGGCGCGAACGAGAAAGCCCGCTTGCGCGCTGGTCATCATCCCGTCGATGACGTACCGCTCCAGCGGAATCACGCCGATGGCGCGCTTGCGCAGCGCGAAGGCCGGCCCCGGCGCTGCCGGTGGCAAGATGCCCTCGAAGCGTTCGCCCGTTTCGGGCAACTCGGCGGACAGCAGCGGCTGGCCGCGATGGACTTCTGCGCCGACGTGGGCCGCGACCAGGCGGATGATTCGCTCGCCGTCCGCCTCGGGCAGTTCCACGCCCATCGGCGCGCGCCCACTGGAAAGCCGATCCACCCAAAGGGTGCGATCGGGATTCAGCATCACCTCCACCACGTCCGGGTCTTCGAGCGCAGCGGCGATCAGCGGCCCCATCGCCGTGCGCAGCATCTGGATGCGGCGGTCGAGCGACGTGGCGCTCATGGACTGTGGAACGGCGCTCATGACGCACGCTCCTGCGCTTGCGCGGCTGCCGCCGCGTCTTCCATCCGCATTGGGTCGGGATGCAGTTCCTCCACCACGTCGCGCACCAGGCTGCGCCCGCGCAGCAGGTGCCGACCCAACTGTTCAACGAACTGCTCGAAGCGAGCTTTGCCCTGGGCGCGGGCGGCCTCTTGGTGCGCCTCGGGGACTGGCGCGCTGACCGTGAGGTAGTAGCGAATGAACAGCGCCAGCGTTTCGATCTGGATGTTCTGGTCGCGCTCCATACGCTCGGCCTGGCGCGACAGGCGATCCAGCCGCTTGGCGATAGCCGCTTCGCGCTGGTCGGCGGCATCGGGCGACAGCCACGATGCGAGCGCCGCCGCGACGATGGACGACTTGGACACGCCTTTCTTGGCGGCCAGCTCGTCCAGGCGCTTGGCGTGCTCCGGCTGGATAAAGAGATTCAGGCGATATTGGCTCATAGCTCGATTCCGTCGTTGGGGTCGAGGGAAGCCAGCCGGGCCGTGCGCTGCATGGCTGGATCGAACTGGCGAGGAAGGGGAAGCGGCAGGTCGTCGTCGTCATCGAGCAGCCCAAGGTCGGCCGCAGGCGCGGCAAGCTCGGGGTCGTAGGCGACGGTTTCGGAGAGTTCGGGCTGACGGCGTGGGCCACCGTCATCGGCGGAACCCAGGCCATCAGCGGATGCCGCGGCGGGTGCGGTGGGCACGGCGGGAATCGCCAACCCGCTCCAGTCGTCGGGCCGCAATGGCGGCGCGTCGGCGTACTGCCCATCCGCCAGCGCGGGCGGTGGCAGCACGCGACGCTTGAAATTGGCGTCCGCGTAGTAGCGCAGCTTCTTGGCCTTGATCGGTGCCACGCTGGACACCATCACCACGGCCTCGTCAGGTGGAAGCTGCATGACTTCGCCCGGCGTCAGCAGCGGGCGCGCGGTTTCCTGGCGCGACACCATCAGGTGGTCTAGCCACGGCGCGAGCCGGTGGCCGGCATAGTTGCGCTGCGCGCGCAGCTCGGTGGCCGTGCCCAGCGTCTCGGAAATCCGCTTGGCGGTGCGCTCGTCGTTCGTGGCGAACGTCACGCGCACATGGCAGTTGTCGAGGATGGAGTGGTTTTGCCCATACGCCTTGTCGATCTGGTTGAGCGACTGCGCGATGAGGAAGCTGCGGATGCCGTAGCCCGCCATGAAGGCCAGCGCCGTCTCGAAGAAGTCCAGGCGCCCCAGCGCCGGGAACTCGTCGAGCATCAACAGCAGCTTGTGGCGGCGCGCGATGCCATCGGAACCGTCGAGCGATTCGGTGAGCCGCCGCCCGATCTGGTTGAGGATCAGGCGAATGAGGGGCTTCGTCCGCGAAATGTCCGAAGGCGGCACCACCAGATACAGCGACACCGGATGTTCCGCAGCGATCAGGTCGGCGATGCGCCAGTCGCAGCGCGAGGTGACTTCGGCCACCGTGGGATCGCGGTAAAGGCCGAGGAACGACATGGCCGTGGACAGCACGCCCGAGCGTTCGTTGTCGCTCTTGTTGAGGACTTCACGCGCCGCCGATGCGACGACCGGATGCGGCCCGTCGCCGAGGTGCGGCGTGGTCATCATCCGGTGCAAGGTCAGCTCGAACGGGCTGGCCGGATCGGAGAGAAAGTTGGCGACGCCGCGCAGCGTCTTGTCCTCGCCGGCGTAGAGCACATGCAGGATGGCCCCGACCAGCAGCGCGTGCGAGGTCTTTTCCCAATGGTTTCGCTTCTCCAACGCGCCTTCGGGATCGACCAGAATGTCCGCGATGTTCTGCACGTCGCGCACTTCATGCGCGCCACGCCGCACCTCCAGCAGCGGGTTGTATGCCGCCGACTTCGCATCGGTCGGGTTGAACAGAAGGCAATGGCTGAATCGGCTGCGCCAGCCGGCGGTGATCTGCCAGTTCTCGCCCTTGATGTCATGGATGACGGCCGAGGCCGGCCAGGACAGCAGCGTCGGCACCACCAGGCCGACACCTTTGCCCGAGCGCGTGGGCGCGAAGGTCAGGACGTGTTCCGGGCCTTCGTGACGCAGGTACTGGCGATCGTGCTGGCCGAGGAACACGCCGGCCGGCTGTGTGAGGCCGGCCTTGCGAATGTCATCCGCGTTCGCCCAGCGGGCCGAGCCGTAGGTCGTGACCAGGCGCGATTGCCGCGAGCGCCAGATCGACATGCCAATCGCCACCAGCACGGCAACAAGACCGCTGCCGCCCGCGATGGCGCCGCCGGTGTCGAACACGCGCGGCGCGTAGGCGTCGAAGAAGAACCACCACTCGAACAGCCGCCACGGGTGATAGACCGGCGTGCCGAAGAAATCAAACCAGGGCGAGCCAAGGCGTAGTTGGTAGCCAAGGGCCGCTGCTGTCCATTGTGTGGCGCCCCACACGCCGGCGATCACGATGCCGAATACCACGGCGATCTGACCGAACAGCACGTTCGTCCCTTGCATGACCTGGCCTCCGATTTCTCCTGAGCTGATTCCTCATGGAAAGAGCGGCACAAAGGCGTGCCGCAGGCGTCAGGATCGGTGCCGGGTCAGTGCCGGTCAAAGACCGTTTTCAGAAGAAAGGTCGAGCAAAAAGACAGAATGAGTGCGACGGCGAACCAAAGAAAAACGCCGCAAGCGCGAGCGCATTGCGGCGTGTCGAAAAAAAAGTGAAGGCGAATCGGCGAGCGGCCAACAATCAGAACTTTGGCGACTCTTTCGGCGGTGTATAGGGCGTTTCGCCGTCGCCATAGAATCGCTTGCGCGTGGCTTCGGCCACCCGGTTGCACAGCATGTCGCCCAGCTTGGGGCGATCGGTCTTGCACTGTTGGCGCAGTCCTTTAAGCTGGTCAGGGTTGGCCGCCAGCTCTTCCACCGTCGGAATATTCGTCTCCGAATCGGCGGCCTTCTGAGGTGCCTCGGATTGGCCGCAAGCAGACAAGGCGGTCACGAGCAAGAACGGAATGATTTTCTTCATGGCATCAATTCCTCCGGTGGATCAGAACTGCGGCCTCGGATGGGCCTGGGAGTCTCCGGCGTTTCAATTGTCTGTACCCGTTCGATGAACCGTGCAAGTTCGTCGGACGGATCACCGTCAAGACGAAGCAAGTAAGTCGTCAGCGGAGGTACACGCGACGCAAGTGGCCGCGCTACCACTCCCGGTTCACGGCTGGCGGAAATATGCGCAGCGCCCGCCAGCCCGAGCGCGAAGCCGGCTGATACCAGCGCCATCATCAGATCGCATGTGGCAACTCGCTCTGCGATCAACGGTTCCATGTCAGCACGACGCAGCACTCGTTCCACGTGTTTGGCATGGCCTTCACACACTTGCGGATCGCACAAAACCAGCGGATAGCGCAGCAGTTCGTCCAAGGGGATACGCTTGTGGGCCAGTAGAGGATGGCGAGCGGGGACCGCCACCATTAGCGCATCACTCCAAGCTGGCAACGCGACGATGCCATCGCCCACCTCGTCGGACTGAGCAAACCCCACGTCGTATAGATCATCGTGCAACCCTTTAATCTGCTGCGACAGCGGCACCTCGAAGAAGCGGATTTCGACCTCGGGTTCTTCCTGACGACATAACGCCAACAAGGTCGGCAAGCGCGACGGTGTAATGCCATCCGACAAGGCCACTCGCAATTGTCCATGAAAGCCATTAGCTGCCGCTTTCACGCTATCACGCGCTTGTTCCAAGGCGGCAAACACGCGACGCACATGCTCCAAGAACAATGTTCCGGCATGGGTTAGCCGCGTACTGCGCGTGGTACGGGCAAACAGCGCCACACCGAGTTCTTCCTCCAGTTCCTTGATGGCCCGCGACAGCGGCGATTGTTCAATATGCAGCTTCTCCGCCGCACGAGCGAAACGGAGTTCTTCGGCCACGGCCAGGAAGTATCGAAGGTGACGAAGCTCCATGGCGATTCACATCCCATTTCGCAAAGAGAACAATCAGTCTTTTCTTTGGCTGTCGGTTGATCCTGCTTTCAAATCCTTGACAAACTGATATAGCTGCGGCAGGAATGAAAATAGAAGCGGGTTGTCTTTGTTCGCCAGGATGGCTCCGCCAAACAGCTTCAGGCCAACCGCAAATGCCGCCGCATCTGCCTGGCTGCTGAAATCACCTCTGCTGCGAATCCACGTCACGACAGAGATGATGTCGTCATGATTCCCAACCTTAAACTGCAGAGGCTTGCGTTCACTGGGGACGCCATGTGAATCCGTCAATTGCTCCAGAGTTACGCGATAAAGGTATTGCCTCATTTGTGTGGCTCCTCATGTTGGAGTGATGACCTAGTCGCCGATGCGGATCTTCGGCGTTACGGACATACCGACGCGCAGATTCGCCGCATCAGGCTGGTCGGAGTCGATGCGAATACGCACAGGCAGGCGCTGGACGATCTTGGTGAAGTTGCCCGTGGCGTTGTGTGGCGCGACGGCCGAATAGCTGACGCCACTGGCCGGCCCCAGGCTCTCCACGGTTCCCTTCAACTCGGTACCCGGCAAGGCATCCACCTTGATGTCCACCGGCTGCCCAGGCCGCACGCGCGCCAACTGCGTTTCGCGGAAGTTGGCCGTGATGTAGACCGCATCCAGCGGAACGACGGCCGCCAATGGTTTGCCGGCATTCACGAACGATCCGACGCGCACTGACTTCTGGCCGATCACGCCACTGATGGGCGCCGTGATTTGGGTATAGGAGAGCTTCAACTCCGCTGCGGCCTGTGCGGCTTGCGCTTGAGAAAGCGCAGCCTTGGCCTTTTCAAGATCGGCTTTCAGGATGTCCGTCTGCTGCCGCGCCGCTTGCAGGCCCGCGCGATTCTTGTCCCGGCTGGCCAGCCGAATGGCCAACTGCGCCTCGGCCTGTTGCTGTGCCTGGATCGAACCTGATCCATCGGAGGCCAGGTTCCGGTAGCGTTTCTGGTTGGCCTCTGCCAATTTGAGTTCTGCATCGTCCACCGCAACGGCCGCCTGCGCCTGACGTATCGCGGTTTCCTGCTGCACCACACGCGCGGCAAGCCCCTCGACACTGGCCTCGGCAGCGGCGACCTGTGCCTTTGCCGTGTTCACCGCAACGATGAAATCCCGGTCGTCGATGGCGACGAGCAAATCCCCAGCCTTCACTGGCTGGTTTTCTTCGACCAGTACCTTTCCGATCACGCCGGACACCTGCGGCGCGACGAGGGTGAAATCGGCTTGGACGTAGGCATCGTCCGTAGATTGGGTCGATGCGCTGGACTCGGGACGATTCAGATAAATGACACAGCCCACTGCGACTGCGAGCAGCAGCACGGCACTGGTAATCTTGGCTTTCTTCGGCATGGCCATGGTGAAACTATCCTTGGGGCAAAGGTTTGGATTGAGGAGCAGCGGCCTGCAAGTCGGGGGCGGGAATGCAGGTCAGCCGCAATACGAAGGGGACCATCACCAGCGCCAGAACGCCGAGTACGCGATAGGCATCCGCGACTGACAGCACCAGCGCCTGCTGGCCGATGATTCCCATCAGTTGAGCGGGCTCCGGAGCAAGCGGGACGGAGTTGCCTACCAACGCAGCGTGGTCCAGCAGCATTTCCGCGTGGAACCGCTGTCTCACGGTCACGAGTTGCCCAACCACCGCGCCCCCGAGTACCGACCCCAGGGCGCGCAGCGTGTTGATGTTCCCCGACACATACGGGCCTTCGCTGGGATGTACGACGCTGGTACACAGGAACAGCATCGAGACGACAGCCATGGGCTGGCCAAAGGCTTGCAGCGTCTGCGTCATAACGAACTGGTCGCGGTTCCAATCGGAAGTCAATTGCGCACCAAAGAAGCACGCCAGGGCGATCAGCAGCAGGCCGCCCGCGAACACGAATCGGGCATCGACCCATTTCCGGTACAGGAACAGCGCCACCACGGAACCCAGGACCAGTTGAGGCAGCGCGACGATGAGCCCGATTGGTGCCATCTGAAGCGGTCGGTAGCTTTGGAGCGGCCCGAGATAGGTCATCGGCAACATCACGCCAGAGGTCAGCACGACCAGAAGGCAGATGAACAAGGTGAAGCCCAACGCCAGGTTGCGGCGGCTGAGCATCTGCAATTTGATGAACGGCGCCGGGTGATACCACTCCGTCAGCAGATAGGCCGCCAGCAGCGTCAGCCCGGCCACCAATGAGACGACGATGAGGGGGGAGTTGAACCAGTCCAGCCGCACGCCCTGATCCAGGGCGACGGTAATCAGGGCAAATGCCGGCATGCCGAAAGCCATGCCCGGCCAGTTGGCCTGCGGGAAGCGGTCTGTCTGGATCGGGTCTTTCGGCAGGCCCCATCCGATCAACAAGGCGGCAATGGCCGCGAGCGGAAGGATTTGCCAGTACACCCAGCGCCAATCGAACAGGCCATCCGTCCATTGCCCCGCCAGCCAGATCGAGAGGTTGGGGGCGAAGGTGGCCGTCAGTGCATACAGCGCCAGTCCGTGCAGCCGTATGTGGGGTGGCAGGAACTTCAACGCCGCCATCATCAGCACGGGAATCATCGTGCCGCTGGCGATGCCTTGCAGGAAGCGCATGGCCAGCAGCAGATCGAGGTCATGGATGAAGGGAATGCACACCGCCAGCAAGGTGCATGCGCCGATCATCCACAGCTCGAAGCGGCGCACTGAGAGCGTGATGGCGAACCATGCCGCAAACGGCATGGCGATCACTTCGCCGGCGCTATAGACGGTCGTGAGCCAGGAGGCGTCGTCCAGGCCGAAGCCCAGCGCGCCACGCACGTCCGCCAGCGCCAACGCGCCCACGCGGTTGTTCAGTCCGGCCATCATGGCCGCGATGAGGATGCCGACCAGCCCGGCGATCGCCCGCTTCGGAGGGGCTACCGCAGCAGCGGGTGCGGGTGGCGCCGCTGTCGGCTGCAACGCTGCGGCACTCATTGGCCGGCCTTTGATGGCGAGGTGGCAGACGACGCAGTGGTCGTCAGGGGCGCATCGCCGCCGGCCTGCCGGTCGGATGTGAGTGCGTCAGGGTCCCAGCCACCGCCCAGCGACTTGTAGAGATTGACCAGGGTGAGCGCGGCGTTGGTGGCGCTGGCATTGAGGCTGGTCTGGCTGGCAAGGACGCCACGCTGCGCGGCCAGGACATTCAGGTAGTCGGCAGCGCCTTCCTGATAGCCGCGCTCGGCAGCATGCAGCGCCTGCTTGTTCTGTTCATACGAAACCAGCAATTCGGCATGTCGGTGCTGCTGGGCTGCCCAGGCGTCCAGGGCGTTGTCCACTTCATGCCAGGCTTGCAGCACCGTCTGCCGATAGGCAATGGCGGCTGTTCTTTGCCGTGCCTCGTTCAGCGCCAGGCGCTGCTTCAAACGACCGCCCTGAAAGATCGGGAGATAGACTGTCGGGCCAACGGAGAAGAACCGGGAATCCCAACTGTCGAGGTCGTTGAACTCGAAGGCCTCGACGCCGACTCTTCCCCGCAAGCCGATCCGCGGGTAGAAATCGGCCTTGGCGACGCCGATGGCCGCCGTCGCGGCATGGAGCTGGGCTTCGGCGCGCTGTATGTCCGGCCGCCTGTGCGCCAATTCGGAGGGCAGGCCCACCGGCACATTGGAAGGAAGCGAAGGCAAGGGCATCGCCTCAAGCAACTGCGCATCGAGGGCGCGCGGCTCCTCCCCCTGCAGCAGTGCCAAGGCGTTCATCAGCGTGTTGCGGCGCTGGACCAGTTCTGGCACCAGCGCCTCCACCGTTGCCAGTTGCGCGCGCGCCGAAGCGGTTTCAAAGCGCGTGGCGACACCGTTGCGCTCACGGCTTTCGGCAAGGCGCAGGGTGCGATCGGCGACCTCCAGGTTCTGCCGGGTGATGTCCAGTTGCGCCTGCGTTCCTCGCAATTGGAGGTAGGTGCGGGCCACTTCGGCGGACAAGGCCACCCGTGCCGCCTCGCGCTCATACACAGTGGCCTCGAAGGCGGCTGCGGCGCCTTCGCGCGATCGCCGCGCGCGGCCCCACAGATCGAGTTCCCAACTGGCGTCGAATCCCAACTGCCAGAAATCGCTCGCGCTCGTCGGTGCACCCAACGCGGCAAACTTGCCGTGCTCGCTGAGGGCCTCGCGGGAATAGCCTGCCGATGCGCCCACGCTGGGCAGCAGCAGCGAGGAAGCAATCCCCAACTGCGCCCGGCTTTGCTCAATGCGCTCGGAAGCGATCTGCAGGTTCAGGTTGCCCGCCTGCGCACGGGCTTGCAGATCCGCTAACACGTCATCGTTGAACAGCGTCCACCATGACGATGGGAAGTTCGCAGCGGATGTTTCCTGAGCCTGCGCGTAATCCGCCCTGGGCGACAGTTGAACGGCTGCAAGCCTGTCGTCGGGTTTCACGAAGTCAGGACCCACCGCACAGCCGACCAGTGAGATCGTGCAGAGCGCCGTGCCTGCTTGTCGCAGCAGTTGTGAGAGCAGCGGTTGTGACGTCATGAAGGTTTATCCAATGCGCGAATAGTACCGAACCGCTCGGTGTGATTTACGATAAAAGTTAAGCCGACGGCTCACAAGAAACCTGCTTAGGTGCAGATGCCTGTGAGACGAATGGTTAGGTTGATGCGTACCGAGCGGTTTGGTACTATATAGAATCCTGGCCACCGTGTCAAAACTTCCGACCCAAGCAGATGCGACGAACCAACCAAGTCATGACCGCCCCGCCGCCGAGCAGCGGCGAGCTGAACGCCAAGGCTCTCACCGTTCTGCGCGCTGCGCGAAACGTCTTCCTGACCCATGGGTTCAGCGCGGCAACAACCGACATGATCCAGCGCGAGGCTGGCGTGTCCAAGTCCACGGTTTACGCGCACTACGCGAACAAGGAAGCACTCTTCACCGCGGTAATCGAAGCCGAATGTGCAGCGTTCACGAACACGGTGCAGGGCATCGAGTTCCGCCCGGGGAAGCTGCGAGAAACGTTGACCCTGTTGGCTCGGGCCTACTTGAACATCGTGCTGTCTCCGGGCGGGCTGGCTGTCTTCCGCGTCGTGATCGCCGAAGGCCCACGCTTTCCCCAGCTCGCACGGACGTTCTATCTGGCCGGCCCGCAGGTCATGACGGCGATGGTGGCCGAACAACTGGCCAATGCGGCAGCATCCGGCGAGGTCGATCTTGGCGAGATTGGCCGCGAGACGGCCGCCAGTCTGTTCATCAACCTGGTTCGGGGTGAACCCCAGCTTCAGTGCCTGACTCATCCGGATGCCGCGCCTTCCTCGGCGCAGATTGACCAGTGGGCGAATGCAGCCGTAATGACATTCATGCGTGCCTATGGTTGCGGCGAGGACTCGCCCAATAAGCGTTCCCGGTCATGATGCCGAATGGGTCAATCGGCACGGAGAAATCAGACGACGCCCTTCGGGTGATGGAGCTTTCTACGGCCATCACGCGGCTTTGCACAGCAAGGAATCAAGTGCTGAATCGCGTGGCTGCTCCGTTCGGTTTGACCGCTGTGCAGGTGATGGCGCTACACCATATTTCAGCCACTCCAGCATGTACGCCTAGCACTTTGGCCCGCAGTCTGGCAGTCGACTCAGCCTCTGTGACAAGGCTATTGGACCGTCTTGAAAACAAGGGCATGCTCCAAAGAGCAGCACAAGAGCGCATGGATCGCACGCATGACCGCAGAGTTGTCGAGATTATTCTGACTGAACATGGATGCAACGCGATACGTGAGTTGAAGTCACATTGGCAGTCCGCTCGCTCGGAATTGACCGAGGCTTTCAAACAAAGCGAAATACATGGGTTAGCACTAGCTGATTGACGGCCCACGCTGCCGCCCAATCTCCCACGACACCCCGCCGCCGCGCACCGTGGCGGCAAGTTGCTGCCCCAAGCGTTGTTCGATCACGGGTTTCCACGGCACCAGTGAGAACCCCATGCCGTCATCGAGCATCGCGTAGCGCCCACTGGCGAGCATGACGGAGCGCCGGTAGATGCCAGCCACGCGCTGCCCGTCGGCCACCGGGCGATGCTCTAAGCCGGTGTCGGCCGCAATGTCTTTGGCGACCTGCGCCAGGTCCTGGTTGCGCAGCGTGCCCAGCAGGTTGCGCGCGAGGATCACACGCTGCCCGTGCCGCTCGGCCAGCCCCTGTTCGGCCAGAAAGTCGGCGCGTTGCTGCATCGCCTGTCTGGCCTCGCCACCAAAACCCAGGTCGCCCAAGCCCGAGCCACCAGCGATCAGTTGCTGGTCGAGCCAGGTGGCTCCGATCACGCGGGCCTGCCGCTCGATGGGCAGGTGCGATTTCAGTTCCACGGCCACGCCGCCCAGGCGCTGTGCGTCATAGCGGCGGCCCTGTTCGGCCAGGTCGTCCGGCACCTTCCATAGCCCCTCGGCCACGCGCTCCACGATGCCTGCGCGGCGCAGGGCTTCCAGCCGGCGGACGTGGGCCGCGACGACTTCCTGCGGATCGCGGCCGGGCACGGCTTGACCCTGCGCAACGGCCAGGTGATGGTCGGTGCGGTATAGGCCGCCGCTCGCCAGTGCGGTGATGTTCTTGTCGGCAGCGCGCACGTCAGCCGATCCCTTCACCTCCACCACCGCGCCGGTCGGATAGTTCGCCAGTTCGTCGCGGGCATTGAGCGCGACGTAATGGGCTTTGCCGTCCACGCCGTCGATGACCAGATAGCCCCGGTCGCGCAGCTCGTCGGCCAGCCCCTTCGCGGCCACGCGACCGACGATGGTTCGGCCATCGTCCCCCGGCTCGAACACCGCCAACTCGCGCGGCTCGCCACGCATGGCCCGCTGCATGGTGCGGATGATGTCGCCACGCTCGCCCAGGGCACGCAAGGTCTTCTCGGCGTCGGCATGGAAGGCCAAGGTGCCCGGCCGCAGCTCGTCGGCCAGGCCAAGGCGCTGCAAGCGTTGCAGGCGGCCGATCAGCAGCAGGCGCTGACGTTGCAACCGCGGTTCGTTGAGGCGTTCGACATGCACTCGGCCATCATCGCCGGCCTCACGTTGCAGCGTGCGGTCGAGGCTCGTCCATCGCTCTTGCTCGACCTCGCGCTGCAAAGTCTGCTGGATCTCCAGTTCGGTGCGCGGCCCCAGCCATTCGGTCGCCAGTTCGGCGGCGCGATGGCGGAAGCCATCGGCGATGTAGTCGCCCGCGATGATGAGGTCTTTGCCGGTGTCATCGCGCCCGCGCACGACGATGTGCGTGTGCGGGTTGTCGGTGTTCCAGTGAGTGACGGCCACCCAATCGAGGCCCGTGCCCAGGTCGGCCTCCATGCGGCCCATGAGGTGCCGCGTGTAGGTGCGCAGGTCTTCCAGTTCCGCGCCATCCTCGGGCGAGAGGATGAAGCGGAAATGGTGTCGGTCGTCGGCGCAGTGTTCCTTGAAGGCGTCGAGGTCGGCAGCATCGGTCTGCGGCCCATAGGCTTGGCCCGGCTCGCCATCGCGGCCCACACCGTCGCGCTCGATGTAGCGCAGGTGCTTGGCGAGCGACTGCGGGCTGGCTTGGCGCTGGTTGACCAGCAGCGTCTTGATGGTCACGCGCCGCGACATGGGCGTGAGCTTCGCTCCGGCGAAGCGCGCCGCCGTGTGGCCGCGCCCCAGGCGCGAGCCGGGCCGCTGGCCGGTGCCCCTCCCGGTGCCGCTCGCAGTGCCAAGACGGCGCACAGTGGACTTGCCGCTGCTGGCCTTGCCTGCCTGCTTGAGCACCTTGGAGACGAAGCCCTGGCCCCGGTTCTTTGGGGCGCTGGGGCGGATGCGGAAATCATCGTCGCGGCGGTCGGTCATGGCTGCGCTCCCTGCAAGCTCTGGCGTGTCCGGTCGTGCGAAGCACGCGGACATGCCTGCATTGGCGCGGGCCTCGCGCCCCAAGCGGCACGGTGGCGAAGCCGCTGCGTGCCGCGCCACCCCCATGTGCAGACTGGCTTTCGACGCGGCCCGGTGCCGCGTCCTTTTGTCTTGCCTTCCGCCTTTGCCCTCGCTCTCGCTCCGGGCGTCGGCGGCCCGGCGGCGCTGTGCTGCTTGCAGCCAGCGCGCCGGTGAACGCGCCAATGGCCGCAGGCCGGGCGTGTTCAAGGCAAGACGCCTGCACGTTGGATGGCTGCGCCGGATGTTGCGCGAAGTGCGGCGCGGATGCGTTCGCACTGCACGCGCGACGACACGGCAGCAGCAGCCGGAACGACACGCCCGATGGCACGATGGGATGCGCGGCAACGTGCAGCGAATCGGCGGCCATCATGGGCGTGCCTCCAACCAGAGCGGATGCGCGACGCCGATCACGGCGGATGCGCTGACCGGGCCGAAATAGCGGCTGTCGAACGACGCCGGATTGGTCACGCTCAACAGGAACAGCTCGCCCGGTTCGAGGCGGCGGCAAAGCTGCAAGGATGGCAGCGGCCGGCCCAGCCGGTCGGCAGGCAGCGCGGCGGCCGCAGGCGCGCCGTCGATGCGAACCTGCCCGGCGACGATGCAGACGTGTTGCGGCGCGACCGCGCCCACACGTTTGAGCAACGGAACGTGTGCCGGCAGGTAGCCGCGCTGCGCAGCAAGCACGCCAGCGTCGGCGGGCAATCGGGTCAGAACAATGCTGCCTACTTCCAGCCGACGTGGAAGTGAGGCGGCCCGATGGTCAAGCGGCTGCACGCGATACCAGCCGACCGGCACGCTGTCGGACGGGTTGTAGATCAGGCGCGGCAGCGGTTGCACGAACGCCGCCCAGGTCAGCGCAGCAAGGCCGACGGCGGCGAAGCCTGCCAGCACGATGCGAAAGCGCAGGCGCGAGCGAGGATGCGGCGCGGCTTCGGGCGTGCGTGCGGTGATGGAATCAGCGGTCATGGCAGCGCCCTCCCGGCCAGCCAGGCGGCGTGCCGCTCGGCGGTGTATTCGGGCAAAGGCAGGCGGGCCACCAGACGGTTGCCCAGCGTGCGCCAGTACGCGGGCGACACGTCAATGGCGGCGATGCCCTGCGCGTCGATGCCGTCGATGCGTTCCAGCACGGCACGCACCGCGTTCTCGCCTTCGGCGTGCAGCAGCAGGCGTGCGCCCGGCCGCACGCCGGGAATGCGCTGCATGTCGTCCAGCGGCGTGGCGGCTTGCATCACCATGAGCTGCCAGCGGATCGTGCCGTAGTCGTTTGCTTCCCAGCGCACGCGGCAGAACATTGCACGCGGCAGGAACACCGCGCAGCGCCGCCAGCGGTCGAGCCGCAGCGTGCGCGCCGGTTCGCCGAAACGCAGGTAGAGCTTGAAGCGCGGTTCGATGTAGGCGAGCGATACGCGAGTCAGGGGCACGCTGCCAGCTTGGCCGGCGAGCGTCGAAAGCGAAGGCGGCGGCGCAGCAGCCGGTGCAGCCGTCGCCGCGTGAGCGGCAGGCAAGGCGGATATGTTCATGGCAGGTTCTCCGGGCGCTTGTCGGGAAACTCCCGCTCCAGCAGGCCGCGCAGCAGTTCGGCCACGGTCACGCCCTGGCCGAAGGCGGCGATCTTGATGCGCGCGCGCAGCGCGGGCGTCACGTCGAGCGTCAGGCGAGCCGTGTAAAGGTCGCCTTTGTTGAGCGCATCGGCATCGCCCTGGCGAATCCACGCCTCGGCGTGCGGATTCGCGGGCGGACGCGCACCGATGCCCACGCGCTTGCTGCGTGGTGGCTTTGCGGTCATGTCGGCCACCGCAGCAGCTCGTCCACCAGCGCGGCTATCTCGCGTGCAGCGGCGCTGTCCGGTGCCGTCTCGCGTGCGAGCCGACCGGCGGCCACGCTGTCGGCGAAGACGATGCGCTGGCGAACCTCGGCGCGCAGTGCCGGCAGCGGCTGTTCGGCCAGCGACTGCCGCGCCTCCCGACCGATCACCGTGGTGCTGACGCGCCGATTGATGACGAAGGCCGCGCGCAGCGCAGGCCGAAACACCTGCGCCTCGCGGATCAGCGTCACCATCTCGGCGCTGGCCCACAGGTCGTAGGGGCTGGGCTGCACGGGGATCAGCACGCGCTCGGCCGCCAGCAGCGCGGAGCGCGCCAGTGCCGCGATGCGTGGCGGGCCGTCGATGATGACGTGATCTGCGCGGCGGGCCAGTTCCGGCGCTTCTTGGTGCAGCGTCTCGCGGGCGAGGCCCACGGCGCTGAACAGCCGGGGCAAACCCTGCTGGCTGCGCCGCTGCGTCCAGTCCAGCGAGGAACCTTGCGGGTCGGCATCCAGCAGGATGACGTGCAGGCCGCGCAGCGCCAACTCGCCCGCGATGTGCGTGGCGAGCGTGGTCTTGCCGACGCCGCCTTTCTGGTTGAGCAAGGCGACGATCATGGCGCGGCCCTCCGATCGGGAAAGCCGGCCTGGTTTTGCCTTGCCGAACGGGGTTGGTTTTGGGGCTGTTCTTGCCTTCGGGACTGCGGCGCTTTTTGCCTTGCGGCAGTTGTCCACCGAAACGGCGCTGCTCTACCAAAAGTTAGAGAATTTAAGTTAGGAATGTTAGAGGGCGCGAAAACCCAATGCTGGCGCGGGTTTGCGGCCGATTGGCACGCCTGATAGCACGATAGTGCCACGCCTGATAGCACGATACCCCGCACGCCTGATAGCACGACACCATTCACAGCTTGTCCCGGAGTTATCCCCGTGCCGTGGGCGGCACGGGCCGGAAGGTCAGCAGCTCCATGCCGCTGTCCGGCATCCGCTCGATGCCCAGGACGTAGCCGGGCAGCGACTGCCGCGCGACCAGCGCGCGCAGGTCGCAAGCGAAGTCGTAGGGCTTGGCGGTGCTGCCGGATTTCTGGTGCAGATAGCGGAAGTCGAACTGCCAGCCGTATTCCTGCCTGCCGCCATGCTTGCGCACCAAGCGATACAGCCAGCGCTCGATGCCGCCTGTCAGCCGGAAATACGCCGGGTCGATGGTCAGCACCAGGGCGGCGTCCAGCACGCCAGCATAGAACCAGTCCGGCAGGATCAGCTCGATGCCCAGCGGCGTGCCGCTGGTGTCGGCCAGCTCCTTCCATTCGTTGATCCACGAGAAGCGGTGCAGGCGCCGCCCCGTCGTCTCGCGGATGGACGTGGCCACCGTGGTCGATTGCAGCCGGTCGAGCGCGGCCTTGAGGCGCTGGTAGTCGCGCAGCGACTTGCCGCGCCCGATGAAGCGCAGGATCTCGTAGGGCGTAGCCTGCATGAGCCGCGACGGCCGCAGGCCGGCGTCCTTCGCCTCCACGATCTGCGAGGCCGCCCAGATCAGCACGTCCGCATCCCAGATCGTGGCGATGCCGTGCTCCTGCGTGCCTTCCACGCGGATCGTCACGTTGCCCGCCCGGAAGTCGATCGGCGCGACGCGCCGCGACTTCGCCAGCGAGAAGAACGGATAGGCCATCAAGTCCTGGCTGTCGCGCGGCGCCATGTCGCCGGGCAAGGCGCGGAACAGGTCGAGCTGTTCGCGCTTCTGCACCGGCCGCTGCCGGGACGGCAGCGCAGGACGGGACATGACGGCGGCCACCCGTGAACCGACGATCAGCGGCGATCACGGTAATCACCCGCATGGCGCTCGGCGTACTCCGGGTCGGACGTGGCATCGAAACTGCGCGCATCGGCCCAGGCATCCAGGTCGGCCACCGCATACATGACGCGGCGGCCGAACTTGCGGAACTTCGGCCCGCCGCCGATCACACGCTGTTTCTCCAGCGTGCGCGGGCTGAGGCGCAGATACTCGGCGGCCTCGTCGTTGGTCAGGTAGCGTTGGGGCTGCGCGGGCGCAGCGACAGCAGCGGCGGGCCGCAAGGGGGCAGGTCGCATGGGATGAACCTCCATCGGTCGGCAAAGCCCGGCCACACAGCGCGACCGGATGGAGTTAGTCTCAAGAAAGCGAGGCTTCCTGCTAAGGGACGATTTGCAGGGGGCGCGAAACGTCCCCCCCTAATGCGACGAAGCTGGCGGAAGCTGTGCCAGGCGGCGATAGCCGCCGCGCATCAGCGCATCGCCACGACGCACCAGTCGGCGCACGCGGGCGCGCAAGGCGCTGTCCGCGTGCCAATCGGCTACGACTGCATCCGCACCGAACAACCCTTCGGCCACCTCGCGCAAGGACGCGCCCGCGAGGGTCGCATCAAGCGCCTGCAAGGTGTGCAGTTCCAGCAGCGCGGCGGGTGTGGGCCGGGAACGGGCCGCTGCTGCAGGTACGGCAGCCGTCGCCACGGCCAAGGCGTCCAGTTCCGCTGCGAGCGTGCGATAGCGCGCGCAGGGCGTGGCGCAGGCGCGGGTGGCGTAGAGGTACGCCATGCCGTCTTCCAGCCCCGGCGCGAGCGCAAGCCGCATGCAGCAGCCGGGCCAGCGCGACACCAGCACCAGGCGCTTGCCATCGTGGATCAGGTGCTTGCGACCGGGCACGCGCCAGAACTCGAAGGCATAGGCATTGGGCGGCGGATCGGCATCGGGATAGAGCTGCACCACGGCATCGTGGTCGGGGAACCAAGCCGGATGCGCGTCGCGCGCATCCAGGGTGGGATCTTCGAGCAGGCGAAGCCCCCAAGCATGCGCCGCCTCCGGTCGGCGGCGACGGTGCAGCCAGTCGCGGCGGTAGTCGGGGTGGCGGCGCAGGTATTCCCACGCCAGCGCGGGGCCGTCGAGGTGCAGCGTGTAGAGATACGCGGCGGTCGGATACCAGTGTTCGGCGCTCGGGTCAGCCATGACGCAGCCTCCTGTCGTTCAGCAGGAACGTCGCGACGGATTCCGGCGTGCGAGAGCTATCGAGTCGCCATCAAGTAGTCATCGAAATCGAGGTAAACTGTAACTGCTGGTGTCAAGACTGATTCGCTCCAGGGCATTGCGGAAATCGTCTGAATGCGACGGCTGCGCCGCCACAAAAATGGTGCGCAGCGTGGAGCACCGTGCAGCAGCCCGCGTCAAAGATCATGACTGTTTGCATCAGAAGCGTACCGCTTCGGTGCAAGAGTGTGGATTCAGACGTTCCGGGTCTTGGGTAAGACCGAAATAGTCAGAATGCGCCGTCGTTGGCTGAGGTTGCTCAGTCGGTGATCGAGCCGTTTTCCTCGGCCAGCCGCAGGTACTCCGACAGCAGCCGCACCGGCTGGAAGTAGCGGTCGCGCATCACCGGCTGCTTGCGCGGCCCGACGATGGACGCCAGATCGGACAGCTTCACATGGCCCAGCCCGGGCATGCCAATTCCCAGGTCGATCAGTCCCCATGCCGTATCACCATCGGCCGGATCAAGCGCGGCCAGCAGCCAGGTGGCGTGCGCGTCAGGGGTGAACAGCCGCACCGCCGGCATCGGGTCGATGCTCTGGCCCGCAGCGCGTGCCTCGCCGATGGCGAGCAGTTGGGCGCGGTGTTCGGCGGTGATGAGCGGTTGGGTCATGGTCGGCACTCCCACGAATCCGACGATGCATGGATACGTCTTCCCGTCAAAGCGCGGAACCGGCGAAGCGGATGCGTGCTTTCGTGCGGAAGCACGAAGGCGCGAGCCGTCGAATCCGTACATGCACGGAAACGCAGAAGCGGAATTGTGCAGGCCAGGAAAGACACGAATGCGGTTCCCCGATTCTGTTGGAATCCGCCCAGGCGGATTTCCGTAAAAGCACGAAGGCGGGTTGCTCAACCAGAAATGAACACTATAGATTGTAGCCCTATAGAGCGCAATCGACTGTCATCTTGGTTTTTCAGGGGAAACCATAGGTGGCGGCGAAAAACTCATTGGCGACGGCAATACGGACGGTCAGAAAAGCGCGTGGCTTGAGCCAGGAAGCGTTCTCTGACGTGTCGAGCCGCACCTATATGAGTTCGCTGGAGCGCGACCTGAAAAGTCCGACCATGCACAAACTGGCCGAGCTGTGCGAGGTCATGGGAGTGCATCCGCTCACGCTGCTGACGCTGGCCTACGCCGGCGACAGCACGCGCAAGGTTGACCAGCTCCTGGCGCAGGTGCGCCAAGAGCTGGAAGAGATCGAAGCCACTCGCAAGGACATCTGACGCCGCGCAGGAATTGCATTACCTTCCTCTTGTGTGCGATCCGCTCAAAGCTGCTCATGATGAAATTCGAGAAAACCAATCACCACTACGTGCCGCAATACTGGCAACGCGGCTTCAGGGGGCCGAATGGGCACCTTTATGGGAAGTTCCGCGACGGGATCAGAGTCGTGTCGACGCGAACGATCATGCAGCAGGACTACCTCTACACGGTCTTCGACGATCAGTGGAACCCGTCGGACTCACTGGAAGATGCGCTCTCCGCAGTGGAAGCCGAAGATGCCAAGCTGTTCCAACGGCTGCACAGCCCTAGCTATACGAGCACAGCGGACGACAGGAACCACCTTTGCGCAGTGTTGGCTCTGCAAGCGACACGGCACCCTGACATCCTCCGGCACGGAACGAAACGCAGCCGCGAGTTGGGCCAAGTGCTGGCTACCGCTCATGATTACTCGCTAGACGAGTTCAAGGCGCGGATGACCGGCTTTGCCGTCAGCGAGGCCGATGCGCACGACTGCTACGTAGTTCTGTGCTCGCGCTCCAAGGAGCAACTAGCAGCGGAGCTGGCCGAACTGACCGGGCTGTCGCCGCAGTCCTCGCAGCTTCCCGAGCAAGATGCCCTTCGTGCGATGCCGCTGGTCGAGCAGCACTTGCAGCAGATGGAGCTGTGGCTGCTCGATGTGCCAGCGACTGAGGCGTTTGTGTTGGGAGACACGCCGATTCCGCAATCCGATCTGCGTCAGGGTTTCTCGGTGCCGCTGTCCCGATCCCTCGCCGTGCTGGCGTGTCCCGCTCTGGTCCCGCAGACGTTGCTGTCCCGGCGCAATGCCACGGCGACCGAAGTCAGGGACATCAATCGCACGCAAAGCGACAACGCCCTGTCCGTAGTCGCCGGGCCTTCGGCCGCGTTGTTGGCGGCCTTGTAGTGCAGCAAGAAGTCGCCCTTTCTAGGGTACTTCCAGATCCCCCAACCATTTCACGTTCTCACGTGTCACGATCGGCGGCGCGTGCTCGGGCGCAAGTTGGTCGTAGACCCAGGCCACGGCCAGACGCAGAGTCCGCAAGTAGCCGCGACAGCGGCTTTCGTCCACCGCAGTGAACACGGTGGAGGTCAATGCCACCGGATCGACTTCCTCGTCGCGTTCCTTGGCGTGCATGAACGCATTGCGCAGCTCGCGCACCATCTCCAGCGCGTCATAGGGAGGCTGCCCCGCTGTCAGAGGCGCGAAGCTCCGGCCAGCGGCTTGAGCCAGCGCCGCCCCGGCCTCGTTGATCTTCTGCACCGGCGTCCGCCTGTCGCGGTGATCGGGATGGACCTTTGTCTGCTGGAACACCAGCCGGTTGCCGATCGCCTCGGCGCAGGCCGCGACTGCGACAACGCAATAGACGCCGTGGAAGAACGCACCTTCGGTATCGCGCTTCTGCATGGCCGCCTTTAACTCGTGCAACTCGCGCAGCGCCTTTTCGTAGTGCAGCAGCGCGAACGACAGTTCGATGCGCGGCTGACCGGCGGCATCGTGGGTCAGTCGGCCGTAGCGGGTCAGTGTCGGCGCGATGTAGTCGAACGGTTTTTCCAGCGGCGCGCGCTCGCGATGGTGTTGCATCGCAGCTGCGTGAATTTTCCCGTTCTCGACGAACATCGCATCGAGTAGCGTGGCTAGGCGACCGATGTCGCGTGGCGCATCGCGCGGCCCGTTGATGTAGTCCTCGTGGAAGGTGCGAACCATGTCCGCCAGCGGGTCGAAATCGACGTGCGAAGAACGCGGTCGGCTGTGCCGATCGACGATGACCAGTTCAGCGAAAGTACGCTGATAGCTGCCACTGCGATCCGCATAGATGTATTGCGTGCCGAGCGCGGCGAACGGGTGCATCCCGATGTAGAAGGGGTCGTTGAAATAGATCATCCATTGGGCGCGCGGGTTGGCCATGCCTTCGACGATCACCTGTGCCTCCGGCGACATCCCAGCATCGACGCCACCACCCATGAATACATTGAGCAATCGGCGCCCGCCTTCGTCGGGTCGTATGTTCTGCATCAAGCGGCCGTTGGCGAACACTGAAAACTCGTGGACTTCTTTGCGGTACGCCTCGACCCGCGCGGTATCTACCGCCAAGAATGGATAAGTCTCGATCGGAACCCACACGTCGCGGAATCGCTGCAGCACGTGCTCAACTCGCAGCCAATCCGACATCTGCGTATCCGGCAGGATTTCGCCGTTGATTCCTTCAAACCGCTGCTGCATGTTCTATCCCATCGGTTGCCGTCGATTCCCAAGGTTAGATGGTATTGGACGAGCACGTCCGCATGCAGTGGAGACATCCTCTCTACGGACGTGCCAGCACGGCGCCCCGTCGCAATGGACGGGGCGCGGTGGGCGGCCGTCAGGCCGCCTTGGGCTTGCTGCGCGACCAGATCAGGTCGTGCGTGCCATCTTCGTTCTCGATCAGGCGGGCATAGACCGTCGCCGGGAACGAAGGGTCGTCGAGGGACACGGACACGTAGGGCCGCCCGGCTTCGCTGGTCTTCTTCCACGCCGCGCCGATGTCGTGGCCGGCCGCCTGAAGGCGGAAGTCGGGGCGTTCTCGGTGTCGCCCTTGTCGTTGGGAACCAGCTTGACCTTGACGTTGAGGGTCAGGGTGCGGAGCTGGCCGGTGAAGCCGTCTTTCTCTGCGGTGAAGGTGCCGATGTTGGCCATGATGATTTCTCCTTTCGGGTTGAACAAGGTCGCGCCAGTGCGTCCTTGTTGTGAACCGGCCGGCGGGGGATGGGCTGGCCGCACCGCGCAGCGGTCGCAACACCGTGGAGAACCTGGAAGCGAAAAGAATTTGCTGCGCGAGGAAGCCGCGCAGCGGCGGGGAAATTGTTTTCGCTGGAAGGTTGTGGCCATGAAGCCCAAGGCGCAGCCGCGCCCCCGCCAGGATTCACGACAAGCCAAGGACGCACGGGCCGCCTGTCCCGAATGGAGACATGGCCGACTCGGCATCCCCGCATGACGGCTTCACCGGCCTGCGTCCTGACGCGGGCAAGGCCAACACGCCAACGACAGGCGAGAACGCCCCTTGCCGCAGCTTGCGGCAACGTGCGTGAGGCGTGGTGTGGAAGTTCCATAGGCAAGGCCGGGCGGCGTGTCGGTGAACCGTTCTTCGTGACGTGCGGGCAACGAACCGTCAGCGTCGAAGACGGCACGCTTTTGCACAACCTGCCGCAGCAATCCGGGGCGTAGCCCTACAAGCCCCGCCCATTGCGGCGGGGCGCCATCGAAACCTTGCCCGCGCCAGCGGGCACCGATCGCCGTACCGCGCGCACGGTACTTGCGCGCCCGCCCCGTCGCCGCCTGGCCGAAGGCGGCGACGGGGCGGTTTTGCGGTGGACTTTCAAACCGGGCGCGGCAGACCTGTCGCGCCCGGTTTGAGGTGAAACCCCGGCGCTGTGCGCCGGGGCTATGCTGGCATGTCACGCGGCGAGCGCGTGGGCTTCCACTTCGTCGGCGGCATCTTCCGGCGCCTCCACGTCCTGCGCGCCTTCCTGCGGCTCCGTGTCGTGTCCGCTCTTGAACACGGCGGGCATCCAGCCTGTACCCTCGGCCAGCCGTTCCGCCTCGCTGGCAATGTCGGCCTTCTTCAACTTCGCCAGTCGGGTAGCGTGCGACGGTGCGAACTCGCCCACGGCTTCCAGAATCGCGGCCTTCGGCACATGCTGGAAATATCCGTCTGCGGTGGGCTGCCACCATGCGGCCATATCCAGCCCCACGGCCTGCGCCAGTTCCGCGCCCGGCTGGTGCGCCGTGGCGCGAGGCGTCACCACGTCCACGGTCGCCGCCACGCATACCGCCAGCAGCCGCACCAGTTCGCCTTGCTCCATCGCCAGCAGCGCGGCGAACAGTTCGGCGCTGTCCTGCGGCAGCGCTTCGCCCGCGACCTGCTGCAATTCGCGCAGAGCCACGGCGGCGGGTGACTCGGGCCAGTCGGGGGCCATGCCTTCCAGCCGGTCTTGCACTTTCAGGCTCACGCCTAGCGGCAGGTCGTGGCCGTAGTGGCTGTCCTGCAAGACGGTCTGCACCAGCCCATGCACCAGCGCGGCCAGGGCGACTTGCGGATGCCGGGCGACTTCGATTTGCAGCGCGGCGGTACGGTGCGCGCTCAACCGCTGCGCCAGCCGGTCGGACAGGCTCGCGGCCTTGGGCTGTTCGGCGTCCTCGCCTTCGTCGTCGTTCCCGGCTTCGCCTTCCGCGCCGCCGAAACCCTGCCGCAAGCGTTCCAGCGTGCGCAGCGCCTTGGCTTCGGCTTCGCGCAGCAGCCCGCGCTGAATCACGGCTTCGCCGCTGCGGTCGAGGGTGACGATGGCACCGGCCACGGCGCGCACGTCCGGGGCGTAGCCCTGCAAGGCTTCCTCCACGGCTTGCAGTTCTCCGGCGGCCTGTTCGCGACGTGGTTCCAGCGCCTCGGTCTTGTCCTCGTCCTCGGCGTCGTAGGCGTCTTCCAGTTCAGCGTCGATCTTGTCGAGGCGGGTTTGCAGCGAGGCGATGCGGCGGGCTTCGCGGGCGTTCGGTTCGCGGCGCTGGCGCGGCGCGTTCTGGAACGCCTGCCGCTCGGCATAGCTCATGTGCGGCACGGCTTCCACCCACGCCCAACCCTCGGCGCGCACGTCCCCGGCCAGTGCATCCAGCTTGTCGCGCACCAGCGTTTCCAGCAGCGCGGCGTCGGTCAGGTAGGTTCCGGCATCGCCTTCCGCGAACAGGTCGCGGCGGATGCCGCCGCCCGCCGCCGTGTAGGCGTCCAGCCCGGCGAAGCGCACCAGCGGATGCGAAGCGTCGATTTCGCGTTCGGTCAGGCGTTCGCGTAGCGCGGACGCGCCACGCTGCCATTCGGGCGCACCGTAGAACGCGGCTTCCTGCGCGGCGTGGTCGTCGGTGATGGTCAGGGCCATCAACTGTTCCAGCGTGACGACTCCGCCCCGGTAGTCGGCCAGCAGGCGCGGCGAGACGTTGGCGAGTTTGAGACGGCGCTGCACCACCAGCGGGGTCACGCCGAAGTCGGCGGCAATGTCTTCGATGGGGCGGCCTTCCTTGACCAGCGCGGCGAACGCCTCGAACTGGTCGGCCGGGTGCATCTGCTCGCGCAGCAGGTTTTCCGCGAGGCTGACGGTACGGGCCGAAGCGTCGGGCACCAGCAGGCACGCCACTTCGTAGTCGGCAGGGATGCGCTTCTTCTTCGCCAGCAGCTTCAAGGCGGTCAGGCGGCGGTCGCCGGCCACCACTTCGTAATGCTCGCCATCAGCGGCAAGGATGACGACGAGGTTTTGCAGCGGGCCGACGCGGGCAATGCTCGCGGCCAGTTCGGGGATGGACATGCGCGAGGTCGTCCGCGCGTTGCGCTTGGAGCGGCGCGGCAGCAACTGCGAGAGCGGAACCAAAATCAGGTTCTTGCTCGGGTCGGCCACTTCCAGCGGCGCGGCGGTTTCGATGGCGATGGTTTCGGTTTTCAGGACGGCGTTCATGGTGATGACTCCTTGCGGTTGGGATGCAGCAGCGAGAGAAGCGGCAAGGGCTGCTGCCTGCCCCTGCCGCGTGGGGATTCAGGCTTTCAACTGGCGCATGCCATCGGCCAGCAGCCAAAGCGCACGATTGAGGCGGATGTTTTGGTCGATGCCCTGCACCGGGCGGGTTTGCTGGCGGCGTCCGTTGGCGCTGCGCCCGCGCAGGCCGCCTTGGGTCAGGTTCTCTTGCGTGCGGTTGAACACGCTCCACAAGTCCGGGCGGCGGTCATCAAGGCGGCGCGGCATCAGGATTTGCGATTCCGTGATGGGCGCGGGCTTGTCGGGGTCGTCGTACTTGAGGGCCAGCGCGGCGCGGGCGAACACTTCGGATTCGCCATCGTTCAAGGTGATGGCGCGCATGGAATCGCGGGATTCCTGCACGCGGTCGAAGCCGCGCAAGACTTCGTAAGCGCCTTCGATGACGGAACCGGCCACGTCGCCTTTGTGCGGCACGCGCACATCGGCCACGGTGTCGCCGCACACAAGGCCATTGCTGCACACGAACCGGAACATGCCCGCGAGCATTTGGTAAGAACTGGTGCCGTCGTGCGAATTGAGAAGCACGATTTCATTTGCTTCCGCGCCGTTGATCTGGCTGGCGTGGCGCAGGCGCAGCATGTGTTTGGTGTAGTCGCGGCGGTCGTCGTGGCGCACGCGGGTCTGTGCTGCCATGAAGGGTTCAAACCCTTCCTTGCGTAGTTCCGCCAGCACGGCGGCGGTCGGGATATAGGCGTACCGTTCGGAACGGCTCTCATGCGGGGCGTCCGCGAAGATGGACGGGGCCACGCGGCGGATTTGGTCATCGGACAGCGGGTAATCGCTGCGCAGCGACGGGGAACGGGAAGCGAATCGGGATGCGAGTTGCATGGCATTTCTCCTGACGAAAAGGGTTGCTGTTCAAACCGCACACCGGATTCCTAGATTCGGAGCCCAGCCTTTCGGCTGTTCGGTGCGGTCGGCACGAGGAACCCGGTTGGCCCTGTTGCCACCGTCTTTCCTGAGTTCATCGCCCGCGGCCAAAGGAGCGCGCGGACGGGGGCCGTCAAGGAGACAAGCGCAGGGTTGGTGCGGCCCGCAGGCGCAGCCGAGGACACGGCCCTGCGCGCCTTGACGGCACACGGCCGCGGGCTACAGTCGCGGACAAGGTGATGAAGTCAGGGGAGACGGCTGGACAAGGCAACGGCCATCCCTGTGTGCCGACCGCACGCAAGCGAAGCGCGCAGGCCCGAAGCTGGAAGCCGGGCCGTAGGCGTCAGCCGAGCGGAGCGAGGGAACGATGGAAGCCCGAAGGGGGCGAGACGCCGCAGGCGGCTCGATGCGAAGCACGACAGCGCGACCGGCCATGCTTCTTGGCCGGGGACGCCCATGCAAGAGCGAAGATGCAGCGGGGATCTTCCGTACCGAACGATGAACTGCCACGGTTTCGGTGTTGCCGCGCCGGCGCAGCCGGGGCGGCGGTCTTGCAGGGGCGCCAAGCGAAGCGCGGCGGGGATGTGCCGAAGGCACTTCCCTTGGAGTGCAAGCGCAGCGCGCAGCGCCGCAGGCGCGAAGTCCCGGCACCAGGACACAGCAGAAAAAAGGTGCGCCGCCCCACAGGGCAGCGCACCGGATGACACCAGGCGCGATCAATTCGCCGCCGTCATCGTCTGCAACTGCTCGATCACGCCGGGTTCGACGAAGACGCACGGCTGATTGGCCGCAATCGGCGCGTTGAACACCTGGGCGAACACCTCGCGTTTCAGGTGCGCCAGGCGCCCCGTCCGGTAAGCCTGTTCGGGCTTCATGCGGGCAGCACTCGACGGCGAGTCGCTGCGCTGCGGGTCGCACTCGATCAGCGCGATAAAGCCATCGTCAGACAGCTTCTGATGCTCGGGGCACAAACCCCAGCCGGTTGCCGTGTAGCGCTCCATACTCGCGCGCAGGCGGCGATCCAGCAGGATGGCGCCAGTGTCGAAGCGAACGCCGCAGACAAGGCAAACGTGTTGTTCGAGGGAAACATGCGATTTGTCGTTCATGACGATCTCCGGTTGCACGGGCGGAATTGCCCGGAACCGTCGCCAGCACGGCGCAGCGCAGCAGTCAGGGGGCGAAGCTGGCCGCAAGGACGCCAGCGCGCATGGCGCGCGCAGCCCTTGACGGTGAGAACGCCGTGATACGGTGAAGGGAACAGCAAGACCGCCCCGCAGCCACACCCTCGCAGCCCCGCCGTTGGCAAGCGGAGCGCGCAGGCCCGCGAGGGCCGAAGGCGTCAGGGGTCAAAGCCGGAGGGCCGCGACTCGGGACGAGGCGCGGGGCGCAAGCCCGCGAACCCGACGGCGGAACGCCGGGACGCCCCCGCGGATTGGTTACACGATGGCACAAATGGGCTACGATGTGGCTACACTTTTTTAGAGTCTGTTTCATGGCAAGCAGTGATGTCGTTCGCGCCCGGATTGACAAAGAGATCAAGGAGGAAGCCAGCAATGTCTTATCCGGAATGGGGTTGTCGATTTCGGATGCGATTCGCATGCTGCTAACACGCATCGCGACCGATAAGGCTTTGCCTTTCGATCTGAATCGTGTCGCTTCTCCGCTGAAGCGCAAGTCTCCATGAGTATGCGAAATATCTTTCAGGACTCGCGATGACAGAGCCAACGATTATTTGCCCAAACTGCAAGACCGAAATTCGGTTAACAGAATCTCTTGCAGCTCCGCTTATTGCTGCGACACGTCAGCAGTACGAACAACAAATCGCACAAAAAGACTTAGATTTCGCCAAGCGCGAACAAAGCCTGCGGGAAAAGGAAAAACAGGTTGCCGAGGAAAAACGTGCTCTCGATGACCAAGTTGCAGATCAGGTTGCAGCACAACTAAAGACCGAGCGCGCACGAGTCATAGCCGATGAAGCCAAGAAAGCGAAGCTCGCGAGTGCGGCAGAGTTGGACGCGAAAGCACGTGAGCTACTTGAACTTCAGGAGGTATTGAAGTCACGAGATGAGAAGTTGGCCGAAGCCCAAAAGGCGCAGGCTGACTTGATCAAGAAGCAGCGCGAACTCGACGATGCCAAACGCGAACTGGAATTGACTGTTGAGAAACGTGTTCAAGAGGGCTTGACCGAAGTGCGCGCTATGGCACGGCGAGAGGCCGAAGATGGTTTGAAGCTCAAGGTAATGGAGAAAGATCAAACCATCGCGTCGATGCAACAGAAGATCGAGGAATTGAAGCAAAAGGCAGAGCAAGGCTCTCAGCAACTGCAGGGCGAAGTCCAGGAAATGGATCTTGAAAACCTGCTGCGCGCGAAATTCCCATTTGACTCTATCGAGCCTGTTGCAAAGGGAGAGTTCGGTGGTGACGTGCTGCAACGTGTGATCAGCCAAACTGGACAACCAAGCGGCGAAATACTCTGGGAGTCAAAGCGAACCAAGAATTGGAGCGACGGCTGGCTCTCCAAGTTGCGCGATGATCAGAGAACCGCCAAAGCGGAGGTGTCGGTTCTCGTGAGTCAGGTATTGCCAAAAGGCATAGAAACTTTTGATGTTATTGATGGTGTTTGGGTAACCAGCCCACGGGCGGTTCTGCCAGTAGCAACGATACTCCGCCACACTCTGCTTCAGGTGAGCATGACTAGGCAGGTCAGCGAGGGTCAGCAAACCAAGACCGAAATGGTTTATCAGTACCTAACGGGACCGCGATTCCGTCATCGCGTGGAAGCGATCGTTGAAGCATTCTCCTCGATGCAGCAAGACCTAGATAAAGAACGAAAGGCCATCATGAAGCAGTGGGCGAAGCGTGAAGAGCAGATCGAACGTGTGATGGGCGCCACTGTTGGTATGTATGGGGATCTGCAAGGCATAGCAGGTAAGTCACTGCAGGAAATCGAAGGCCTGAGCCTGGTGGCTCTGCCCGGCCCAAATGATGAAGAACAAGGAAGCTGAAAGCCGTGACTCAAAATTCAAATACGAGTGATGCGCCAGTCCCATCACCTGCTGATGTTGTGCCTGCAAAAACAACGCCTTTACCCGCCATACACGATGCAGCGCAGCAGGCACGAAATCTTCGGCTGGTACTTCAAGACGACAAGCAGCGCATAGGTTGTTTCCTTGGGGCTGGCTGCCCTCTAGGTGTCTACGATGCCGAAGGAAAAAGTAGCATTGTGCTGATTCCAGCGGTTGTGGAATTGACGAAGCGTATTGCTGGTGGGCTGTTGTCGGCAGATGAAGCACCTGGAGCTACGTCGAAGTTCAAGAAACACTGGGACGCATTGTGTGAAGAATGCAAACCAGCAGATGGCAAAGACCCTACCGTAGAAGACGTGCTGACGGAATTGCGTACTTTGGCGAATCGTCGAGGAAGTGCGGAAATTTTGGGGATGACGAAAAAGGACTTGAGCGACCTTGACGAGAAAGTTTGCGCGTTAATCGCAACGGAAATACGGAAGCCATTGCCCGTGTATCGCAACGCGTACAACCGTTTTGCGTCTTGGATCGGCGGGGTATACCGAAGCTCACCTGCTGAAATATTTACTCCCAACTACGATGTTCTCTTCGAGCAGGCATTTGAGCAGCACCCGCTCCCGCACTTCGACGGATTTGTTGGTTCGCACAAGCCCTGGTTTGATTTGGCCTCGATCGAGCACGACGTTATCCCCTCCAGATGGACGAGGTTGTGGAAGCTCCACGGATCAATCAATTGGGAGAAGAGCGAAGAGATCGTAAATGGGGCGAAGGTAACCCGCGTCGTTCGTGTGACCCGTGAGGCAGAGGCGGGTAAGGTCATGATCTTTCCATCTCATCTCAAGTATGACCAAAGCCGTCGCATGCCATACCTTGCGATGCTTGATCGACTAAGAGCCTTCTTCCATGGGAAAGATGCCCCTAGGTTAGTGGTGTGTGGATATTCTTTTCTTGACGATCACTTGAATGAAGTCTTGCTTGATGGGCTGAGAGGGAATCGCAATGCCCAGTGCTTCGCGCTGATGTATTCAGGGCTTGGACAGCACTCTAGAGCTGTGGACTATGCAGTAAAGCAAAGCAATCTCACCGTTCTTGCTTGGGATGGAGCGGTCGTAGGAACACGAGTAGGCCGATATCGACCTGGAACCATTGGTGGCAATGAGCACACCCCTTGGCTCACTGAAGAAGAGACCGAGGTTGGGGATGGTTCCAAAGAGCAGCAACCACGCAGCCGTTTAGGCGATTTCCACTACTTTGGCCTTTTTCTTGAACAGCTTTGCGGCGGGGGCACTCACGATGCACAACCAACCGGGTAACCCAGACCCATCACGGCTTGGAACCGTTGAAGATGTCAACGGTTCGAGTGTGAGCGTGAAGCTCTCAGAGAGCACGCCTGGCGGCCTTCTTTTTGTTAACGGGGAAGCATACCGTGTTGGACAAGTTGGAGGGTTTGTTCGTATTCCATCAGGATATGTCGATCTGTATGGAGTGATATCTCAGGTCGGGGCCGGAGCTGCACCTGGGCCGCCCGAGCTTGCTCCTCAACTCGGCAATCGGTGGCTCAGAGTTGAACTCGTTGGTCAGGGACGACGGGGAACAAAGTTCGAGCGGGGCATAGCGCAGTACCCCTCTATCGGCGACTCGGTTCACGTAGTCACTGAGTCAGATTTGAAGACGGTGTACGCACCGGGGGACGATGATGGATACGTCGCCGTAGGGCGCGTAGCCAGCGCCGAGTCGATCCGAGCGCACCTGGATATGAATCGGCTTGTTACTCGTCACTCGGCTGTCGTTGGGAGCACCGGCTCCGGAAAATCGAATGCCGTTGCAAATCTATTGGGAGCAGTTTCTGACCAAGCACGCTTCAAGTCTGCACGCGTCGTACTGTTTGACCTTCACGGGGAGTACGCAAAGGCCTTTGGCGATCAAGCTAGGGTATTCAGAGTCGGAGCGGACACGACCATAGGTGAGCGCGAGCTGCATGTCCCATTTTGGGCGCTAACGGCCGAGGAATTCATTTCCATAACGATGGGAGCAACCTCAGGGACGCCTCTGACCTTGCTGCAAGAAAAACTGCTATCAAGCAAGCGCGCGTCAAAGGCGGCAGGTGTTGCACATGGCCTGCCAGACCTCACGGTCACGATCGACACCCCACTGCCGTTCTCCGTTTACCAACTCTGGCATGATTTGTATTCGCTACATTGCGCAACCCACAGCGTAAGTAAGAACCAAAACCAGACTGAGGCTACGCGAACGTATATTGAGGAAGGTGCGCCCCCAGCCAAAGCAGTTGGCGATGGCGACCAACTTGTTCGTCCGAGGTTTCGTCCGCTCAAAGACGAAAAGAATGATCCTGATAAGGTGTATGCGGGAATCTACGGTGATTTGCCGCGTGGACACCTTGATAGTCTGGAAAGCAAACTTCGAGATCCTCGCATGCAGTTTCTGTTTCGTCCCGGCCAGTGGGCACCCGACAAGGATGGAACAACGGCCGCTGATCTTGACGCGCTGCTTGAGGCATGGATAGGCGCAGATAAGCCGATCTCTGTTTTCGATTTATCAGGTATTCCTACCGCCGTTGTGGATGACTTGGTAGGGGCCGTGTTGCGAATTCTGTATGACGCAATCTTTTGGGGTAGAAATAAGCAAGAAGGCGGTAGAGAGCGGCCTCTTCTCGTCGTCCTTGAGGAGGCACATGTATACCTTGGTCCTCAGTCAAAGAATAGAGCTGCGATTGCAGCGCGGCGCATAGCCAAAGAGGGGCGGAAATACGGCGTTGGCTTGATGCTAGTCAGCCAACGGCCATCCGAAGTAGATACCACAATCCTTTCTCAATGCGGTACGGTTGTCGCATTGCGTTTAACCAACGATTCTGATCGCTCCCAAGTCACTTCCTGTGCATCGGACAATCTCAAAGGGCTTTTTTCAATGCTTCCAGTTCTCCGAACTGGTGAAGCATTGATCGTGGGCGAGGCCGTCAATATGCCAATACGGGCAATCATTGACCGTCCACCTGAGGGTCGGCGCCCGGAAAGTGACGATCCTATGGTCGTTGTGCCCAAGGGGGAAGGCGGCAAGCGCATAAGGTCTGGCGGATGGACCGACCCTGTTAAAGATGAAAATTACAAGCCTCTAGTCGAGGCTTGGCGCAAGCAAGATCCTAATGCTGGTACAACACAGACGGCGGATTCAGAAACCTAATTGTCAACCCAAGGAGACGACACTATGGAACGCACCCCAGTCACTTCAAGCAACATCAGCTCCATTGGCTATGATGCCGACAGCCAGGTCTTGGAAATAGAATTCAATAGTGGAGCTGTGTACGAATACTCAGGAGTTCCTGAGGGCGAGCATGCTGGTCTTATGAATGCGGACTCCAAAGGGACGTACTTCAATGCCAACATTAAGAATCGGTATCCCTTTTCGAAACACTGATGGCGGCCGCGGTCAGTAGATACGAATAGGCATCAGATGATGGCCTGCAAGCCCTTGTCAGCGATGACGTTGAGCAGCTTGAGCGCCGGGCCGGTGGGGTGAGTTTCACCTTGCTCCCACTTGCGCACGGTCGAGGCCGACGTATGCAGGTGGAGCGCGAACACCGGCTGGCTGAACTTCAAGGTTTCGCGTAGGCGCTTGATATCTGCCGCGCCGAACTCCCGCACCGGCGGCGGGCATATCGCGTCGAACTCGCGCATCGTTACCTTGCTGATCGCGCCCACTTCATGGAGCGCTGCCAGGTCGTCACGCAGGGATTCAATGATCTTGCTCACAATGCACCTCCAATAACACGCCCGACTGCAACGCCTTCGACAACGCTTCCCCGGACAGTTGCAAGAACGCCTTACCGGCGAATTGCAGCGCCTTCTTCTCGTCCTGCGTGATGTTCGCCTTGTCGTTCTTCGGGAACCCATGCAGGAACACGTAGCGGCTGCCGATCCTGGCCGATACCAGCGTGCGGTAGCCGCCGCTCTTGCCGCCACCGGGGCGGGCTACCCGCTTCTTGTAAAGGAAGCCGCCCAAGTCCGCGTCGATCAGACCGCTTTCCATCTCTTTGACCGCCTTGCACAAGGCGGCATCGGACAGCTTCTCGCCCGCCTGCCACCTCGCAAAGTCCTTCCGCTTGAGGATGCGCGTCATCTTGACCTCCAAACTATACCCGAAACGGGCATGGTTTTCCAGTCTCCGGTGTAGCGCCTAGACGGAAGGGATGGCCCGCCCGATTGTCGTGACGGCGGCACGACAATCGGAGCCGACAGGGTGGGATGCCGGCCGCTGGTCACGCGGCCATCCTTGACCGACAGCAGCAGCACATAGGCCGACCACGGTAGCGTGAAGATCTTGGCCAGCTCGGCGAGGCCCAATTTCCCAGACACTGTCTGGGAAATTGCGGAACGGGGATAGCCGGCCGGCAGGGCGGCGGGGGTTTTCCCCGCCGCCGAAAGCGTCTTCTCGTTCATGCAGTCGCCTCCGTGGGGCGCGATGCGCCGGTGATCGCCAGCCGCCGGCTCGCCACCAGTTCGGCCGCATCCCGCACCGGCTTGTCCTCGGTGTGGACGTAGTGCATGAACATCGCCACGGTCTTGTGCCCCGTCAGCTTCATGCCTACCTTGGTCGGCACGCCCGAATTGGCAATGTCGGTGGTCGAGCGGTGGCGGATGCCGTGCGTGCCGACGTGCGGCACGCCGGCGGCTTTGAGCACCCGGCACCAGCCGCCGTAGTGCTCGCCGAAAGTCAGGTGCTTGGTCGGGTCGTTGGGCGACGGCAGGACGTAGGGGCAGCCCTCCCGGCGCGGCGCGGTCGAAAGCAGCCGGTAGGCTTCCGCGCTCATGGGCTTGGAGAGGCCGCCGGTCTTGCTGTCAGGCCAGACCACGCGCCGGTTCTCCAGATCGACCCAATCCCATTCGAGCGTGCAGATTTCGGAGCGACGGCCGGCGAACTCGAATTGCAGGCGGATCGCCAGCGGAATGACGTAGTTCTCCAGTCCTTCCGCCTCCAGCTTCTCCAGATGGCGGAAGATCAGCGCCAGCTCGTCATCCACGATGAGACGGGTTTCCTTGCCGGGCGGGTACATCGGGACGTGTCGGCACGGGTTCGTGCCGTCCGGGCGGTAGCCCCACACTTCGGCCAGGTTGAACATCTTGCGCAGCACGCCGAAGGCGTTGTTCGCCTCGGCCGGCTTGTAGGCCAGCTTCTCCATCAGCCCGGCAATGTCGGGCCGCTTCACGTCCTGCACCTTCTTGCGGCCGATCAGCGGGACGATGCAGCGGTCGATAACGGCCTGGTAGCCGCGCTGCGTGCTGGGCTTGTTGCGCTTCTTGGAGTAGTCCTCCATGAACTTCTTGCACAACGCTTCGACCGTGGGCGCCTTGCGCGCCTCGGCCTTGGCACCGCCGGGGTCGCCGCCCCGGCGAACCTCGGCCAGCCAGTCCTGCGCCATGACGCGGGCCTGCTCCACAGTCAGTTCCCCGAACAGGCCCAGCGAGGGCTTGCGGGGCTGCCCGGAGTTCGTGCGGTACTGGAGCATGAACACCCGGCGGCCCTTCGGGGTAATCTTGCACAGGAAGCCCGGCACCACGGTATCCCGTAGTTCGATGTCCTTGGCCTGGGGTTGCGCTGACTCTACGGCGGTCTTGGTGAGCTTGATCTTAGCCATGATGACTCCTTGGAACGACCCGGATTCCAAGAGCCAGATAGGAGCGGCGCGAGGGAAAACCGGGTCAAGTTTCAGAAAGCACCGGCATATGATGGACGCGCGTAAGTTATTGATAAACCTTCTATATCGAGCTACGGCGCAGTCCAGCGAAGTACCGGGCTGGAGTCATCGTCAAACAAAAAACCGCCCCAAGGCATTGGCTGCGTAGTAAAAACCCACATCCTCGGCGGCTTTTTCAGAGCCTGCATAGGCAAGGATGAGGTAGGAATGAACGGAAGAGTTGACCGCGAACGCAATGCCAAAAAGCCCCAGACCGACCACCACCACCCATTCCAGGCGCGGCACCTGCAGGGCCACTGCCACGGCCATCGCAACGGGAACCACCGCCAGCATGGCCGACCACAGCCGTGCGGCGGGCACCTCGGTGCTCAGGCCGTCCTGGCTGCGTTTCACCAGCTGCGGCGCCATGGCCTGCACCAGGCCATAGCCGATGGTCCAGGCCGCCAGAAAGCCGCCCACCATGGTGAATGTCCAGCCCTGCGCGTACAGAAACACCGGCACGCCCACCACAAACCAGACATCGCGCGCGCCAAACAGCACCACCCGAGCGGCAGCCAATGCATTGACGCCCGCGTTTTTGGCGAACAACTCCTTGGCCGATTTGGAGGCCTTGCTCTTGCCCATCATCCGGGGCAGTGAGCTAACCACCCCCACCAGCACCAGCGCCAGCAGCGCGGCCATGGCCCACAGCGCGTGCTGAAAGCCCAGCGCCTGCAGCAGCAAACCACCCAGAAAAAAGCCCACGCCCTTCATGGCGTTCTTGCTGCCTGTGAACCAGGCCACCCACTTGAAGAGCCGGCCAGCGCCCTGCTCTTGGGCCTGCGCCGAGGTGACCTTGATGGCCGATTTGCTGGCGGTCTTGGTCAAATCCTTGGCCACTCCGCAAATGCCCTGCGCCAGAACCACCCAGGTCACCGACATGGCCACCGACCACGCGGGGTTAAGTTGCGACAGCAACGTGAAACCGATGATTTGCGTCACCAGCCCTACCGTCAGCATGCGCGTGATGCCATAGCGCGTGGCCAGCCAGCCGCCAACCAGGTTGGCCAGCACGCCGGCTGCTTCATAGAGCAGGAACAGAAATGCCAGCATGAACGGCGAATACCCCAGGCGATAAAAATGCAGCAGCACCAGCATGCGCAGCGCGCCGTCGGTGAGCGTGAAGCCCCAATAGGCTGCGGTGACGATGGCGTAGTTGCGCGTGGCGTGGCTTTGCTGCATTTCAAACACCCACTTCACGCATGTGGCAGGCCAGATCGACCATGCGGCAGGCATAGCCCATTTCGTTGTCGTACCAGGCGTACACCTTGAGCAGCGTGCCATCCGTCACCATGGTCGACAACGCATCGACGATGGAACTGCGGGTGTCGCGGGCGTAGTCGGCGCTCACCAGCGGCAGCGTTTCGTAGCCCAGAATGCCCGCCAGGTAGGACGATGCGGCTTGTTCGAACAGCGTGTTCACCTGCTCGGCCGTGGTCGGGCGCTGCAGTTCGAACACGCAGTCGGTAAGCGAGGCGTTCAGCACCGGGGCGCGCACCGCGTGGCCGTTGAGCTTGCCCTTGAGCTCGGGGTAAATCAACGCGATGGCCGTGGCGCTGCCGGTGGACGTGGGCGCCAGGCTTTCCATGGCGCTGCGGGCGCGGCGCAGGTCTTTGTGCGGCGCATCCACCACCACATTGGTGTTGGTCGGGTTGTGGATGGTGGTGATCTGCCCATGGCGGATGCCCAGGTTTTCATGCACCACCTTCACCACCGGCGCCAGACAGTTGGTCGTACACGATGCCGCCGTGACGATGCGGTGTTGGGCCGGATCGTAGAGTTCATGGTTCACGCCGACGACGATGTTGAGCACGTCCCCTACCTTCACCGGCGCGGCCACAATGACGCGCTTGGCGCCGCGATCCAGATGCCCCTGGATGGTCTCGGGCGTCAAAAATTTGCCGGTGCATTCCAGCACCACGTCGACCCCCAGATCGCCCCAGGGAATCTCTGCCGCCGCGGGGTGCGCGCTGAACGAGAGCCGCTGGCTGCCGATGGTGATGGCGTTGTCCCCCTCGGCACTGATGCACTCGCGCCACTTGCCTTGCACCGTGTCGAACGCCAGCAGGTGGGCGGTGGCCGCGGCTCCCCCCTTGATTTCGTTCAGGTGGACTACTTCGAGGCGATTGCCGGCGCGGGGGTCATCCAACTGACGCTCGGCTGCGCCCATGGCGGCGCGCAGTGCCAGGCGGCCAATGCGGCCCATTCCGTTGATACCCACCTTCATGACACGGTTCCTTTAGTTATTTCTATATTCATTGAAATATTGCAAAGTTGAATGACCAGCGGATGACAGGCCACTGAAGTGCGCACTCGAAGCCGCACACCCGCGCCGCTTCGCGCCCGCGGCTGGGCGATTCAACGCAGCCTGCGCTAAAGAAATCGCCCAAGCGGCAATGCACTCACAGTCGCGCTCCAGCTCAGTGCGCAGCCAGCTCCTGCGCGGTGCCTTGCAGCACCGCTTTTTCCAGCTTGTCGCTGGGCAGGTTGATCAGCAGTTCCAGGCGCTGATGCAGCATGTGCATGGTCTTGCGGAAGGCTTCTGCTTTTTGCGCCTCGGGCGCATCGCCAGCGGACGGATCGGGGTAGCCCCAGTGGGCGGAGGCGGGATGGCCGGGCCAGGCGGGGCAAACCTCGCCCGCGGCGTCGTCGCACACGGTGATGATCAGGTCCATGTGCGGCGCATCGGGCGCGGCGAACTCGTCCCAGCTTTTGCTGCGCAGTCCGTCAATCGAGATACCCGCCTTCTGCAGCATCTGCAGGCCCAAGGGGTGGGGTTGCTGCTTCGCGCTCGGGCGGCTGCCCGCTGAATAGGCCTTGAAGCGGTCGGGCGCCATCGCGTTGAGCAAGGCCTCGGCCAGGATGCTGCGCGCGCAGTTGTGCGTGCAGATGAACAGCACGTTCAGGGGCTTGCCGTTGGCTGCCGGGGACGTTGCAGAGCAACAGCCCGCGGATTTTTCTGCCGCGGCGGCGGGGGTGGCGGCATGGGCTTTTGTGGGCGGGCAGCACGCAGCCTGGGTGCCTGCCGCTGCGGGGGCGCAGCAAGCCGCAGCCGCCTTTTCGCGGGTGGGCGCGGGCGCGCAGCAAGCCCCGGCTTCGGTGGCCTTGCCCGCTTCGTTGAACACGGGAATATTGCCCAGCGTATGGAAATGCTCCCAGGCAATGCCTTGGGGATCGGTGACCCAGTGCTTTTCGCTGCGGGCGTAGCAGCAGCTGGTGGCACCTTCGTCAAGCAACGCCATGTCGGCCGATTCGGCGCGGGCCTTCAACTCAACCAGCTCGGCAGCGTCGTCCACCTGAAAACCCAGGTGATCCAGCCCCGGTTTGTCGCCCCGGGTCGAGATGGCAAAGTTCACGCGCGGGTCGTCGAGCATCCACTTGGCGTAGTCCGCCTCAACGCGTGCCGGCTCGGCGGCAAACAGCCTGGAATAAAACGCAATGCTCCGGGCAAGGTCATCAACATGGATGTGGACGTGGAATCGCTTCATGGGGTTTCCTTGTTTTTCAGCAACCGCAGGACGTTGCCTGGGGCGCCAGGCACTCAGCGCCCTGGCAGCAGTTTTCGGTCAGAAAGCCCAGCAAGTCGTTCATGGTGGCAATGGAGGCGCGGTAGATCAGGTTGCGGCCCTGACGCTCCTGGCTCACCAGGTTCGAATGGGTGAGCTCTTTCAGATGGAACGACAGGGTGTTGGGGGCCACGTCCAGTTGCTCCGACAACGCGCCCGGCGTGAGCCCCTGGTTGCCGGCAACGACCAGTGCGCGAAATACCCGCAGGCGCATTTCCTGGGCCAGGGCGGCAAGCGAACGGACGGCATCGATTTCATTCATGCACCAACTATACAACGATCATTGAAATGTTGTAAAGTGAACCCCGTCGGAGCACTGCCCATGGAGGGCGTGCCCCGGCCTGACCAGGAATCCCATGCCCGCACACATCCACCTTCTCGACCAGCCCACCAAATACCTGTTCTTCACGGGCAAGGGGGCGTGGGCAAGACCTCGGTTTCCACGGCGGTGTCGATCGCGCTGGCAGACGCGGGCAAAAAGGTGCTGCTGGTCAGCACGGACGCCGCCTCCAACCTCGATGAAATGCTGGGCATCGAACTGCGCAACCAGCCCGTGGCGGTGCCGGGCGTGCCACGCCTGCAGGTGCTCAACATCGACCCGGATGCCGCTGCCGTGGATTACCGCGCACGCGTGGTGGCGCAGATGGGGCCACAGGCCAGCGAACAGGACATTGCCACGGTGCGCGAGCAACTGTCCGGCGCCTGCACGACCGAGATCGCCACCTTTGACGAATTCTCCAACCTGCTGTCGCACGGCGGCGCTGCCTATGACCATGTGGTGTTTGACACCGCCCCCACGGGGCACACGCTGCGGCTGCTGAGCCTGCCCAAGGCCTGGAGCGGATTCCTGGAAGGCAACGACCGGGGTGCGTCCTGCCTGGGGCCGCACTCGGGCCTGAAGATGCAGGAGCAGCTTTTCAACGCGGCCCTGGCAGCGCTGAGCGATGCCACGCAAACCACCGTGGTGCTGGTGGCGAGGCCCGACAAAGGCGCGCTCGACGAGGCGGCCCGCACCTCGGATGAACTGCGCGCGCTGGGCCTGACCAACCAGCGGCTGGTGGTGAATGCCGTGTTCCATCGCACCGATGCGGACGACCCGATTGCCGCGGCCATCGAAGCACTGGGGCGCAAGGCGCTCGACGAGATGCCCGCTGCGCTGCGCCCGTTGGTGGCCGACCACATTCCGCTGCGGGCAGTGGATTCGGTGGGTTTGCCCGCACTGCGCGGGCTGTTGGCTGCCGAGCCCCCACGCACGACGGGCGCAGCCACCCCCGCAGTGCCCGCCATCGACCACCACAAGCTGTCCGAGCTGGTGGCCGAGCTGGCGCAGGGTGAGCGCGGCCTGATCATGGTCATGGGCAAGGGCGGGGTCGGCAAGACCACCATTGCCGCCGCCATTGCGCTGGGCCTGGTCCGCCACGGCAAATCGGTGCACCTGAGCACCACCGACCCGGCTGCGCACCTGACCGTCACACTCAACGCCGATGTGCCCGGGCTCAGCGTAGGCCGCATCGATCCCAAAGCCGAAACGCAAAAATACGTGGACAAGATCGTGGCCGCCCGCGCGGCCACGCTGACCGAGGGCGAGAAAGCCCTGCTGATTGAAGACCTGCGCTCGCCCTGCACCGAGGAAGTGGCCGTCTTTCATGCCTTCTCGCATGTGGTGGCGCAGGCCCGAAGTTCGTTTGTGGTGCTGGACACCGCGCCCACCGGCCACTCGTTGCTGCTGATGGACGCCACCGGCGCCTACCACCGCCAGATGGTGCGGGAATTCGAGGGCAAGGCTGCGGGGCGCATCGTGACCCCGCTGATGCGGCTGCAAGATGCGGACTACACCAGGATCATCCTGGTCACGCTGCCAGAAGCCACCCCCGTGTCGCAGGCCGCCGCGCTGCAAGACGACTTGCGCCGGGCCCAGATTGAACCCTTTGCCTGGGTTGTCAACAAATCGCTGCTGGCCACCGGCACGGCCGATCCCCTGCTGCAGGCCCGCCTGGACAGCGAGAGAACGCAGATGGATCGGGTGGCCGCGCACACCGGCCACGCCGTGCTGGTGGTGCCATGGACGGCGCAGCCGCCCATTGGCCCCAGCGCACTCGAAGCGCTGCTGGGTTGACGCAACGGCGCCCACCCTGCACGCACTCCGCGCCCTGCCCTACCCTGCCCCGGCTGGCCTCACTTCGGCGCACCGCTGCCCCTGACCAGCAGCGCCCCCACCGCAAGCCCCACGGCAAAAGACCCATAGACGACCGCGAGCGACCGCTGGGACAGACGGTGCTCGAAGCCGGGCGTAAGCCGCTGTGGCGTCAGGTGAAAGTCCACAAAACAGGCCACCGCACTGGTGGCCATGCTGCCTGCCAGCACGGCGCCGGTTTGGCGCGCTGCCGGTCTCCCATGCAGCGCCCAGGCAAACAGGGCGCCCCAGAACACGGACGCACCATGGTGGGTGAGATAGCCCAGCGCTGTGTGCTTAATATCGGTCTGCCGGAAATACAAGGCTTCCTCGCGCCAATACCAGTGGCTCACGGCATTGATGGGCGCCGCCGAGCTTCCGGTTTCCCGCCGGCCGCACACCATCAGCGCAACGGCCGAAAAAATGCTCGCCACGGTTCCCGCCGTCAAGGCCCGCACGATGGAAGATCGGATAGCCGGTGTCATGATCACAGTGTCCCCCAATCGGCCAACGGGTCTGCAGGACGCCAGCCTGCGAATGAAACCACCGCCATTCCACACTCTTTCCCCCTCACCGCCCGCCACAGCGAGGGCTGTGTGCAGCCGGTGCCAGCGACAATCCAGATCGCACCGATTACCTGTGCTGACAGCCAGGGGGGCTAACGCACGATAAGGTATCTCCTCGCCCGGCGAACCCCGCCACCGATTCCCCCAGGAGAAAACAATGCAGATGACCCGAACGCACACCCTCACCGCCAGTCTGACCACCTGCCTGTGCGCTGCCTTGCTGGCCGGCTGCGCCGGCTTGCCGGGGGGAACGGGCGGTGCGGGCGGAACGGCCGGTGCACCGCCGGCCTCGGTGGGCCCCGGGCCGCGGGGCGGCGTGTGCAATGCGGCGCCCGCCCAGGGGGTGATCGGCAAGCAGGGCACCCCGTCGGTGATCGAGCAGGCCCGCGTGGCCTCGGGCGCTGCCATGGCACGCCTGCTGCACCCCCGCCAGGCGGTGACGCTGGAGTTCAACACCGAACGCCTGAACCTGGTAGTGGATGCCAATGGGCGCATCACGGCGGTGCGTTGCGGCTGAACGAAGCCCCACAGCTGCCCGCAGAGCAGCGCGGCCCACCGCTGAATTGCTCATATTTATATAGCATATAGCGCTTTATCCATAAGCGCCACAGCCCGTTTTACTGCAAACTCGCCGCACCGACTGCCCCCGTGTGGGCGCCACGCTGTCAGTCGGCCAGAAACAGCGCCTGCAGATCGTTCAAAAAGTCGAACCCGCGCTCGGTCGGGCGCACGCGGGCCATGTCCCGGGTGATCAGGCCCTTGCGCTCGGCCTCGTCCAGCGCCTTGGCAATGGCGGTAAGCGGCAGTCCCGTGCGCTCCACGAAGTCCTGCAAGGCAAAACCATCGCGCAGGCGCAGCGCATTGAGCATGAACTCGAACGGCAGGTCGGCCCGGCGCACGTCCTCGTCCTGCGCCAGGGCGCGGCCGGCCAGCGCGTTGTCCATGTACAGGCGCGGGTCGCGAAAACGCGTCTGGCGCACCACGCGGTGGGCAAAGCTGAGCTTGCTGTGCGCGCCCGCGCCCAGCCCCAGGTAGTCGCCAAACTGCCAGTAGTTGGTGTTGTGAAAACACGCATGGCCCGGCCGGGCATAGGCCGATATCTCATAGCGTGCCAGCCCCGCCTGGCCCGTCATCTCGGTGATGCGATCGAGCATGGCGTAGGCATCGTCGTCCGGCGGAATGGCGGGCGGAAACTTGGCGAAGTAGGTGTTGGGCTCGATGGTGAGGTGGTAGATGGAGATGTGTGGCGGCGCCAGTGCCAGCGCGGTGGCCATGTCCTGCTCCAGCTCTGGCAGCGTCTGGCCCGGCAGCGCGTACATGATGTCCAGGTTGAAGGTGTCAAAGGCGCTGGCCGCCTCCTGCACCGCCGCCAGCGCCTGCGCGCGGTCGTGCACCCGACCGAGGGCCTTGAGATGCCGGTCGTTGAAGCTTTGCACGCCCACCGACAGGCGCGTGACGCCGGCCGCGCGAAAGGCGTGAAACCGGTCTTTTTCGAAAGTGCCGGGGTTGGCCTCCAGGGTGATCTCGCAATCGGCCGCCAGCGGCAGGCGCGCGCGGATGTCGCCGATCAAGCGGTCGATGGACTGCGGCGAAAACAGGCTGGGCGTGCCGCCACCGATGAAGATGCTGTGCACGCTGCGGCCCCACACCAGGGGCAGTGCCGCCTCCAGGTCGGCCACCAGGGCGTCCAGGTAGCGGGCCTCGGGCAACGCGCCGGCGCTGCCGGCATCACGCCACTCGTGCGAGTTGAAGTCGCAATACGGGCATTTCTTCAGGCACCAGGGCAGGTGCACATACAGGGCCAGCGGCGGCAGGCTGGTGAGCTGCAGCACCCCAGGGCGCATGTAGTGCTGGATGTCGCGCACCGGCGCGGGCGCGGCATGAGCAATTGGAATGATAGGAATAGCCATTGAAAGCATCAAGGGTTCAGAACGCTGAAGCCGCGGCCGCCGCTTGGAGCGCGAGCGGCCACAGGCGCAACCGCCGCGCAAGGGCCGCCCCGCCGCGCTGGCGGTGTCCCCCTGGGGGGAAGGCGCGAAGCGACTCAGGGGGGTAGGTCATACCATCCAGCGCTCGCGCATCAGCGCCAGCATCTGCTGCGCCGCACGGCCCCGGTGGCTGTGGGCGTTCTTGACCTCGGTGGGCAGCTCGGCAAAGGTCTGGCCGAATTCGGGGATGAACATCACGGGGTCGAAGCCGAAACCGTTGCTGCCGCGCGGCGCACGCGTGATCTCGCCCACCACGCGGCCCACGGCAATCAGGGGCTCGGGGTCTTGCGGGCTGCGCACGGCCACCAGGGTGCTGACCATGGCGGCGCGGCGGTTTTCCTGGCCCTGCATCTGCTCCAGCAGGGCGCGCACGTTGGTATCGTCGCCCTTTTCGTAGCCGAACTGCGTGGCGTAGTAGGCCGTGTCCACACCAGGCAAGCCACCAAAGGCGTCCACGCACAGGCCGGCGTCGTCGGCGAGCGCGGGCAGGCCGGTATGCGCGCTGGCAAAGCGCGCCTTGGCCAGGGCGTTTTCGACAAAGGTGCGGTGCGGCTCTTCGGCCTCGCCCACGCCCAGGTCGGCCTGGCGCACCAGCTCGATGCCCAGGGGCGCCAGCATGGCCTGCAGTTCGGCAAGCTTGCCGCGGTTGTTGGATGCAAGAACCAGTTTCATAGTCAAAACAGCCTATAGCGCTTATGTATAAAGCGCAAGCAGCTATTATTTTAAGAGCGATTGTTGTTGCAGGCTCACCAGTTCGGCAACGCCCTTGTCGGCCAGCGCCAGCAACTGGTCCATCTCGGCGCGGGTGAAGGCCACGCCCTCGGCCGTGCCCTGCACTTCCACGAAATGGCCGGCGCCCGTCATGACCACATTCATGTCGGTGTCGCAGCCCACGTCTTCCACATATTCCAGATCCAGCAGTGGCGTGCCCTGCACGATGCCCACCGAAATGGCGGCCACCGGCCCCAGGATGGGTGTCGCCGTGATTTTTCCGGCAGCCAGCAGCTGGTTCACCGCGTCCTGCGCAGCCACCCACGCGCCCGTAATGGCGGCGGTGCGCGTGCCGCCATCGGCCTGGATCACATCGCAGTCGAGCTGGATGGTGCGTTCGCCCAGCAGCTTGAGGTCAAACACCGCCCGCAGCGAACGGCCGATGAGGCGCTGTATCTCTTGGGTGCGGCCGCTTTGCTTGCCCTTGGCGGCTTCGCGGTCGCTGCGCTTGTGCGTGGCGCGGGGCAGCATGCCGTATTCGGCGGTCACCCAACCCTCGCCCGTGCCGCGCTGGTGCGGCGGCACTTTCTCTTCGACCGACGCGGTGCACAGCACCTTGGTATTGCCAAACTCGATCAGCACCGAGCCCTCGGCATGCATGGTGTAGTGGCGGGTGATGCGCACGGGGCGCAATTGATCGGCGGCGCGGCCGCCCGTTCGGGTGAAGGAGGTCATGGAGATCGGAAGTAAGAAGGCAATGGACCTGGTGGGCAGCGAGTGGTTCCCGCAGCCGGACACCGGGGCGCAGCAAGCTGCAATTGTTTACCGGACGCTGGCGCCGTTTGCGCTGTGCAACCCGGCTTCCAGTGCTGCAGCGCGGCCCCCTGGTGGTGCCGCCGCAAAAAAATTAGCTATGCGATCAGACCTTGCGCGCAGCCGAGCGGCGGATGGCTTCATTGATCTCGGCAATGGAGCGCTCGATGGCGTCATCGTCGAGGTCATCCACCAGGCCATCCAGCGGGCCGGCCTGGATGGTCGAGGCAAAAACATCATCGCTGATGCTGTCGGTCGACACACCTTGCGTGGACTCGAAGGTGTCGGGCGTTTCCCACTCGAGCGCCACCACGGTGACGTTGTCGCTGCCCTCGCCCGCCTTGCGCAGCGCGGCCTCCACCAGGTCAGGCGCCGCGTGCGACACCGTCTGCCGGCCCAGCTGGGAGGCAATCTCTTCATCGCTGAGCGCGCCCCACAGGCCGTCCGAGCACAGCAAAATGCGATCGCCCTGCTCCAGGTGCACAGGCCCGGTGCTGTCGTAAATGGGTTTGGTGGGCGAACCCAGGCAGGTGAACAGCACGTTGCGGTTGATGCGGTCCAGCCCCGGCGGCGGCGCATTGCGCAGCTCAAGATAAGAGTGGTCGCGCGTGCGGGTCAGCAACTCGCCACCGCGCACCATGTACAGGCGCGAATCTCCGCAATGGATCCATGACACGGCGCCCGCCTGCACCACGGCAGCCACCAGCGTGGTGCGCGGCGTGTCGAGCATGCCCTTTTCCGAGGCATAGCGCAGGATCTGATGGTGGGCCGCCAGCAGGGCCGACGACAGGAACTCCTGCACATTGTCGAGCTGCGGCTTGGCCTGGCGCTGGAACAGGGCCGAAATGGTCTGCAGCGCGATCTGCGCGGCCACCTCGCCCTCGGGGTGCCCGCCCATGCCGTCCGCCAGCACAAACAGCCCCGATTCACGCGTGTAGCAGTAGCCCATGCGGTCTTCGTTTTTCTCGCGCCCGCCGCGGCGGCTGATCTGGAATACCGAGAACTTCATAGTGACTCACGCAAACAGGAATGCGCAAAGGCATCGTTAATGACCATGCAGCTCGCCCGAACCCGCTTTGCGCAACTCGTGTTCATTTGGGCTTGGCCCCGATGCCCGTGGCTTCACCCACTTTTTGCACGTTTTTCTTGGTGTCGGACACCAGGGTGTCCAGCTGCAGCCGCATCTTCTCGGCCACCGACAGCTTGGTATAGCGGCGCTCACCCTCGCGGCTGAGCTCTTTTTGCAGCGCAAACACCGACTGCGGGCGCGACAGCGGATCGAGCGCCATGCACCACTCCACCACCTCGATGAGGTTGTCCGAGTACACGCCGCGCAGCTTGGTGAGCGCCAGCGACAGGCGGTCTTTCTCGATGCGCTGGGGCGCTTCGTTGGGCGGAAAGCCCTGCATGCAGGCGTAAATGCAGGCGCCGATTGCATAAATATCGGTCCACGGGCCCATGGACGAGTCGCGCCGGTACATCTCGGGCGCGGCAAAGCCGGGGGTGTACATGGGGCGGATGAAGTTGCCCTCTTTGGACAGCACCTCGCGCGCCGCGCCAAAATCGATCATCACGGCCTTGTTATCGTCGGTGATGAAAATGTTGGCCGGCTTGATATCCAGGTGCAACATCTTGTGCTGGTGCACGATGCGCAGGCCGCGCAGCACCTCGTCAAACAGCGAGCGGATGGTGGACTCGCGGAACACCTTCTGCGTTTTCAGGTCGCGCGCGGTGATGATGAAGTCCTGCAGGGTGGCGCCCTCCAGGTAGTTCATCACCATGTAAACGGTTTCGTTCTCGCGGAAGAAATTGAGCACGCTGACCACCGAGGCGTGCGAGATCTGCGCCAGAGAGCGGCCTTCCTCAAAGAAGCTCTTGAGGCCCAGGCGGTACAACGACAGCTTTTCGGGTGGCACCTTGGGCAGCAACTCCCCCGGGGCCCGGGTGGCCAGGGAAGTGGGCAGGTATTCCTTGATGGCGATCTGCTGGCCCTCGGCGTCAAGCGCCAGATAGACCACACCAAACCCGCCGGAAGACAATCGGCGTACCACACGGTAGCCCCCAATTACAGTATCGGGCGGCAATGGCGCCGGCTTGATTTTTGACATATTTTGCGAAGATGACCCGGGTATAGAGCGGAACCCGGATAATCACCGGATCGCAAGCAACCATCAAAAAAGTCCAATGCCAGTTTACAGCATGACCGGATACGCCAGCGCACAGCATGGCGCCTCTGCCACTGGCGCTGACACCGACACCCGCCCCCCTGCAGCCCGCCGGCTGGGGCTCGAAATCCGCTCGGTCAACAGCCGCTTTCTGGACCTTTCGTTCCGCCTCCCCGACGAGCTGCGCGCACTCGAACCCGTTTTGCGCAGCCTGCTGACCTCGCAACTCAAGCGCGGCAAGGTGGAAGTGCGTGCCGCGCTCGAAAACGACGATGGCAACAACCTGCAGGATCCGGCCCCTCGCCTTTTACAGCGCATCAATTCGCTGCAGGACGCCGTGAAAGCCTGGCTCCCGCATGCCGCCCCCCTTACGGTCGCCGATGCGCTGCGACTGTGCGCCAACGCCAGCGCGGGCCCCGAGGACTGGAGCGAGGCCGTGCCGGCCCTGGCAGAACAGGCGCTCGCACAGTTGATGGCGGCGCGCGCCCGCGAAGGCGAGCGTCTTGCCGCCATGCTGCACGACCGGCTCGGCCAACTGCGCAGCCTGGCCCAACAGGCGGGCCCCATGGTGCCCCTGCTGGTTGAACAGCAACGCCAGCGCTTCATGGAGCGCTGGAAAGAAGCCATGGCCTTGACCGACGGCTCCACCCTGCCAGAGGCCGCACGCGACCGCGCGCTCACCGAGGCAACTGCCTTTGCCATTCGCATCGATGTGGCCGAAGAAATCACCCGCCTGAACTCGCACCTGGACGAGATCGAGCGCTTGCTCCAAAAAGGCGGTGAAGTGGGCAAACGCCTCGATTTCCTGATCCAGGAACTGCACCGCGAAGCCAACACCCTGGGCTCCAAATCAGCGGCCCTGGACCTCACACGCATCAGCGTCGACATGAAGGTGTTGATCGAGCAGATGCGCGAGCAAGTGCAAAATATCGAGTGATACTCCTTTTTTGATAGCATCCTGCGAACATCACCCATGGATTACCCTGGAAATCTCTTTGTAGTGGCCGCCCCCAGCGGTGCTGGCAAATCCAGCCTGGTCAAGGCACTTCTCGAACTCGACTCCCACGTTCACCCGTCCATCTCGCACACGACCCGCCCTCCGCGAGGCCAGGAAAAGCATGGTCGCGAGTATTTTTTCGTGTCCGAACCGGAGTTTGACGCGATGGTGCAAGGCAACGCCTTCGTGGAATGGGCCATGGTGCATGGCAACCGCTACGGCACCTCCAAAAAGGCTATCGAAGAGCGCATCGCGCAGGGCTCGGATGTGATCCTGGAAATTGACTTCCAGGGTGCGCTCCAGATCAAGAAGGCCTTTGCCAACGCCATCCTCGTCTTCATCCTGCCACCCAGCTGGGAAGAACTGCGCTCGCGCCTGGAGCGCCGGGGCGAAGACTCGGCGGATGTCATCGAAGTCCGCCTCAAGAACGCTGCCATCGAGATGGCCCAGGTGGGCAAATTCGACTTCGTTATAATCAACGAGTTGTTCGAGCGCGCGCTTTTCGACCTGAAAGCCGTAGTTCACGCCCAGCGACTCAAGTACGCCGCCCAGCGCCGCGCCCGTGCTGACACCTTCCAGTCGCTAAATATCACCTGATTCCCGGAGAAACCCGATGGCACGCATCACCGTAGAAGACTGTCTGGAAAAGATTCCCAACCGGTTCCAGCTCGTCCTGGCCGCCACGTACCGCGCCCGCATGCTGAGCCAGGGCCACGCCCCGCGCATCGAAAGCCGCAACAAGCCCGCCGTGACGGCGCTGCGCGAAATCGCCGAAGGCAAGGTTGGCCTGGAAATGCTCAAGAAGGTTCCCGGTTGATCTTTTCTTCAGGCACCTTGGACAAAAGGCACCGCATTGCGGTGCTTTTTTTTGCGCCTTGGGCTTCTCGTGCACGACCGCGCTACATTTAGGACATGAACGCGGTGCTCAATTCCTATTCTGCGACGCAGATTCGGCCCGGTGACAGCCCCGCTTCGGGTACGGTCAGTGCGTCAGCGGCAGCCGCCAATGCAGCGGCGGCCAGCTTTGCCGCGCTGACGGACAGCCTCGACTACCTCGATACAGCCAACATTGAACTGGTGCGGCAGGCCTACCGCTTTGCCGACGAGGCGCACCTGGGGCAGTTGCGCAGCAGCGGTGAGCCCTACATTACCCACCCGATTGCAGTCGCGGCGCTGTGTGCCAGCTGGAAACTGGACGCCCAGGCACTGATGGCAGCACTGTTGCACGACGCCATGGAAGATTGTGGTGTAACCAAGGCCGACCTGATCGACCGCTTTGGTGCCCCGGTGGCCGAGCTCGTGGACGGACTCACCAAGCTCGACAAGCTTCAGTTCAATACGCGCGAGGAAAACCAGGCTGAGTCTTTTCGCAAGATGCTGCTGGCGATGGCGCGCGACGTTCGCGTGATTCTCATCAAGCTGGCAGATCGTACGCACAACATGCGCACGCTGTCGGACATGCCGCGCAGCAAATGGGGCCGCATTTCTTCTGAAACGCTGGAGATTTACGCACCAATCGCCCACCGCCTGGGCTTGAACCAGACGTATCGCGAACTCCAGGATCTTTCCTTCCGGCATTTGCACCCGTGGCGCTATCAGACGCTCTCCAAGGCCATCAACAAGTCGCGCAACCGACGCCGTGATCTGGTCCAGAAGGTTCAGGCAGAAGTGGATGCAGCGTTTTCGCGCATTGGCATGCCGGTTCGGCTCGCCGGACGCGAGAAGACGCTTTACGCCATCTATCAGAAGATGGACCTCAAGCACCTGAGCTTTGCGCAGGTCACCGACATCTATGGGTTTCGGGTGATTGTTCCCAGCATCACGGACTGCTACACGGCACTGGGCATCCTGCACCAGATGTACAAGCCGGTACCCGGGAAGTTCAAAGACCACATTGCCATCCCTAAACTCAACGGATACCAGTCACTCCACACCACTTTGGTGGGCCCCTCGGGCGTGAACATCGAATTTCAGATGCGCACCGACGAAATGCATGTGATTGCTGAAGCAGGCGTTGCGGCGCACTGGCTCTACAAGGCACAAGACAGTGAAGGCAACTCGGCCGAGCGCCTGGGCACCAAATGGCTGCAGTCCCTGCTCGATATCCAGAACGAAACCCGGGATGCTGCAGAATTCTGGGACCATGTCAAGGTCGACCTGTTCCCGGACGCGGTGTATGTCTTCACGCCCAAAAGCCAGATCATGGCTATGCCGCGCGGGGCCACAGTTGTTGATTTCGCCTATGCCATCCATAGTAACGTGGGTGACCGCACCACAGCGGGCAAGATCAACAATGAACTGGTGCCTCTGCGCACCGAGCTGAAAAACGGCGATGTGGTGGAAATCATCACCGCTCCTATCTCCACACCCAATCCGGCATGGCTGGGGTTCGTACGCACGGGCCGTGCACGGTCAAAGATTCGTCACTATCTCAAAACACTGGCACAGACAGAATCGGAAGGTCTTGGTGAAAAGCTGCTGACGCAGGCGCTGCGTGCAGAGGGTCTGGTCAGCCTCCCGCCCGTGGATGCAGAAACCCAGCCCATGTGGGACAAGCTGCTGCGCTTCACAGGAAACCGCACGCGCAGCGAACTGATGACAGACCTGGGACTGGGCAAGCGCATCGCCAGCATCGTCGCCAAGCGCCTCATGGTTCTGATGTCTGAACATGGGCACCGGCCCGATGCGCTGCTCATGACCCGAGAGCGCTACACATCCCACGAATCCCTGTCCCAGGGCGCAGTGACGCTGGATGGCAGCGAAAACGCCTCGGTCCAATATGCACACTGTTGCCGACCAGTACCTGGCGACAGCATTGTGGGATACCTGGGCCGCGGAGAAGGTTTGGTGGTTCACAATGCGCATTGCAGCGTGGCCAAGCGGCTACAGCACAAAGACAGCGAACGCTTTATTGCCGTGGACTGGGCGGATGAGCCCTCGCGCATGTTCGAGACCGGGGTGGTGGTTACCGTGAGCAACGGCAAAGGCGTGCTAGCACGCGTGGCCGCAGAACTGGCCAACTCGGAGGCCGATATCACCCATGTGGATATGGACGACGAGGTGGCACTCGACACCACTGACCTGCGCTTCGTGGTGGCAGTGCGGGACCAAGCCCATCTTGAAACAGCATTGCGCGGTCTGAGACGCACTCAGGCTGTGATTCGCGCGTCTCGGATCATTCCCCAAGCCTGAATTGCATAGACCAGAGCGTGGGCAGCGCCGCCCTCAGTTCCCTGCCTCTTGCGCTGATTGGTCGGGATACTGAACGCCCATCACCTCCAACCGATGCACGCCCCCCGGGGCAGCCAATGTAATTTCATCCCCAACCCTGGACTTCAGGAGCGCGCGCGCGACCGGTGCCATCCAGCTCACCTGGCCCTGGTTGCTTTCTGCTTCGTCAATTCCAAGTATGGTGATCGTCCGCTCCACGCTGTTATCTTCCAGATAAGTGACGGTCGCACCAAAAAATACCTGATCGCTTCCATGGTGAATGGCCGGATCGACGATCTCTGCAATCTCCAGTCGCTTGGTCAGAAACCTGATGCGACGGTCAATTTCGCGCAAACGCTTCTTGCCGTACAGATAGTCCCCGTTCTCGGAGCGATCGCCATTGCTGGCAGCCCAATGCACGATGTCCACGATCTTGGGTCGCTCAGTGTCGATCAACGCCAAGAGCTCTGACCGCAATCGAGCGTAACCATGCGGGGTGATGTAATTTTTCCCTCCGACCGGAAGCGGCGGGGAAACCAGATCATCGCCATCGTTGGTATCCGTTTCCCTGGTAAAGGCTTTGCTCATGAATGGATCTTGCCTCAAAGATGAAAAGCAATTCACCAATGAAAAAGCCTGCAACTTTTAAGTTGCAGGCTTTCAACATTGGTGCGGCTGGCAGGAATCGAACCCACTACCCCTTGGTTCGTAGGAAGGTACGAAACAATTTTTGGCATAGTGAGAATTCCAGTCATACACACCTAAATCATTGACAAACCTAGTGAATTTGGTAATTCACCCCCTTAGCTCACCCCAGACTGTTACACTCTAGCCCATCATCTTGTTGGGCACATTGTTGGGCACAAATCGAATGTGCCCAACACCACTAGACAAACAGGAATGTCGGCGCCGATCCAAATCTGAGCCACCGTGCCGACTGAATATTGAGCCAGGGGTGGAAGCCGACGTTTCAAGGGTCGGCTGTGGATAAGTGTAGGTGCTATCCTGGTTTGCTGATCTCCTTGCTGATGTGTTGAAGGCGCTGGGCAAGCCGCGAAGGGCGTAGCCCGTAGCGGCTTGCCCTGCGCGGTGCCTGCTCAGAATGGGTCGGGCTCAGCCTGCGTTGAGGCACTCTTTCGGTCCTGTTCCCGGGCCTTGATCCGCTTCTTCGCAGCGGCCGTGCTGCGGCTGAACCGGATCGACTCGTTGCCCGTCTCCACGATGTGGCAGTGGTGCGTGAGACGGTCCAGCAGCGCGGTGGTCATCTTCGCGTCGCCGAACACGCTGGACCATTCGGCGAAGTCCAGGTTGGTCGTGATCATCACGCTGGTGTGTTCGTACAGCTTGCTCAGCAGGTGGAACAGCAGCGCCCCGCCGGCCTGGCTGAACGGCAGATAACCCAGCTCGTCCAGGATGATCAGGTCCATGCGCAGCAAGCTGGTGGCGATGCGACCGGCCTTGCCCTGCGCCTTCTCCTGCTCCAGTGCGTTAACCAGATCGACCGTGGAGTAGAACCGCACCCGCTTGCCATGGCGGGTGATGCCCGAGACGCCGATGGCAGTGGCCAGATGGGTCTTGCCCGTGCCCGGGCCGCCCACCAGCACCACGTTGTGCGCCTCGTCGGTAAAGGCAGTGCCGGCCAGCGTGGTGACGAGCTTTCGGTCCACCGGCGAGACCGAGAAGTCAAAGCCCGCCATGTCCCGGTGCACCGGGAACTTCGCCGCGTGCATCTGGTGGCTGATCGAGCGCATCGCCCGGTCCGTGCCCTCGGCCTGCAGCAGGTGCTCGATCAGCCAGCGCGAGGTCTCGATGCCCAGGCCGCCGCCATCGCCACCGCCTTGCTCGACCAGATCAGCCCAGGCACCGGCCATGCCGTGCAGGCGCAGCGCCTTGAGTTCGACCAGCACATCAGTCTTCATGGCGGGCTCCTTCGGTGGTGGCGCCCACGGCACTGTCCGCGGTGTCGGCCCGAAGGCTGTCGTAGCGGGCCGTGTTTGCCAGCGGTGGCGTTGTCACCTTCAGCCGTGTGGCCGCCGTGGGAGGTGCCGGCTGCGCGTTGAGCCGGCTCAGCACGTTGACCACATGCTCCACGCTCACCTTGCCTGGCGCACCGCTCTCCAGCGCCAGCTCGATGGCCACCAGCACCGCGTCCAGACCGGCGCCAAGCACAATCGCCAGCACTTGCGCCATCACCCGGTCGCCTCCCGGGTTACGCAATAGCCCGCGGCGCAGCCGCTGCAGTGGCTCGGGCATGTCCGCAAAGGGCGCTCCGTTTCTCAGCGCCCCGGGCTTTCTCTGCAGCAGCGGGATGTAGTGCTGCCAGTCGTACCGGGTCTCGCCCGCGTTGCTCAGACGTTCGTGGCGGGCGATGACCTCATCATCGGCCACGATGACCACGCGGCCCGGGTACAGCCGCGTGCTCACCATCTGGCCCACGCGTTCGCACGGCACCGAATACCGGTTGCGCGCCACAGACACCAGGCAGGTGCTGGAAACCCGCGCGGGTTTCTCGACGTAGCCGTCGAAGGGCAGCGGCATGGGCATGAGGTGCGCCCGCTCGTGTTCGAGCATCTCCGACACGCTGAACTGCTTGTGCTCGGGGTGGCGTACCTCGTCCCACAACGCGCGGCAGCGCTGGCCCAGCCAGGCGTTGAGTTCGGTGAAGCTGCCGAACTTGATCTGCGCCGCGTCGATCCAGATGCGTCGGCGGCTGTCCTGCACGTTCTTCTCCACCACCCCTTTCTCCCAGCCGCTGGCCACGTTGCAGAAGTCCGGGTCATAGAGGTAGTGCGCGCACATGGTGGCAAAGCGCTCGTTGACGATGCGTCCCTTGCCCTTCTTGACCTTGTCTACAGCGGTCTTCATGTTGTCGTAGATGCCCCGGCGTGCCACGCCGCCCAGCGCGGCGAACGATCGGGTGTGGGCATCGAACAGCATCTCGTGACCCTGGCTGGGGTACGCCACCAGCCAGAAGGCCCGCGAAGCACACAGCTTCATATGCGAGACCTGCACCCGGTAGTAGATGCCGCCGATCACCATGCCTTCCTCGCTCCAGTCGAACTGGAAAGCCTCTCCCAGCTCGAAGGCCAGCGGCACGAAGGCATTGACGGCCGCCCCCTGACCCTCGCTCTGGCGCCACGCCCGGATGAAGTCGGTCACCCGCGTGTAACCCCCTTCGTAGCCCGCTTGCCTGATCTCGGCGTACAGCGCCTTGGCCGTGCGCCGCTCGTGTTTGGGCCGCCGTGCATCGGCCTTCAAGGCCAGCATGAGCGCGTCATGAAACGCCGTCAGTTTGTTGGGCTGTTCGCTGCGGCGGTACCTCGGTGGGCCGTCCACCTCGCCGTGCAGCCACTTCGCCACCGTGTTGCGCGATAGCCCTGTCATGCGCGATATCTCGCGCTCCGATTTGTTCTTGCGGGCATACAAATGCCGGATCCTGCCAATCATGTCCATGGTGATCACTCCTTGTCCTCTGCTGCACAAAAAAGCAGCAGATTAAGTTGTTCACCTGGCTCAGTTTTGGGTCGGCACTACCCTCAAAAGTGGCTCAGTTTTCGGTCGGCGCCAACAACCACGTCTTTTTCATGGCGGTAGCTTGCTGGCGACGATGCCAAGGCAGTTCGGGCTTTGACTTCACGGACTCCCCTAGCAACCCAACTTGTTGGGCACAATGTTGGGCACATTTCTGAAAGACAAAGGAAAAAGCCCTAGAACATTTCTGTTCTAGGGCTTACCTATTGGTGCGGCTGGCAGGAATCGAACCCACGACCCCTTGGTTCGTAGCCAAGTACTCTATCCAGCTGAGCTACAGCCGCTAAGCTTTGGATTATAGCATGAAATTCAGACAAATCTAAAAATCAAACCGCTTTTGATAAGCGATTGCATTGCCTGCAAGATCACCTACCCATCCAAATCCCAAGCGCAATTGTAATGCACCGGGAACGCCCCTTGATCCAGATTTGTGAAATTCTCGTGAAAGAAAGCGTGAGAGCAGGCAATGATCGTGCAGACGATCAATGGTAGGGCGTGTTGGACTTGAACCAACGACCAAAGGATTATGAGTCCCACCAATGCCACATTGAACACCATAGCGTTTCGTTGATTTTTGCTTATATATCAATAACTTAACGTTTTCATTCAACGCCCCTAAATTCACCTTTGTGCCGGAAAATTGCGAAAAAGTGGCTACATGGTGGCTACATGGCGGCTACACTGACCCAATCATGTAGCCAACCCAACCGGAGCAAACAGCATGGCCCGCCCCAAAAATACCGATGCGCCAGACCTTAAGGAACGGGTCAACTTGACCACTGGAGCAATCAGCCGCCTGGCCTGCCCGCCTGGAAAGCAACAGGCATTCATGCGAGACAGCGAAGCGCCTGGCTTGCGAGTGCGTGTGACTGCTGCGGGGGCTAAATCGTTTGTCTATGAGGCGAAGCTGAACCGGCAAACCATCCGCCGCACCATCGGGGATGTGAAGTTGTGGAGTATCGAGCAGGCCCGCACCGAAGCCCGGCGCCTTGCTGTGGTGCTGGATAACGGGCGAGACCCACGCGAGGTAGAGCGCCAGCAACAGGCAGACAACGCCGCAGCAAAAGCCGCCGCCGCCGTTCAATCCGCTACCGTGGGTGAGGTGTGGGCCGCCTACGTGTCCGAGCGCTCCCCGCACTGGGGTGACCTTCACCGAAAAGACCATGAGCGCCTTGCCCGTGCTGGTGGCGAGGCTGCCAACCGCGGCACCCGGGGCCGTGGCGTGACCATTGCCGGGCCATTGCACCCGCTGCTGGGGCTGGCTCTGCGTGACCTGACAGCGCCAACTATAGAAGCATGGGCCGCACGCGAGGCACAGACGCGCCCCACCGCTGCCCGGCTGGCGTGGCGGCTGCTGAAAGCGTTTTTAGGCTGGTGCGCAGAACAGCCGGAATATGCGCCAGTGCTGGCCGGGGCGAACCCTGCCAAGACAAAGAAAGCACGCGAGGCGCTGGGCAAGGCGAAGGCAAAGGACGATTCATTGCTGAAAGAGCAACTGCCCGCATGGTTTGCCGCCGTGCGCAGCATTGGCAATCCGACCGTGGCCGCCTACCTGCAAACGCTGCTGCTGACGGGTGCAAGGCCGGGCGAGGTGCTGGCGATGCGCTGGGACGACTTAAACACCCAATGGCGGGGCTTGACCATCCGCGACAAGGTAGAGGGAGAGCGCGTTATCCCTTTGACGCCCTACGTGCATAACCTGCTGGCCGCCCTGCCCCGCCGCAATGAATTTGTGTTTGCCAGTAGCCGCAACGAAAACACGTCGCTAACTGAGCCCAACCATGCGCACGATAAAGCGTGCAAGGTGGCCGCCATTGATGCGCTAACCCTGCATGGCCTGCGCCGGAGCTTTGGCACCTTGTCGGAGTGGCTGGAAATCCCCGCCGGTGTGGTGGCGCAGATTCAAGGCCACAAGCCGAGCGCAACCGCTGAGAAACATTACAGAGTGCGCCCGCTTGACTTGCTGCGCGTACACCATGAGCGCATAGAGGCCTGGATTCTGGAAGAGGCTGGGATTGTGTTCGATGCCAAGGCCGCGCCGGGGGCGCTGCGCGCCGTTACATGAACATCTGAACCATTCCACGGGTCAAATTGTTGTTAATTAACAACGACTAATGTAAATTTAACGTAAAGAACCAGCTTCGGCTGGTTTTTTTACTTGCGCATCCCTTGGGAAAAAAGGGGATTAAATCAACACGGTTAAATACCGAGAAGACAAAAAATCAACAAAACGGAATACAGGTAAATTTACAAGCGTTGAATAAAAGTACCTAAGTAAGTCGAAAAATCCACAAAAAATGACCAAAAGTCGCTTTTTGTAGGCATTTTGCAAGCCTTGGCAAACGCGGCAAGATCGGGGCACTTCGCTACGAAAGGCATCCGACATGCGCATCCCCGGCCAATATCCGCCACTCCAAACCACCAACCAACCCGCCGTAGGCACCGCGCAGGCATCGTTCTATCTTGGGCGCTCGCAACAGACCTTGCGCCGCTGGGCTTCTCGGGCGAAGGCCCAATCAAGCCCCTGAACGTTAATGGTCGCCTTGCCTGGCAAGTCGCCAAGCTGCGCGAGGTGCTGGGGGTTGCTGCATGACCACCCCACAATTGCCGCCGCCACCATGGCACGTTATCGAGAGCCGCCCCGGCATGGGCAACTTACATGCTCTAGTGGCACGCCTGGGCCGCAATCCTGCGAGCCTGACCCCATATCGACTGGGCGGTGCGCTGCGCGCCCTGGCGGAGCTTGAACGTGTGGGCGTGCCCCTGTCACAGAGCGCGATTGTCCTGGCCGTGGCCCGCACCTACGAGGGCCAATGGCGCTTGCAAGTGGCGTGCCCCTCGTGTGGTGTGCCGCACGTCCATGCAGCAGGCGAGGCAGCCGCGCCAGTGTTCGGCAGACGTGATCCGCCCTGTGGTGGCGCCCCATACCACCTTCGATTCGATTGAACCAAAAAGAAAAATGCCCGCTTGCAGGCGGGCACCAAAGAAAGTTTTTGCGCATGAATTTTAAACCCGCTGCACTCGCCGTGCAACTCTACTCCGTGCCGATACCCACGTCTGCGGACGTGGTGCCGGGGGCTTGCTGGACCCTGCGCTATCGCTGCCCCCACTGCCGTGCATATCGACGAAACACCTACTTTTTTGGAGGACTCATCCCGCCGACCCCCTGCGTGTTTGACCCTTGCGGGGCTCACTTGCAGCTTCTCCCGCGCGATGGCTGGCGCGCATGGCCAAAGAAAAAACCAATGAGGGCAGCATGATGCAAGTCTCCTATTTCAACCACCCGACCGACAACGAACCCAAGGCCCGTGAGATGGCCTGGCCGGACCTGGCAAAGCAACTGTGCAGCCCTGCGCCAAGTCGTCCGGGAAAGAAGGGACCGGGCTTCACTTGCGCACGCTACAAGCCCGGCAGCACGCGCGGAAACGCCGGTGTAGAAAGCCTGTCTGCCGCTGTGCTGGACTTTGATGACGGCACGACACCTGAGTCCGTGCTGACACGCTTGTCGGGACTTGAGGCCGTGGTCTATTCAACCTTTCGTGACCATCCGGCACACCGCCGTTTTCGCCTGGTGCTGCCGCTGGCAGCAGAGTGCCCGAAGCCACAGTGGGCTGCGCTGTGGCAGGCCATCAATCACGCCTGCGGAGGCTGCGCAGACCCTGCCGCCAAGGACGCCGCCCGCCTGAGCTACCTGCCCGCCCAACCGACCGACACCGCCGCCTGGCTTGAAGCACACGACGACAAGGAAGGCGCCGCCCTGCTGATCCTGTTCAACGGGGAGCCAAAGCAGGCAGCACCCATACACCAGACCGGCGCCGTCCTGAGCGTGGCTGAGTGGCTAGAGCGTGCGGGCATTGCACCCACGCCCGCCCACCATGATGACGCACCCGCACGCGACGACACCGAACCACTGACCCTCACGCGAGACCAACTTATCGAAGCTGCGCAGCGCATAACGCTGGAGGGCTGCCGCGCCGTGCTCGAACGCCCTGATGCAAGCGAGGGCGAGTGCTGGCGCGATTGCGTCCTGCTGCCGCTTCGGAACACCGCTTACTGGGACCGTGACCGCGCCGACGATCTATACGAAGCTTACGAAGTAGCCAGCGCGCAACTACCCGGCGACACGAGCAACAACGCGGCGCAGTGGCGCGCGAGGACAAAACCCACGGGCAGCAATCCACGAACGATAGGCACCTTTATTCGTGCCTGCGGTGGCAGCGCACCCACTGCTGACGGGTTCGGGGATGCACTCGCCGCGCCGATTGATCGCAGCACCCGCGATGCCTTTTTTTACTTTGCGCCGGCTGGGATGTTTATTGACCGCACGACGCGGGACCAGTGGCCGGCAAAGTCGGTTGATGCATCGGTGAAGTGGGAGACGCGCACGATCCGCAACGCGGACGGGACCGAAAAAGAAGCCCGAACCCAGCCGTCCAAGTGGATCGAGAGAAACCGGGCCGTGCATCAAATGTCATGGCTCCCCGGCGCCGGTGAAGTAGCCGAGGGCGTGGTCATCATGGAGGCGGGGGAAGTGCCAAGCCCCGACAATCGCGTGTTCAACTTGTACCGCCCACCCGCCGTAATTGACGGCGACGCAAGGCAGGCCGGTAAGTGGCTTGACCACCTGCACACGATTTACCCCGACGATGCCGACCACCTTTGTAGATGGATGGCGTACCACGTCCAACAGCCGGCAGGTAAGTGCAACCACGCGATTGTGCTGATCGGATCGCCGGGCATTGGCAAGGACACGATGCTTGAACCCCTGGTGCATGGTGTTGGCCCGTGGAACTTCGCAGACATCAAGCCGGGCCAGCTTGTCGCACGGTTCAACGGCTACCGCCGCAACAAGGTTATTCGCGTGAACGAGGCGCACGACACGGGCGATGAAATCAACCGACATGGAATTTATGAGGCCGCTAAGGTGCTGATCGCCGCCCCGCCCGAGGTGCTAATGGTTGATGAAAAGCACCGCAAAGAATACGCCATCCCCAATAAATGCGGGGTGGTGTTCACCAGCAATCACCCGACGGACGCCATGTATCTGCCCGCCGATGATCGGCGGCATTACGTGGCGGCCAGCAACGCGAACAAAGAGATGTTCACCGGCGACTATTGGGCGGACCTGTGGTCCTGGTATCACGCCGGGGGCTTAGGGCACGCCGTGGCCTATCTCCAAGGGCTTGACCTTGCTACGTTCAACCCCAAGGCACCGCCGCCGCTAACCCCTGCATTCTGGACGCTGGTGTCGTCCGGGGAAGCGCCCGAGGATGGCGACCTACGCGACCTGATCGCCGCCGTAGGTTCCCCCATCGTCCTGACCCTAGACGACCTGATCGAAAAAGCGGACCACAGGATGTTCGAGGAACTGCGCAGCGCAGCCAAGCGCCGCCAGTGGCAACACAGGCTAGGCCGTGCCGGTTATCTGCCGGTGCGCAACCCTGGCACCACGGATGGCCGCTGGAAGATCGACGGAAAGAATCGCGCCGTCTACGGGCAGCAGGGGGGCACGTATGCGCAGCACTGCGCAGCGATAGCCGCCATGTCTGAAAAAGTCCGTGAAGTCCGTGGTTCCGACCATCAACTTTTTTAGGAAATCTAGCCCCCCAGTCCGTGAAGTCCTAGAAGTCCGTGGTTTTTCACTGTCTACCTTTCTCTCTCTTTTTCCCCTTCTTTTTTAACTGCAGGCATTTCTTCCAATTGATAAAGACAGGTGAATTAGAGGGTGGAGAGAGCACGGAGATAGACAGTAGAAAACCACGGACTTCTAGGACTTCACGGACTGGCGCAACCGAAGAACGCCAGCCCCCGCGCGGCACTGCTGACCCGGTGCCGCACCCATAACCCGACCAACGAAAGCATTGCAATGAACGCAACCACCACCACCCCAACCCGCCAGCGCGGACGGCCTGCCCGCCGAATCGCCGCAGCACCCGAAGCCGCCGCACTCAAACTGCGCAGCATGGTTTACATGACAGCCGCGCCTTACTACAGCGACGGCGCCGATGTAGAAGCCATGCACGTCCGGTGGCGCGAACACCTGGAACTGACAGCGGAGCAGATCGAGGGCCGCGCTACGCAAGCTGCTGCACACCTGGCCGAAGTGGAATCTGCCCTGTCCGATATTGCCGCGCGCAAGGCGAAGGCCGCGGCACGCATGGAGGAATGCCGCCAAGCTGCCGAGGCACACCCGACGGCCACGACGAAATCGCGCACAGCCGATGCTGATTTTTCGCTTGATGCCCTGGCAGTAGCCAAGGCACGAACCGATGTAGCACGCGAGATGCTGCCCGCTGTCTCTGCCGCCCACTATGCGCTGTCCAACGAGTTGCGGGACGCGGAAAAGGCCCACAACGACGCCCGGCGCGCACTGCGTGACCTGGAGGCTGCGCGCGCATGGCAGGCCCTGCAATCGGCACTGGCGCCAGTGCAGGCGGCTATCTCAGAATGGCTCGAAGCCACGGGCGATGCCGCGGTATTTATAGGGGCGCCAGCCGCGCGCTAAATCTACTTTTCGCAAAGCCCAAAGCCCCGCCCGGTATCGGTTGCGGGGCTTTTAAGCTTGTGCGCTATGCCCCTTCGGATCGCCTGCGAAACGGCCTTGCGCATTAGGAAAAATTGGCCCACGAGGGGAACACCCCCCCTCCTGCTGCGACTTGCAGTTACAAGCCTTCCAGAGCCACCATGAGCGACACCACCACCCTACTAGATCAAGCCATTGCCCTCCTGGCGCAGACCCACGCCCAGGCTGGTGAGTCTTTTCGTGAATTGACGCCCGACGCGCAAGACCTCTTTTTGTGTGCAGTGAGTGACCTTGTGTCGCGTGCCCGTGACGCCGTGGCCGACGCATAACTTGAGTATGCCGGTCACGTGGCTTGATGTGCCCCCCACTCCCCCAAAACACCCGCGTTTTGAAGCAATGAGTAACATAGGGCGGTAGCCACAACGCCAACGGAGCCCTACATGAAACACCTTGCTTTCCTCGCCATCGCACTGCTTGCCTCGCCTACCTGGGCGATCAACAAGTGCATCGGGCCCGATGGCAAGGTGGTGTTCCAAGACGCTCCCTGCGCGGGCAAGGGCGAGACAATCAACGTGCAACCGGCAAGTGGCCATGCGCCTAAAACCGTGCCAGCCGCGACAACTGCTGGAGCCAATGCAGCGCCCGCAACAGTTGCAAACACCGCCCCCGCCAATAAAAAGGAAGGCGCCTTTGGCGAAAGCTGGCAGCGCCGGACCTACCTGGAGAACCGAGGCGTAGCCGACGCCCGCGCTGCCACCGACAACCACCAGCGCGAGTGCGCTGCCCAGCAGGTAGCCCTCGCCAGCCGCAAGCGGATCGCTAACAACAACCTTGCAGGTGCCACCTGGGAGCAATCCATATCTGCAGAGATGCAGGCCGCCGCAACCATGTGCGACTCCCGCTCGCGCGAGTTGCGGGCGGAATTGGAGGCGCTGCAGAAGGAACTGCGCGAGCTGCAGGCGAAGCAGTAAACCTGAGCTACGCGCGCCCCACCTGCCCGCCTACTGGTGCTGGTCCCTGCCAGCGGTGCCCGCCTGCTGCTGGTGCAATTTCAAGCGAACGGGGGGACCCTAAGAGCTAAGTCGAAGCGCCGCGGGGGCGAAGACCGCGGGGTTCACTTGGCCCCAAAAATTCGACTTTCAGTATGCGTTTCATGATGTGAAACATAAAGCACAACCGAGCCCCCGCCGTGGGGCTTTTTTGCTGCTGCCGGGTGGCTACATGGGCACAAAACCCCGTCCCGCTGGCTACATGACGGCTACATGACCCCAAAAAACAAAAAAGCCCGCTACCGTATTGATAGCAGGCTTTCCTTATCTAGCTTGGTAGGGCGTGTTGGACTTGAACCAACGACCAAAGGATTATGAGTCCTCTGCTCTAACCAACTGAGCTAACGCCCCTCGCGCCAACGCTGAATCAGACGGGGCACCGTAAGTATTGTAGGGTGTTTATTTGCGGTAGCTGAGCGCGTTGGACACGAGCTTGGAAGTGATGTCCACGATCTGGATCATCCTGTCATAGGGCATGCGGGTGGGGCCGATCACACCCAGAGTTCCCACTACCCGGCCATCCACCTCGTAGGGTGCACTGACGATCGAAAGTTCTTCGAACGGTACCACCTGGCTTTCGCCGCCGATGTAGATCCGAACACCCTCGGCCTGGCTGGAGATGTCCAGAAGACGCAGTATCTGGGTTTTCTGCTCGAACAGATCGAACGCCCTGCGAAGGTTGCCCATGTCGCTGGAGAAATCGCTCACCGCCAGCAGGTTTCTTTCACCAGAAATGACAACCTCATCCTGCGCTTCGGAAAGCGCCTCCGAACTGACATTGACGGCAGCCTGCATCAAGGACGCGATCTCCCCACGAAGCATGTCAACCTCTGACTTGAGCTTCTCCCGCACCTGCTCTATGGCCAGGCCGGCATAGTGTGCATTCAGGAAGTTGGCTGCCTCGATCAACTGCGACTGGGAATAGTCCACATCCGTGAAGATGACACGGTTTTGTACGTCACCTTCGGGCGAAACAATGATCACCAGAAACCGGCGCTCTGAAAGACGGAGAAACTCGATGTGGCGGAACACGGAGGTACGTCGCGGTGCCATCACGACACCCACAAACTGGGAGAGGTTCGACAAAAGGTGTGCCGCATTGGCAATCACTTTTTGAGGTTGCTCTGGCGCCAGTTGCGGCGGCGTCAATGGATCCCGCTGCACCGTCAGCATGGTGTCCACAAACAGGCGATAGCCTCGCGCGGTGGGGACCCTGCCCGCGGACGTGTGCGGGCTGGCGATCAATCCCAGCTCCTCCAGGTCCGCCATGACGTTGCGTATCGTCGCCGGAGACAGCTCCAACCCAGAGGCACGCGAAAGGGTGCGCGAGCCCACAGGCTGCCCATCGGCGATATAGCGCTCGACCAGCGCTTTAAGCAACAACTTGGCACGGTCATCGAGCATAGAGTGATTTTAATGATGTAATTTCGCGATGACGTCCAATTTCCGCCATGTTGCGCTTATCGGCAAGTATCAGGCAACTGCTGCAGGCGGCATGGCCGACAGCTCTCGCCACGCTCTCGAAGAGATAGCGCAGTTTCTAATCCACCAAGGGTGCCAGGTGGTGCTTGAAAAAGAAACTGCCATCAATACCAACCTGACTGCTTACACGGCCATGGACGTAGACACCATTGGCGCCCAATGTGACCTGGGCCTGGTCGTTGGTGGGGACGGCACCATGCTGGGCATCGGCCGTCGACTAGCGCGTTACGGCACCCCGCTGATCGGTATCAACCAGGGGCGCTTGGGGTTCATCACCGACATTCCCTTCGACAGTTACCAGGCGGCGCTCACTCCGATGCTGTGTGGAGAGTATGAAGAGGACCTGCGCCCGCTGATGCGAGCACGTGTGGTGCGGGGGCAGGCCACTGTTTTCGAAGCCTTGGCCATGAACGATGTGGTGGTGAATCGGGGAGCCACCTCTGGCATGGTGGAGCTTCGCGTAGAAGTGGGAGGACGATTGGTGGCCAATCAGAGGGCCGACGGACTCATCATTGCCTCGCCCACTGGCTCCACGGCTTATGCCCTATCCGCCGGCGGCCCCATGCTCCACCCGTCCATCCCGGGGTGGGTGCTGGTTCCCATTGCACCCCATACCCTGTCAAACCGTCCGATCGTTTTGTCCGATGCCACCGAAGTGGCTGTCGAGATCGTGAGCGGCAGGGACGTGAGCGCCAATTTCGACATGCAATCGTTGGCGTCACTGCTGCATGGTGATCGCATTCTCGTGCAGCGCTCCGAGCATAGCGTCCGGTTTTTGCACCCGCTCGGCTGGAACTACTTCGCCACCCTGCGCAAGAAGTTGCGCTGGAACGAAGGGGGCTCCTGACTATGGCGCTCAAGCGGATCACCCTGCGAGACTTCGTGATTGTTCAGGAACTGGCGCTTGATCTCCAGACAGGTTTCACCGTGTTGACAGGGGAAACCGGTGCCGGCAAGTCGATTCTGGTGGATGCACTGCAACTGGCACTCGGTGCCCGCGCGGATGCCGGATCGGTGCGCGAAGGTGCCACCCATGCAGATGTGTGTGCTGAATTCGATTATCCCGGCCACTTGCAACCATGGTTCGAAGAGGCAGGAATCGAAATCAACGAAGCCCTGCTCCTGCGCAGGACGGTCGACACCCAAGGGAAAAGTCGTGCGTGGATCAATGGCACGCCGGCAACGGCGACACAACTTCGCCACCTCGGGGATCAGCTGTTGGACATTCATGGTCAGCACGCCTGGCAGAGTCTGACCCGCCCGGACTCCGTGCGGGGCTTGCTTGACGCCTATGCAGGTATTTCGCTGCAAGACTTGACTGCAAGCTGGACAAAATGGCGTGCCGACCAGAGGATTCTGGAGGAAGCACGAGCGGCACAGTCATCTCTTCAACAAGAGCGCGAGCGGTTGCAATGGCAAATTGCGGAAATCAGCAAACTGGCCCCCGCGGAAGATGAATGGGCCGAACTGGAAGCGCAGCACAAACGGCTCTCGCACGCCCAGACACTGCTGGAAGCCGCCCAGGGTGCACTTACGGCGCTCGAAGTGGAAGAGTCGGGCGCACACTCCCGCCTGACGCGCGCGGCCTCACTTTTGCATGGCCAGGAGCAGCTGGAACCCGCTTTCAGCGAACTGGCCGACATCCTCTCATCCAGTCTTGCGCAGACCAGCGATGTCATCCGCTCGTTACAAGCCTATCTGAGACACACCGAACTGGACCCAGACCGCCTCGCCGATATCGACATGCGCCTGTCACAGTGGATGACTCTTGCGAGGCGCTACAAGCGCCAACCCGCGGAATTGCCCGCCTTGCTGCAAGCGTGGAAAGCAGAGCTGCAGCAACTGGACGCTGCAGCCGACCTCGCCAGCCTGGAAGCTGCGCAAGCGAGCAGCGCCAAAGCCTACCAAATGGTTGCGAGAGCCATTTCTCTCAGGCGAACAAAGGCAGCGCCAAAACTGTCTGCCGCCATCACACAGGCAATGCAAGGCCTGGGCATGACGGGAGGCATATTTGAGGTATCGGTGACAAGAACCTCTGAGGCCGCGCTTCATGGATTGGACGACATTGCGTTTCTCGTGGCCGGGCACCCCGGCATGACTCCCCGCCCCATCGGCAAGGTTGCCTCCGGCGGTGAACTGTCACGGATTTCACTGGCGATTTCTGTGACCACCAGCGAGCTCGGCACTGCCCCCACCTTGGTCTTCGACGAAGTCGATTCGGGCGTCGGCGGGGCCGTGGCCGAAACCGTGGGGCGATTGATGCGGCAACTCGGGCGCGACCGGCAGGTGCTCGCAGTAACCCACTTGCCACAGGTGGCAGCCTATGCCGACCACCACCTCATGGTGTCCAAGCGCCGAAATTCAGCCGGAACCACCAGCACAGTGATGCCCGTTCTGGGCGAGCATCGCGTGGGGGAGGTGGCCCGTATGCTGGGCGGTGAACGCCCAACAGGCACCAGCTTGGCCCATGCCAGCGAAATGCTGAGCCTGGCAAATACCCAGCAGAAAGGCTGACGTTCATGTCTTTGGAAATTGTGCTGATCACTGGGATGTCCGGCTCTGGAAAATCCGTTGCTCTGAACGCCATGGAAGATGCGGGCTATTACTGCGTAGACAACCTGCCCCCCGAACTGCTCCCTGCCTTTGTGGCTCTGGAGCACAAGCACCATGGGAACCGCGTGGCCATTGCCATGGATGTGCGCAGCGCCACGTCGCTGCCGCAGGTGCCGCGTGAACTGGAACGCCTGCGAAACCAGGGGGTGCTCATTCAGTCCATCTTCCTTGATGCCACCACGGAGACCCTGGTTCGTCGTTTTTCTGAGACGCGGCGACGTCACCCTTTGTCGCATGACGACACTCCAGACGGCCGGCGGGCACTCACACAAGTGATTGAGCTGGAGCGCGAGTTGCTGGCCGACCTTCGCGAGCAGGCACATGTCATTGACACCAGCACGATACGGGCGTCCCAGCTTCAAAGCTACGTCAAGGACCTGATGCCGGCGGCGCCAGGGCAACTGACACTGGTTTTCCAGTCGTTCGCCTTCAAGCGCGGAATTCCAGTGGACGCCGACTATGTGTTCGACGTCCGAATGCTCCCCAACCCACATTACGAACCGGCATTGCGCGACCTGACAGGACTGGACGCGCCCGTCGCGGAATTTCTGCAGCAACAGCCAGATGTGGCGCTGATGGGCCAGCACATTGAGCAGTTCCTCTCGCACTGGCTGGAGATGCTGGACCGAAACCACCGAAGCTATGTGACGGTAGCCGTCGGATGTACAGGCGGTCAGCACCGATCAGTCTATCTGGTGGAGCAATTGGCCCACGTATTCAGCGACCGATGGACAGTGCTGCGACGCCATCGGGAGCTGGACGGCCGTTGAACGCACGCATCCACGCGGCTCCTGCTGAATCTACAGCCCTGCCAACAGTTTACGAATGGGTGCAGGAAGGCCCAGTGCCCCGAACTGTGCGGCAGTAAACCACGCGCCACCATCGTCTGGCGCTGCTTGACCATATTGACGAACGATGAAGGGATGCAAATGCAGATCCCGATGGGTCAGCACATGCAGGAAAGGGGCCCCTTCCTCCATGGTTTGCCCTGAAATTGGCCCTGCGCCATCGAGAAATACCGACACATCCGAGCGCAGAGGAAACACAGGCACGCAATACAGCCCCGCCCAGATGCCCACCGCAGGACGGCGAGACAACCAGACCCGCCCCACGGGATCTTGGAGCACCAGAAGCCACCACGATTCAGAGCGGCGCTTGAGCGTACGGGTTCTGACGGGATAGCGTTCGGGCTCCCCCTCGCGGTGTGCGGCGCACAAGGTTTGCAAAGGACATTGTGGGCAGGCTGGATTGCGCGGCGTGCATAGGCTTGCCCCTAAATCCATCAATCCCTGGGTATAGCGCGGCATGGCCGTGTCGAGGTCCACAGAGGGCAGCAAGGACTGCGCATGCAACCACAGTGTGCGCTCATTCCGACTCAAAGCGAGATCTGCGTCGAAGCCCAACACGCGGGTCAGCACCCTTCGTACGTTGGCGTCCAGAATGGGGGTGCGTTCCGAAAAACAGAAAGCCGCAATCGCTCCGGCCGTCGAACGCCCAATGCCAGGCAAGGTGGCCAGCACCTGCGCGCTGCGGGGAAATTTCCCGCCATGTTCGTTGACGACGGTCTGGGCACAGCGGTGCAGATTGCGTGCGCGGCTGTAGTAGCCAAGGCCACTCCAGAGCGCCATCACATCGTCCTGCGGTGCTGCGGCCAACGCCCTTACATCGGGAAAACGCTCCAGAAATCGCGCGTAGTACCCCAACACTGTGCTGACCTGTGTCTGCTGCAGCATGATTTCAGACAGCCAGACCTTATACGGATCGCGCGTTTGCTGCCAAGGCAAGTGATTGCGTCCATGGCTTGCTTGCCACCGAACAACTCGCGTGGCGACATCCGTCTCCGAAAGAATCATGCAGGCATGAGCCCGGTGAGTTCTGTACCTTCTTCCAGAACAGGCAATGCCATCAACTGGGCGGTCAGTTCGGTCAAGCGTCGTTCCAGTTGAATGAGTTCCGCCTCACCCGCCTCGATCTCGGAAATCCGCTCCACAAGACTCGTGGCAGCGTGCTGAATCCGGTCGACCGCCTCGATGCGCCGTGCAAAACTGCGGCGACGCTCACGCAACTGCGCATCCAGTTGGGCCGTTGCAGACTTGCTCCACAACTCCAGGTCATTCGCCGCCGACTCATACACCGTGCGCAACCGCATGGCCAAGGCTCGAACCAAGCGATCGGCGAATTCCGGCTGCACAAGTTTCAAGGCGTTGCCAACACCCAGATACTGCAAATGGCTTTGCTCAATCTGAGAGAGATCGTCAGTGAAGTGTTCGAGCTGCGGAGGGGGAGGTACCTGCAGGGAGAAACCAAATTCCGCATTCAGCTGGCGAAACGTGCCGCCCAACATCGCCTGAATCTCAATGCCGGATGCCTGCGCCTTGTCCAGGGTGCCCCTCAGTTTGTCAAAGGTCTGGGCATAGATTTTTCGCACGCCCAACTTCAAGCCCTTTTGCTGGAGCATCTGCGCCAACTCGGCCAACTCCATCTTGAGGGACTTGGCCCCCAACTGATGGAAAACGTCCCGCAGCAACTTCAGATGCACCGCCCGAACCGCCTGGATCTTGGTGGTACTCATATCGAACTCGCGCTGTTCCTGCTCCACGCGGTGGCGCATCGACTCGATCACCGACGCATTTTTTCCCCGGAGACTTCGCAGTTCCGCCATCTGGTCGTCCAGATCCCGGCGACGAATATTGATCACACGCGAAGTCTCGGCACGCAGCCCCGCCACCCCCGTCGCTACGGCAGCACGCAAGATGGCTTGGCGGCGCCCCATGATCCCTTTGGCCAGCGCCTCCTCCAACACGGGCAGGCCACTGGATTCAAGCAGCAGATCGTCACATGTGATTTTTGCAACGAGCCCCTTTTGCGCAGAAACCGGCACCACCTGCGCCAGCGGCACCCCCAGCATCTCGGCAGAGGTCATGCATTGCCGGTTCATCTGCGCGAGGATTTCATCCGGCGAATTGAGGGTATCCCACAAGGTGTCGATCTTGTTCAGCACAACCAGCCGCGCGTCAAGACTGTCCGGGGACGTTGCCAGATGCTCGCGCCAGATGGACAAGTCCGAACGGGTGACCCCCGTGTCCGCACTCAAGATGAAGACCACCGCATGGGCCTGCGGGATGAGATTGACGGTCAACTCGGGCTCGGCGCCCACCGCATTCAACCCGGGGGTATCAAGAATCACCAACCCTTGCTTGAGCAGGGGATGGGGAATATTGATGATGGCGTGTCGCCACATCGGCACTTCCACCAAGCCATCGGCATCAGGAACCGGGTTGTCATCCGACAGCTCATCGTGCCAGAACCCCAGCGCACGGGCGTTGTCCAGTGTGACTTTTCGAACCTCAGCGACTTTCTCAAGCGCTTTGGCGATTTGATCCGCATTGTTCACATCCAGCGGGATCTCAAGCCAGCGATCATGCTTCAGGCGCCATTCAGCGAGGCCCTGCAATTGCAAGCGAGTATCAATGGGCAGCAGCCGCAGACTGGGGGCCAATGAAGCGTCGTAGCCCAATTCCGTGGGGCACATCGTCGTGCGGCCGGCACTGGCAGGCATGATGCGGCGACCGTAGTCAGCAAAGAAAATGGCATTGATCAGCTCAGATTTTCCACGCGAAAACTCCGCGACAAAAGCCACCATCACCTTGTCGCTGCGCACCTGGGCTTCCAGTCGACTCAGCCGCTCCTGAACGGCGGAGTCCATGAGTTCGTGATCAGACATCCACTCGGACAGACGGTGAATCTGGTGGGCAAACTCACGCCGCCAGACGCCGTGCTGGTCGAACTGCTCGTTGAATGATGGTCCCACTTTGCTCCCGGAGTGCATTGAACGGTCTACATGTAGACATTCACAAAATATAGCATTGACCGCGCCGCGGGCACGATCCACAGGCCAATTGTCACTGGCGCCACCTTACGGGCGTTGACAGCGAGGACAAAAATAGCTGCTGCGCTGACCCTGGCGAAGCAGCTTGATGACAGCGCCGCATTGACGGCAGGGAGCGCCGTCCCGCCCATAGACATTTGCCTCGTGCTGAAAATGTCCGGCCATCCCATCGGCATTGGAAAAGTCCTTCAGCGTGCTGCCACCCAGTTCCACCGCACGCGAAAGCACTGTCCTGATAGAGAAAAAAAGCCTGTGCGCCCTCACAGGGCCGATACGTTGCGCCGCAACGGTGGGTCGAATGCCTGCAAGAAACAACACTTCGGACGCATAAATATTGCCAACCCCAACGACCAGTCGCCCGAGAGCAGCAACTGCTTGACAGGAGCGCGGCTCGCCTTCAGTCCGGCGTGGAAAGCGGGAAAGGTAAAGGCTTCCGACAGCGGCTCCATCCCCAACCCGCCAAGCAACTTCTGGGCGACCGCTTCCTGCTCGCTTGCCGCATACACGACGGCACCAAAACGCCTGGGATCATGCAGACGAAGGGTCCCTTGAGAAGTGACCATGTCGAAATGGTCGTGCGCCGCCGAAGGAGGTAGATCGCGGCTGAAACGCAAACTGCCCGACATCCCCAGATGCAGCAGCAGCACGCCGCAATCCAGATCCGCCAGCAAATACTTGCCCCGACGGCGCAGCGAAACCACCCTGCGCCCCACCAGCGATTGCGGGTCACACCCGAGGGGCCACCGCAAGGGTTTACCCATGCGAACCGAATCGATCCGCGCTCCGGCAATGGCCTGCGCAAAGCTGCGACGGGTGACTTCCACTTCGGGCAACTCAGGCATGCAATGGCCTTTGGAACAGGTTTGGAAGCATGGATTATTATGACCCGATGGTGCAATCTCATCGCTTTCGAACCGCCCTCCTCGCTGCCACTCTGGTGGCAACAGCAACCACGGGATGGACGCAGCCTGGCGATCAACAGCCCCCCACAAGCAGCGAAGCCACGCCCCCCGCCGCCTCTGGCGCACAGCTCGATGCCGAACTTTTCTATGAGATCTTTCTGGGCGAGCTGACCGCCCAGTCCGGAGATCCTGGCGCGGGTTACGCGCTGATGCTGGAAGCCGCGCGGCGCAGCAGGGAAAGCGCCTTGTACCGTCGAGCAGCCGATATTGCCCTGCAAGCCCGGTCGGGCGACTACGCTTTGGCGGCGGCACGGGCGTGGAAAGAAGCGCAACCCCAGTCGCGCGAAGCCAACCGCTACACGCTGCAGATTCTCATCGCCCTGAACCGGATCGGGGAAACCCCGCAACTGCTGCGCCAGGAGTTGGCGCAAATACCCGCTTCCTCCAAAGCTGCAGCCCTGTCGGCCCTGCCCCAGATGTATGGCCGTGCCAGCGACAAGACACTGGCGGCGAATGTAGTCGAGCAGGCGCTGGCCGATGAACTTCACCACCCCGCCACAGGGCCCGCCGCGTGGACCACACTGGGTCGCATGCGCCTGGCAGCAGGAAACAAGGTCGGTGCGCTCAATGCCGCTCGCCGGGCGCTCGCGCTGGATGGAGCAAGCGAAGTGGCCATGCCGCTGGCCCTGGAATTGATGGAGGAGGGGGTGGCGGACGCGGAATCGTTGGTGACGGCCCACCTCACCAAAAAACCTGATCCCGAGTTGCGCACGGCATATGCCCGCATCCTTTTAAGCCAGCAACGTTACCCTGCCGCGCGCCAACAGCTGGAAACCGTGACGCGCGACAAGCCCGACTTCAGGGAAGCATGGCTAGCCCTTGCAACGCTGCAACTCCAGGACAATCGATTGCCCGATGCAGAAAAATCGCTGCAGCGCTACATCGAACTGGCGAATGCGGCCACGTCAGATCCCGACCTCCAGAAGCGCGGCCTGACCCAGGCCTACCTTCTCTATGCACAGCTTGCCGAAAAGAAAAAGGACTACACGGCAGCGGAATCCTGGCTCGCACGCATTGACAATTCGGAAGAAATGATGAGCGCGCAGCGACGGCGAGCGTCGTTGCTCGCACAGCGGGGAAAAATTTCAGAAGCGCGCGGCCTGCTTCGCGGCCTGCCAGGCAATACTCCCAACCAGACCCGACTGAAACTGCAGGCAGAGGTGCAGCTTCTGCAGGAAATGCGTTTGTACAAAGAAGCCCTGGCCGTTCAAACCGAACTGGTGGCGCAGAATCCCGACGACAACGAAATGGTCTACGACCAGGCGATGCTGGCTGAAAAGACGGGCGATCCGGTGCTGATGGAACAGCTGCTGCGGCAGGTGATTGCACGACAACCCGATTTCCACCACGCCTACAACGCCTTGGGATACTCGCTGGCCGAACGTGGGCTGCGCCTGGAGGAGGCCAAGGGCCTGATCGCCAAGGCGCTGGAATATGCTCCCGGCGACCCCTTCATTACGGACAGCCTCGGCTGGGTCGAATTCCGCTTGGGCAACAGCGCAGAGGCCTTGCGGCTGCTTTCGGCCGCATTCAAGACCCGGCCCGATGCCGAAATTGCAGCCCACCTGGGCGAAGTCCTCTGGTCCACCGGCGACCGTGCGCGCGCCTCCAGCGTCTGGCGCGAAGGTTTGCGCCTGAATCCAGACAACGAAACGCTCAGAGACACGCTGAAACGCCTGGGAGCCAGGCCCTGATGTTGCGCGCGCTTCCACAGGGACGGCAACCGCAACGCGCCGTCCAAACGTTGCACCATGGGCTGGCTGCCCTGCTGGCATGCGTGGTTTTGCTGCTGGCGGGCTGCGCCCAGCCGCAGCCCGCGCCTGCGAACGCACAGCGCACGCTTTGGACAGGACGCCTTGCATTGCAGGTAGAAGAACAGGCGTCACAGTCATTTTCGGCATCGTTTGAGCTGTCGGGGTCAGCGCAGCAGGGCCAATTGGTCTTGCTCAATCCCCTGGGCAACACCATCGCACGAATCCAGTGGCATGCCAGCCATGCAGAGATCACCACGGGGCAGAACACCCGAGAGTCCGAATCACTCGATGCCTTGCTTCAGGATGTCCTGGGCACCCCTATTCCCGTTGACGCGCTTTTCAGCTGGCTGGAAGGCACCCATGTCGCGGCCGTTGGCTGGCAAGTGGATCTGTCGGCCATTGACGCCGGGCGGCTGGTGGCACAACGCTACACGCCGACGCCACAAGCCACCCTGCGAATCGTCCTGACCCGCTGATTCCGCTTCATGCAAGCCCTGTACGACGTGCCGGCTCCGGCCAAACTCAATCTGTTCCTGCATATCACGGGCCAGCGCGCCGACGGCTATCACCTGATGCAGTCCGTGTTCATGCTGATCGACTGGTGCGACACGCTGCATTTCGAACCGCGCCACGATGGCCTCGTTACCCGCGAGGACCTCGGCCCCGCGCTTCCGGCCATGGACTTGACGGTGCGCGCAGCGCAGGCCCTGCGGCAGGCCGCCAACTGCGACCTGGGCGTTCACATGGGTGTCCACAAAAAAATCCCCGCGCAGGCAGGCATGGGTGGCGGGTCGTCGGATGCGGCCACCACGCTAATCGCACTCAATCGCCTCTGGAACCTGCACCTGCCGCTCTCCGCGCTCGAAGCAATCGGACTCACCCTGGGTGCCGATGTGCCGTTTTTTTTGCGTGGCCACAACGCCTGGGTGGAAGGAATTGGTGAGATAATCACGCCGCTTGAGAAAGCACATCAGCTACCGCCGGCACGCTTTGCGGTGGTGAAGCCCGAGGCGGGTTTGGATACGAAATCAATTTTTTCCGCTCCAGACCTTAAACGCGATTCTGATAGTGCTACAATCTTAGGCTTTGCTGCAGCACACTACAATTTCGGTTGTAATGACTTGCAACCAGTTGCCCAGGCCCTGTGCCCCGAAGTGACCCAAGCCCTTGATTGGCTTGAATCGCGCGGTTTGCATGGTCGAATGACCGGTTCGGGGAGTGCAGTGTTTGCGCAAATCTCGCATGCCGTTGATCTTCAAAACGCCCCCGGCGGTTGGCAGGTCAGAACATGTGAAAATCTGATGACTCATCCTCTGGCAGGATGGGCGCCAGACAAGAATTTCGGTTGATTGCTTTTGCAATCGACCTGTGTAGGGGAGTCGCCAAGCTGGTTAAGGCACCGGATTTTGATTCCGGCATGCAAAGGTTCGAATCCTTTCTCCCCTGCCAAATTTCTTTTCGCGTACGGGCTTTTTTTTCAGACTGCTGGGACGCTATGCAAGCCAACCAACCCGACTTCATGGTTTTCACCGGCAATGCCAATCCTGGCATGGCAGCTGAAATTGCCCAACACCTTGGCACCCCCCTTGGCGCGGCCGATGTGGGCCGATTCTCTGACGGCGAAGTCACCGTCGAAATCAAACAAAATGTGCGGGCCCGCGACGTGTTCGTCGTGCAGTCCACCTGCGCACCCACCAACGAAAACCTCATGGAACTGCTGATCATGGTGGACGCGCTAAAGCGCGCCTCCGCCGAACGCATCAGCGCCGTGATTCCCTATTTTGGCTATGCCCGCCAGGATCGCCGCCCTCGCTCCAGCCGGGTTCCGATCTCTGCCAAGGTAGTGGCCAACATGCTGCAGGCTGTGGGCGTGGCCCGCGTGCTGACCATGGATCTGCATGCCGACCAGATCCAGGGCTTTTTCGACATCCCGGTGGACAACATCTACGCCTCGCCGGTTCTGCTGGGCGATCTGCGCCAGAAGAACTACGAAGACCTGATCGTCGTCTCGCCCGATGTGGGCGGTGTGGTTCGTGCGCGGGCACTGGCCAAGCAGCTCGGCTGCGATCTGGCCATCATCGACAAGCGCCGGCCCAAGGCCAATGTGTCCGAAGTGATGCATGTGATCGGTGAGATCGACGGCCGCAACTGCGTGATCATGGATGACATGATCGACACCGCCGGCACGCTGGTGAAGGCCGCCGAAGTGCTCAAGGAGCGCGGCGCCAAGAAGGTGTACGCCTACTGCACCCACCCCATTTTTTCCGGCCCCGCCATTGAACGCATCGCCCAGGGCTCGGCCCTCGATGAAGTGGTGGTGACCAACACCATTCCCTTGAGCGACAACGCCAAGGGTTGCACCAAAATCCGCCAGCTCTCCGTGGCCCCGCTGATCGCCGAAACGATCCAGCGCATCGCCAAGGGTGAGTCGGTGATGAGTTTGTTCTCGGACCAAGAGAATCTTTTCTGAGCGCTGGCCGCGTCTCTCGCGAGGCGGGGCTTTGTTGTTCAGTCAGATGCTTGCCAAGCCTCCTTCGGGAGGCTTGCCTGTTCGGGAGCATTGTTGTGGGCTTGCCGCCATCCGGGCGCAACAAGCCTTTTTTCAACAGGGAATGACTGGTCGCGGTCGTCCCTTTCCAGGAGCTAACTATGAACTTCGTCGCTTTTGAGCGCGCCAAGCAGGGTACGGGTGCGAGCCGCCGTCTGCGCAATTCGGGCAAGACGCCTGGCATCGTGTATGGCGGTTCCGCTGAACCCCAGCTGATCGAGATCGACCACAACGCACTGTGGCACGCCCTCAAGAAGGAAGCATTCCACTCCAGCGTGCTGGACATGGAAGTGGCCGGCACGACCTCCAAGGTTCTGCTGCGCGACGTGCAATACCACCCCTACAAGCAGCTCGTGCTGCACATCGACTTCCAGCGCGTGGATGCCAAGACCAAGCTGCACATGAAGGTGCCACTGCACTACAGCGGCGCGGAAGAGTCCGATGCCGTCAAGGTGGACAAGTGCACGGTGAACGTCATCGTGAACGAACTCGACGTGACCTGCATGCCTTCCGACCTGCCAGAGTTCATTGCCGTGGACCTGAGCACGCTGAAGAAGGGCGTTTCGCTGCACCTCAAGGACATCAAGCTGCCCAAGGGTGTGAGCGCCGTGATCCGTGGCGGCCAGAACAACAACCCCGTGCTGGTTTCCGTGGCCAACCCCGTGGTGGTCGTTGAAGCGCCTGCCGCTGACGCAGCACCTGCCGCCGATGCCAAGGGCAAGGGCAAGGGCAAGAAGTAAGACCGGCACACCGGTCTGAAGCGGCCTGCTCCGGCAGCGCAGCATCCAACGGCCCACCTGTGTGGGCCGTTTTCATTGGTCGCTACCGATAATCGCGCACATGATCAAACTGTTTGTGGGCCTGGGCAACCCGGGGCCCGATTACGAGGCCACCCGCCACAACGCGGGCTTCTGGTGGATCGACGCGCTGGCGCGTGAACTCAAGGCCACGCTGGTGCCCGAGCGCAGCTACCACGGCCTGGTCGCCCGCACCAGCGTGCATGGCCAGAGTGTCTGGCTGCTGCAGCCGCAGACTTTCATGAACCTGTCCGGAAAGTCGGTGGCATCCCTCGCACGGTTCTTCAAGATCCAGCCGAGGAAATTCTCGTGGCGCACGATGAACTGGACATTTCCCCGGCCAGGTGAAGCTCAAGCGCGGCGGCAGCCATGCCGGGCACAACGGCCTGCGGGACATCCACGCCCAGCTGGGCTCGCCCGACTACTGGCGCCTGCGCATCGGCATCGGGCACCCGGGCGTCAAGGCCGAAGTGGCCAACTGGGTGCTGAAGAAACCGTCGCCCGAGCAGCGTACGCTGATCGAGGACAGCATCGCGCATTCGCTCAAGGCCCATCCCGCCATGCTGGCAGGAGACATGGAAAAAGCCACGCTGCTCATCCACACCACCAAGCCCCGCGTCCCAAGCCACCACGGCCTGAAGAGAACTAAAAAGCTATTATTTTTATAGCTATTGACGCTTGATGGATAAGCGCCATAGCCCAAAAATACTTAAATTTTGGTGACCGCCTGCAGCCTTTGAAACTTCTGCCACAGCGTCTCCCGGCTCTCCACATGCTGCGGGTCCACCGGGATGCAGGCCACCGGGCACAACTGCACGCACTGGGGCTCGTCGAAATGGCCTACGCATTCGGTGCATTTGTGGGGGTCGATCTCATAGATCTCCGGCCCCACAGAGATGGCCTGGTTCGGGCACTCGGGCTCGCACACATCGCAATTGATGCACTCGTCGGTGATCATCAGCGCCATACAAGCCTCCCTGAGGATGGCAACAGCGCCAGGCGCGAATGCAGCGGGTTCAAGGAGACGGTCTTCATGCGACGTATTATCCCGCGCCCCTGCCCTGCACCGCCCTGCCCCGGCACAACACACCACCGCCACCATGGGTGCTTTGTCGGTATGCTGCGCAGGCTCATCTGCTCTAGCAACCTTCCGAAGCACCTGCCGGACCCTGCCAGCACCCCGATCGATCCATGGGTTTCTTTCTTCTCAAGCGGTTCCTGACCCTTATCGCCACGCTGCTCGGTGCATCGGTGGTCGTGTTTGTGGTGCTGGACATCCTGCCGGGCAATGCCGCCCAGGTGCTCATGGGGCCCGATGCCTCGCCCGATGCGGTGGCGGCGCTCGCCACCCAGCTGGGGCTCGACCGGCCCGCTGTGCAACGCTATGGGCAATGGATCGGCGGCCTGCTGGTGGGCGAACTGGGCGAGAGCTACGCCTATGGCAGCCCGGTGCTAGAGCTGGTGCTGGAGCGCCTGGCGCTCACGGTGCCATTGGCGTTGCTGGCCATGGCGCTCAGCACGGTGCTGGCGCTCGCGGTCGGCCTTTACGCCGCCGCGCGCCACAACCGCTGGGGCGACCTGGGCGTGATGGGCCTGGCCCAGCTGGGCATTGCCATTCCCAATTTCTGGTTCGCCATCCTGTTAATTTTGCTGTTCTCGGTGAAGCTGCAGTGGTTTTCGGCGGGGGCTTCCCGGGCTGGACCGAAGACAGCGGCGGCGGCCCGTTTGCCGCGCTGAAGGCGCTGCTGCTGCCGGCGCTGGCGCTGGCGGTGGTGCAGGCGGCCATTCTGGCGCGCATCACGCGCTCGGCCGTGCTGGATGTGCTGCGCGAAGATTTCGTACGCACCGCGCGCGCCAAGGGCCTGTCGCGGCGGGCCGCGCTGTGCGGGCATGTGCTGCGCAACGCCATGATCCCCGTTGTCACCGTGATGGGCCTGCAGTTTGCCAACCTGCTGGCGGGCACCATCGTGGTGGAGAACGTGTTTTATCTGCCAGGCCTGGGCCGGCTTATCTTTCAGTCGATCGCCAACCGCGACCTGATCGTGGTGCGCAACTGCGTGATGCTGCTGGCGGCCATGGTGGTCCTGGTCAACTTCTTTGTGGATCTGCTGTACGCGATGATTGATCCCCGCGTGAAGGCTAGCGACATATGAGCCAGCCCTTGCTGCCACCGCTGCGCCCGCACGGGCGCTGCCTCGGGCTGGCTGCACCGCGCCCTGGGCCACCGCAGCTTTGTTGCGGGCGCCGTGCTGGTGGCGCTGCTGCTGGCCGCGGCGGCCCTGTCGCTGGTCTGGACGCCTTGGTCGCCCTACGAAATGGACCTGCCCGCCAAGCTGCAGCCGCCCAGCGCCCAGCACTGGCTGGGTACCGACGCCTTTGGCCGCGATGTGGCGTCGCTGCTGCTGGTGGGCGCCCGCAACTCGCTGCTGGTGGGCTTGATTGCGGTGGGCATTGGGATGGGTGTGGGCGTGGCCCTGGGGCTGCTGGCTGCTGCACGGCGCGGCTGGGTGGAAGAAACCATCATGCGGCTGGCAGACTTCACGTTTGCCTTTCCGGCCATTTTGTCGGCCATCATGATGACGGCGGTGTTTGGCGCGGGCATCGTCAATTCGATCATCGCCATCGGTATCTTCAACATCCCCACCTTTGCGCGGGTAACGCGTGCCTCGGCCAATGCCGTGTGGTCGCGCGACTTTATCCTGGTGGCGCGGGCCAGCGGCAAGGGCAACTGGCGCATCACGCTCGAGCATGTGTTGCCCAACATCGCCTCGGTGCTGATCGTGCAGGCCACGGTGCAGTTTGCCATTGCCATCCTGGCTGAGGCCGCGCTGTCGTATCTGGGCCTGGGCACGCAGCCACCGCAACCCTCGTGGGGCCGCATGCTCAGCGACGCCCAGACCCTCATGTTCCAGGCACCGCTGCTGGCCGTGTGGCCCGGCGTGGCGATTGCGCTGGCCGTACTGGGCCTGAACCTGCTGGGCGACGGCCTGCGCGATCTGCTTGACCCGCGCCTGGCCCGCAAGCGCTGACCTGCCTCGCCGCTCCGATGAACACCCAATCCCCACCCACCTCCCTGCTGCAGGTCACCGACCTGCGCATCCGTCTGCAGACGCACCGGGGCGCCGCCGACGCGGTGCGCGGCATCGACTTCACGCTCCAGCGCGGCGAAACCCTGGGCCTGGTGGGCGAATCGGGCTGCGGCAAGTCGCTCACGGCCCTGGCGCTCATGGGCCTGCTGCCCGATGCCGCGCAGGCCAGCGGCAGCATTCTTCTGGATGGGCAGGAGCTGCTGGGGCTGGACGACAGCGCGCTGTGCCGCCTGCGCGGCAACCGCATCGGCATGGTGTTCCAGGAGCCCATGACGGCGCTGAACCCCGTGCACACGATTGGTGACCAGGTGGCCGAGCCGCTGCGGCTGCACCGCGGCATGGGCCGCGCCGCGGCACGCCGCGAGGCCCTGGCCCTGCTGGAGCGCGTGGGCATTGCCGATGCCGCCCGGCGCCTGGATGCCTATCCGCACCAGTTCTCGGGCGGGCAGCGCCAGCGCATCACCATTGCCATGGCGCTGGCCTGCGGGCCCGACCTGCTGATTGCCGACGAGCCCACCACGGCGCTCGACGTAACCGTGCAGCAGCAGATCCTTCAGCTTATCAGCGACCTGGTGGCCGAGCGCGCCATGGCGCTCATCCTGATCTCGCACGACCTGGGCGTGATCTCGCAAAACGCCGACCGCATGCTGGTGATGTATGGCGGCAGCGTGGTGGAAAGCGGCCCCACGGAGGCCGTCTTCTCGACCATGGCCCACCCCTATACACGCGGCCTTTTTGCGGCGCGCCCGCAACTGGTGCCGCGCCGCAACGGCGAACGCACGCGCCTGTCCACCATCCCTGGCACCGTGCCCGAGCTGGCCGACCTGCCCGCGGGTTGCCCCTTCGCGGGGCGTTGCGGTTTCACGGTGGCCGCCTGCCACACCACCGCGCCGCCGCCGGTGCCGTTGGGCCCTGTGGATGCGGAGCACATGGCGCGCTGCATCCGGCTCGATGCCATGCCCGCCGCAACGGAAGCCAGCGCATGAACACCACAAATGCTACTGATTTAATAGCTGCAAGCGCTTATTCCAAAAGCGCTAAAGGCCAATTTAATCCAAATATCCCCGGTGATTCACATCCACCGCTGCTGCAGGTAACGCAGCTGGTGCGCCACTACCCGTTGCCGCGCACGAACCTGTTCCAGCTGCCGCAGCAGGTGCAGGCGCTGCAGGGCGTGGACTTCACCGTGGCGGCGGGCCACAGCCTGGGCATCGTAGGCGAGTCGGGCTCGGGCAAATCCACGCTGGCCCGGCTGGTGATGGCGCTCGACACACCCACCAGCGGCACGGTGCACCTGCTGGGCCGCAACCTGCACCGCCTGCCCGCCGCCGAGCTGCGGCACGCGCGGCGCGACTTTCAGATGGTGTTCCAGGACCCCTATGGCTCGCTGGACCCGCACCACAAAGTGGAGCGCATCGTCACCGAGCCGCTGCAGGCCCAGCGCACCACCAGCCGCGCCGAGCAGCGCGAGCAGGCCGCGCAGGTACTGGCGCAGGTGGGCCTGCGCAGCACCGATATGGACAAATACCCGCACGAGTTTTCGGGCGGCCAGCGCCAGCGCATTGCGATTGCGCGCGCGCTCATCACCCGCCCCCGCCTCATCGTGGCAGACGAGCCCGTGAGCGCGCTGGATGTGTCGGTGCAGGCGCAGGTGCTCAACCTGATGCTGGATTTGCAGCAGGAATTCGGCATCACCTACCTGCTCATCAGCCATGACCTGGCCGTGGTGAACCACCTGTGCGACGAAGTGCTGGTGCTGTACCAGGGGCGCATCGTGGAGCGCGGCACCCCGCAAGAGCTGTTTCACAATGCGCAGCACCCCTACACCCGCGCCCTGGTCAACGCCGTGCCGCGCATCGAGCCGGGGCGCGCCCGTGCCCGCCGGGCGCTGAAGGCCGACACAGCGCCGCGCACCATGGTGTAAAAAGCCTTCTGCCCCACGCTGCCCGTGCAGTTGCCGGGCCACGCACCATCTACAGGTTTTCGTCTGGAGAATTCGAACATGCTGAACCGCCGCTCCCTCCTTGCCACTGGCGCCATTGCCGCAGCGCCCCTTGCCGCGCCCTGGGGTGCGCTGGCCCAGGGCCGCAAGGACACGGTGGTGCTGGCCATGACGCTGGAACCACCGGGGCTGGACCCCACGGCCGGCGCCGCCTCGGCCATTGCCGAGATCGTGCACTACAACATCTTCGAGACGCTCACCAAGATCAACCCCGACGGCAGCGTGTCGCCGCTGTTGGCCGAGAGCTGGGAGGTGTCGCCCGACCTCAAGACCTACACCCTGCGCCTGCGCCGGGGGGTGAAGTTCAGCAACGGCGTGCCCTTCACGGCCAACGCGGTCAAGTTCTCGTTTGACCGCGCCGGCAGCGACAAGAGCACCAACAAGGACAAACGCACCTTCGCCGCCCTCACCACCCAGGTGGTGGACGACCACACCGTGGTGCTGATCCACAAGGACATCGACCCCGACTTTCTGTTCGTGCTGGGCCAGGCCACGGCCATCATCGTCGAGCCCAAAAGTGCCGCCACCAATGCCACCCGACCCGTGGGCACCGGCCCCTATGTGCTGGGCGCCTGGAACAAGGGCGCGTCGATCACGCTGACCGTCTGGCCGGGCTTTCGCAACCCCGCTGCGATCAAGATACGCCGGGCCACGTTCCGCTTCATCTCCGACCCTGCCGCGCAGGTGGCGGCGCTGCTGGCGGGCGATGTGGACGCGTTTGCCCGCGTCACCCCGCGCAGCGTGGCCCAGTTCAAGGCCAACCCGCGCTTTCAGGTGGTGGTGAGCGGCTCGCGCGCCAAGACCATCCTGGCCATCAACAACGACCGCAAGCCCCTGAACGACGTGCGCGTGCGCCGTGCCATTGCTGCCGCCATCGACCGCAAGGCCGTTATCGACGGCGCTGGCGACGGCTTTGGCGTGCCCATTGGCAGCCATTATGTGCCGGGCGCGTTCGGCTACGTGGACACCACGGGCATCAACCCGTTCGATATCGACAAGGCCAAAAAGCTGCTGGCCGAGGCGGGCGTCAAGACCCGCTCACGCTCACCCTCACGCTGCCCCGCCGCCCTATGCGCGCCAGGGGGGCGAGGTGATCGCGGCGCAGCTGGCCAAGATCGGCATCGTGTGCAAGATCCAGAACGTGGAATGGGCCCAGTGGCTCAGCGGCACCTACGGCAACAAGAACTACGACCTGACCCTGATCTCGCATGTCGAGCCCTTTGATTTGGGCAACTTTGCCAAGCCCGACTACTACTGGGGCTACAACTCGCCCCAGTTCAACACGCTGTTTGAAAGAATCAAGAATGCCCCGCGCCCGGCCGACCGCGCCCGCCTGCTGGGCGATGCGCAACGCCTGCTGGCTGAAGAAGCCGTGCATGGCTTTCTCTACCAGCCGCAATGGGTGACCGTGGCCAACAAGAACCTCAAGGGGCTGTGGAAAGACATGCCGATCTTCGTGAACGACCTGTCGGCCCTTTCCTGGTCCTGAAACCGACGCAACCCGCACCATGAGCGCCCTGCACGACCTGCCCGCCCACGCCCTGCTCGCGGCCTACCGCCAGCGCGCCCTGTCTCCGGTCGAAGTGGTCTGTGATGTGCTGGCCCACATCGAGCGCTGGGAACCCCACATCCGCGCCACCTACCTGCTGCGCCCCGATGCCGCGCTGGTGCAGGCGCGCGCATCCGAGGCCCGCTGGCTGCGCGGCGAGCCGCTGGGGGCGCTCGATGGCGTGCCCGTAACCATCAAGGAAAACATCGCCACGCGCGGCGACCCCATGCCGCTGGGCACCGCAGCCTCCGCGCTGGTGCCCGCCCCGTCCGACGCCCGCCCGCCGCGCGCCTGCGCGAGGCCGGCGCGGTGATCGTGGCCAAGACCACCATGCCCGACTACGGCATGCTGTCCTCGGGCCTGTCGAGCTTTCACCCGCTGGCGCGCAACCCCTGGGATCTGTCCAAAGGCCCCGGTGGCTCCAGCGCCGGTGCGGGCGCAGCGGCCGCCGCCGGCTATGGCCCGTTGCACATTGGCACCGACATTGGCGGCTCGCTGCGCCTGCCGGCCAGCTGGTGCGGCATCTTCAGCTTGAAACCCAGCCTGGGCCGCGTCCCCATCGACCCGCCCTACACCGGCCGCGCCGCCGGCCCCATGACGCGCACCGTGCAGGACGCCGCGCTGATGATGCAGGTGCTGAGCCAACCCGACGCGCGCGACAGCATGGCCCTGCCCGCGCAGGACATTGACTGGAGCCAGTTCAACCAAGGGGCCGAGTACCTGCGCGGCCTGCGCATCGGCCTGCTGCTGGATGCCGGCTGCGGCCTGCCGGTAGAGCCCGAGGTGCGCGCCGCCGTCGAGCAGGCCGCCCGCTGGCTGGAGCAGGCCGGCGCCCACATCGTGCCCATGCAGCCGTTCATGACGCAGGCCATGCTCGACGGCATGGACCATTTCTGGCGTATGCGCTCGCACACCGATCTGCAGGCCCTGCCCGCCGCGCAGCGCGACCAGGTGCTGCCCTACATCCGCGCCTGGGCCGACAGCGCCGCAGGCCTGAGCGGCACCGCGGTGTTCCACGCCAGCCAGCAGTTCCACCTGACCCGCGTGGCCACCGTGCGCGCCTGCAGCGCTTTCGACTACGTCATCTCGCCCGTGGCGCCCATGCCCGCCTTTGCGGCCGAGCTGCCCTCGCCCACCAACGACCCGCTGCGCCCGCTGGAACACATTGGCTTCACCGTGCCCTTCAACATGTCGGAGCAGCCCGCCGCTTCGGTGAACTGCGGCTACACCAGCGGCCTGCATCCCTTGCCCATTGGCCTGCAAATCGCCGGGCCGCGCTTTGACGACCTGGGCGTGCTGCAGGTGGCGCATGCGTTCGAACAAATCCGCCCACCTCAACGCGCGTGGCCTCAGCCGCCGGGGATATAAACAGGCCATGGACATTCTCACCCTAGCCCTCCTGATCGCCATCGGCAGCTACATCGCCAACCACCAGCAGCAGCGCAAGCGCATTGCCCTGCTGGCCAGCCACCTGGGCCAATACCAGATTGAAAAACTCATGGAGGCCCTCACCGAGGGTTATCTGCGGGCGCTGGGTGAAAGCACGGCCGAGCGGCGCGACCAGATCTGGAGCCTGCTGACCACCACCGAATCCCAGCTGAGCGAGCAGTTCAGCCGCTTCGCCGCCGAGTTCGCCAAGGTGAACGAGGCCGATGCCCGCGTCAGCCGCTTTGCCATGGCGATCCCCTTTGCCAGCCAGCTGTTTCCGGCCACCACGTTCGATATGCGCAAGGCGCTGGCGATCCACGCCCAGGGCATCGAGAACATGGCCCGCAACGCGGCTCACCTGGCACCGCGGGAAAAGGCCTTCACGATGTCGGCCGAGCTGTTCCTCATGCAGCACACCTGCCACTGGTTCTGCAAATCGAAAACCATCGCCACGGCGCGCATGCTGGCACGGCACAAAACGCCTTACGAGCAGCTGGTCGATTCGGTGTCGCCGCAAACCCGCAGCGCTTATCTGGCCCTGGTCAGAGGCGACAAGGGCATCAAGGGCGCGTGACGCCTTCGGCGCGCTGCAGCCGGGTCTGGTCGTACACCGGTTGCGCCGACAGGCCCGCCAGATGCTGCGTGTCGGCCCAGTGCACGATCTCGATGGCATCGCCCTGCAGGCGCACGCGGTTCAGGCCCGCGTTGGGAATGTCGCTCTGGCGCGGGCCACTGAGCCCCAGGCCGCGCGCCGTGCGCCACACCATGTCAAGCACCCCGCCGTGCGTCACCACCATGACGGTCTGCCCCGTATGCTGGTGGGCCAGGCCGCGCAGTGCCTCCATGACCCGCGCGTGAAACTGCCGCGCCGTCTCGCCGCCGGGCATGCCGCCATCGGCATCAAAGCGCTGCCACTGCGCCCAGGCCGCAGCGTGCCGGGCCTTGATGTCGTCCACGCGCAAGCCATCGACCACACCAAAATGCTGCTCGCGCAGGCGCGGATCGGTGAGGGCATCGAGCGACAGTTGCGGCAGCAACGCGGCCAGCGCGGGCTGCGCCGTCTGCCGGGTGCGAATGAGGTCGCTGCACACCAGGTGATCGATCGCCAGGCGCTCCGCCATCAGCCGCTGCGCCAGCCGGCGGGCCTGTTCGTGCCCGGTGGCGTTCAGCGGCACATCCACCTGGCCCTGGAAGCGCAGCTCGCGGTTCCAGTCGGTTTCGCCATGGCGGATGAGGATGAGTTCGGTCATGCACCCATTATCAAACCTGCGTATGACAGTTCAAGTCTTTTAGGGCGCTGGCGCTTATGCATCAAGCGCTTATAGCTATGTTTTTTATAGTTAACGTTCGGCCGTGGCCAGGCGCAGCGCCAGCCCCAGAAACACCAGGCCCGCCACCCGGTTGAGCACCGTCTGGGCGCGCGCCGAGCGTTGCAACAGCGCCCCGAAGCCCCCGAAAAGCAGGCGATGGCGCCAAACACCAGCAGCGTGGCCAGCATGAACACCACGCCCAGCACCATGAGTTGCAGCGCCACGCTGCCGCGCGCCGGGTCGGCAAACTGCGGCAAAAAGGCCAGGAAGAACACCAGCACCTTGGGGTTGGTGAGGTTCATGACCATGCCGCGCCCCACCATGCGCCCCAGGCTGGGGCCGCCCGGGTTGCCCTGGCCATTGACCGGCTCCTGCGCCGTGGCGGCGGGCGCCCGCAGGGCCTGCCATGCCAGGTAGGCCAGATAGGCCGCGCCGCAGTATTTGAGCACCGTGAACGCCATGGCCGATGCAGCAAACACGGCCGCCAGACCCAGGGCCACCGCAGCGGTATGCACCACCAGGCCCGCGCACAGGCCCACCACCACCGCCATGCCGGCACGCCAGCCGCGCTGGGCCGATTGCAGCAGCACGAACAGGTTGTCGGGGCCGGGCGTGAGCCCCAGCAAAACCGATACGCCAAAGAACGTGAGCAGGGTTTCGAAAGCAGGCATGGCAAAAAATCCACAAACGCGGGGCTGTCCATTGTGCCAACGTCCACCACAGGCAGGTCAGCGCATCGGCACCACGATCACGCGGCGGCGCGGCTGGCAGCCGGGGCCTTCGAACGCAGCGCTGTCGCGCGTCCAGCCCGCGCCGGGCGAGGTCTGCGCGCACAGGCGTTTGCCGTCGATCTGGCTGCGCCAGTAATACCAGGGCGCCGGTGCGGCCAGGGCAGCCGCGCAGGCCAGCCCCATGGCCACCGAGGCGGATGAACGCAAGATCAGGCGCAAAGACAACATGGCAATGTGCACACGGTGTAGGTGAAAAACGAGCCCGATGGATGGGAGGCTCCATTCAGTGCAGGCCGAGGGTGCCGATGAGGGCGCCGATCAGGCTGTGACAATCCAGCCCTCCAGACCATCCAGCCCCGGCGGCAGGCCATACAGCGCGTCGCCCTGCTCGTGGCGCTGCTCGCCCCAAGCGACCTGCAGCAGGCACAGCACGGCGTCGAGACGGTCGCCGCTGGCGTCGTCCACCAGGGCATCGCGCTGGGCGTGGCTGAGCTTGAGCCGCAGGCCCAGGCGGGTCTGGCCCATCTCCAGCGCATGTACCAGGTCCTTGCGGGCAATCAGGCGGTCGGGCGTCTGCTTGGCCCGGTCGTCGCTTTTGTAGCTGCGGCGCGCCAGGATTTCGCGGGCCAGCAGGCCGGGGTAGGCCTCCAGCGCCACGCGCTGCGGGTCGCCGGGGTGCAGGCCGGGCAGGTGAACGCCCGCATCCAGCAGCAACGGCACGCCGGCGTGCAGCATGTAGGCCACGGGCGGGTTCACCCATTTCATGGAGGGGCTGGAGCCCGCAGGCCCGTCGGTGGCCCGGTGGGCGAACTTGCCGCCCACGGGCCGCGCGGCACAAAAGGCGGCAAAGCTGTCGCGGATCTGCGCCCGCGAGAGCGCGCGGTAATGCTGCATGCAAGCATGCCACTGCAGCGGCCAGCCCAGCGCCAGCACCAGCTCGCGCGGCAGGCCAAAGGGCAGATCAAAGCCGCCCACCCAGGCACGCGGCACGGCCAGCCAGCGCGCGAAGCCGTCGAGCGTTTCAAAGGTTTCCAGGCCCAGCAGTTGCACCCGCGCCGCCACGCGCTGCCCCAGCGCCAGCACGATGGGCTTGCGCCGGCTGGGACTGCTGGAGAAATCGCAGCCCAGCAGCAACGGGGATATGGCCGGATCGGTCGTCATGGGCTGCGGTCACCAATCAGGGAAGCTGGAATGCAAAAAGCCGCAGCGCCCTGGCGGCTGCGGCTATCAGACGGAAGAGGCTACAACATCACCTAAAAGTGGGAGTGATTGGCGTAGCGAGCCGGCCTAGCCGAGGTCGATGCGCGCAGCCGTACTCCCGTACGGCGAGCACAGCAGGCCTCGGATCGGCCGGCGCAGTAGCCAAGCGCCCCACTTTTCAGGCGCGGCCGATGATGGAGGCTGTGGCCATCAGTTCTTCGAGCAGCGCAAACGACACCTTGCCCGACACCGCGTACGGATCGAGCTCGGGTTTTTCAGAATACTTGAGCAGGATGGAATGGTTGATCTTGGACAGGTTCACCTGCCCCATGGTCCAGCCGCCAAAGCGCCGCTCGGAGATCTCTTCGTAGTGCAGCAGCTCCACGTTCTGGTGGCGCGGGTCGCGCTGGATATGGCCATACAGGTCGTTGACCGGGGAGCGCCCGCCCTCGATGGCCTGCAGGAAGACCCCGCCGCCATAGCAAAGAATGCCCGTGATGCCGCTGCCCGGGTTGTGCTGGCGCGACTGGGTGAGGATGGCTTCGATGGCGGCAGGCGAAGTGTCCACCGCGCGGCTGGCATAAAGCAGGCGTACCAACATGGTCAGTTCCTTCCTGGAATGAGCGAGAGGAATTCGCGGCGCAGGGCGCTGTCCTTGAGGAACACGCCGCGCATCACGGAGTTGATCATCTTGCTGTCCATGTCGCGCACGCCGCGCCAGGACATGCAAAAGTGGCTGGCTTCCATCACGATGGCCAGGCCGTCGGGCTGGGTTTTTTCCATGATCAGGTCGGCCAGTTGCACCACGGCCTCTTCCTGGATCTGCGGGCGGCCCATGATCCAGTCCACGATGCGGGCGTATTTGGACAGGCCGATCACGTTGGTGTGCTCGTTGGGCATGATGCCGATCCATATTTTTCCCAGCACGGGGCAGAAATGGTGGCTGCAGGCACTGCGCACCGTGAGCGGGCCCACGATCATCAGCTCGTTGAGGTGCTCGGCGTTGGGAAACTCGGTGATCGGGGGCGCCTGCACATAGCGGCCCTTGAACACCTCGTTGAGGTACATCTTGGCCACGCGGCGCGCGGTGTTGTGGGTGTTGTGGTCGTCCCGGGTGTTGATCACCAGGCTGTCGAGCACGCCCTGCATCTTGACCTCGACCTCGTCGAGCAGCTGCTCCAACTCGCCGGGTTCAATGAAGTCGGCAATGTTGTCATTGGCGTTGAAGCGCTTGCGCGCGGCGGCGATGCGCTCGCGGATCTTCACGGAAACGGGCGTACCTTCATCCGGCGGAATGGGCGTCATATCGGCGACTGGTTGACTGGACATAGCTGCATCCTACCAGCGAAAGCCTGCCTGCAATTTTCAAGGGTTTTAGGGCACAAGCGCTTATGGAGCAAGCGCTATTAGCTATATATTCAATAGCAAACCGACATACTCATGCGCTCAGTACCGGTTTCCCGTGACCCACAAGGCCAGGCGCATCAGGCCAAAGGCCACGCGATCGAGCACGCGCTGGCGCAGCGGGCGGCCGGCATAGCGGGCCGGGTCCATGCGCCGCCCGGCATGCTGCATGGCGTGCACGAGGCGCTGGCGCAGATCAATGGCAAAGGCGGCATCTTCGACCACCACATTGGCCTCGCGCGCCAGCAGCAGGCTTAACGGGTCGAGGTTGGACGAACCCACCGTGGCCCAGGGCTTTTCGCCGTGCGCATCGATCACGGCCACCTTGGCGTGCAAAAAGCTGGGCTCGTATTCGTGGATCTCCACGCCAGCGGCCAGCAGCGCGCCATACACCGGCCGCGCCGCGTGGTACTGCATGAAATACTCGTAGCGCCCCTGCAGCAAAAGCTGCACGCGCACGCCCCGGTTTGCCGCCAGTATCAGCGCGCGGCGCAGCTTGCCGCCAGGCATGAAATACGCGTTGGCGATGATGATGTCGTGGCGCGCTGCGCCAATGGCGCGCCGATAGGCCTTTTCGATGCGGCTGCGGTTGCGCACGTTGTCGCGCAGCACCAGCGCAGCCCGCATGCCGCGCGCGTCGCGGTCCTGCTGCCGGGCATGCCGGGCGGCGCTGGCCGCGCGCAGGTCGCGCACGGCTTGCGGCAAGCGGTGCAGGCGCACGTCGCGCACCGCCTGCATGCGCCACCACAAAAGCTCCATGGTCTGGCTGGCCTGCGCCGCCAGCGAGCCGGTCGCCTGCACGGCAAAATCAAACCGCGGCGCATCGAGCTCGCCGTAGTTGGGGTCGTAGTGATCGTCCAGCACATTGATGCCACCACAGAACACCAGCAGGCCATCGACCACACACAGCTTGCGGTGCAGGCGGCGCCAGCGGTGGGGCAGCAGCAGCCCCAGCGGCCCCAGCGGCGAATACACCCGAACCTGCACCCCCGCCGCCTTCATGCGCTGCTGCCAGGTCTTGGGCAGCGGCCCGGTGCCCACGCCATCCACCACCAGATGGGTGCGCACGCCACGCTGTGCGGCGCGAATGAGCGCCTCGGCCACCTGCGCCCCGGATCCGGTGAAATCGAAGATATAGGTCTCGAACTGGATGTCGGAGATCGCCGCATCCATCGCCTCCGTCATGGCGGGAAACAGCTCCTGCGCGCCCTGCAGCAGGCGCACGCGGTGGTCTTTGGCGAAATCGGCCACCCGTTTCATTGGCAGGTCAAAGCCTGAACTCGGCAATCAGCGGCAAATGGTCGGACATGCGCCACCAGATGCGGCCCCGCGGCACATGCAGCCCGAGCGGCTCCAGCCCGCGCACATAGACATGATCGAGCTGCACCAGCGGCAGCCGGGCGGGGTAGGTGAAGGCGCGCGGCGCATCAAACTCATACAGGCCGAAGCCCGAGAGCATGCGCTTGATCTGCGCCCCCCAGTCGTTGAAATCACCGGCCACCACCACCGGCGACCCTGGTGGCACCTCGCGCTCGATGAACTGCTGCAGGCGCTCGACCTGCCGCACCCGGCTGCCGGGAATCAGCCCCAGGTGCACCACGATCACATGCACGCGGCGGCCATGCGCGTCCACCTCGACGTGCAGCAGGCCGCGCTGCTCGAAGCGGTGGTCGGAAATGTCCTCATGCTGGTGCCCGATCACCGGCCAGCGCGACAGCAGCGCGTTGCCGTGCTCTCCATGTTTGGTGAAGGCGTTGGTGCGGTACACCGCCTCATAGCCCTCGGGCGCCAGGTACTCGGCCTGCGGCACATCGGGCCAGCGCTGGAAATAGGCGGCTTCACGGCGGTGCAGCTTGCGCACCTCCTGCAGGCAGACGATGTCCGCATCGAGCTGCTCCACAGCCAGCCCCAGGTTGTGGATCTCGAGCCGGCGCGCCGGGCCCAGGCCCTGAACACCCTTGTGGATGTTGTAGGTCGCGATACGCAGAATGTCGGAAGCGGTGTGGGATGGGGTCATGAGGAGACAAATTGTGGCAGCAACAGGATGGCCTCGGCATTGGAGGGCGAGAAGCAGCGGTCGGCTGCCTCGCGCCAGGGCCACCAGGCCCATGCCGCGTGCTCCCGCGGGCTCAGCACCACCGGCACCGCGGCGGGCACCTGCAGGCCAAACAGGCGCTCGGTGTTGCGCCGCACGCCAGGTGCGTAGCGGTGCAGCCACTCTGGGTAGATGTCGTACCGGTTTTCCAGACCCCAGTCGCGCAGCATGCACCCCGGCGCATCCGCTCGCAGGCCGGTTTCCTCCAGGACCTCGCGCACGGCCGTTTCATGCCAGTTTTCCTGCGCGCTGTCCTTGCTGCCGGTGACCGATTGCCAGAACGCCTGGCCATCGGGGGCATCGACCGTGCGGCGGATCAGCAGCACCTGCAGCGCGGGCGTGTGGATCACCACCAGCACCGACTGCGGGATCTTGAACGCCTGGGGTGCCATCGCCCCGCCCTGCACCAGCGCCATGAATCACTCTTCGCTGAAAAAGTCGGAGTCGATGCGTTTGAGTTCGTAGGACTTCCACGTCGACACTCCCACGCCGTGCTCAATCATGAGCTGGGCCAACAACTCACCATCAATCAAGATCACCCGGACATGCAATGCCTTTACGTAGTCGCGCGCATCCGCGCTGAATCTTGACGTCGTGATGAACACACCGCGGTTGGCTTGACGTCCGGCAAGCGCGCCCACAAATTGTTGAATCTCGGGCCGCCCCACTGTCTGATCGGCCCACCGCTTGGCCTGCACATACACAATGTCCAACCCCAACTTGTCCTGATTGATGAACCCGTCTACGCCGCCATCGCCGCCGCGCTGCAATGCCAGCCCCATGCCCCCGGTTCCCCCATAACCCATAGCAAGCAGCAATTGAACGACAAGTCGTTCGAAGAACTGCCATGAGTTGGTTTTGACAACTTCCAGAATCTCCGCCGCCAGGACGGAGTTGACCTCCTTGCGCAAGCGCTCGAACTGGTCTTCCGGTGGTTCCTGCGCAACGGAAGCGTCATCTGCGTCGCTCCCCGGCGGCATTGCAGTTTCAGGCGAATTCAGTTGCTGCCGTTTCCAGGCACGGTAGCCCTCGCGGGCAGCCAAAAAATAGCCCAGCTCTCCATGCGAGAGCGCCTGTACACCCGAAGAAGTAATCTGCCAGATGCCTTTCGTCTTGAGCAGGTATCCCGCCTTTACCGCATCCACCGAAAAGAAATGCACGTAGGTTCGCCAGCGGGCCAAACCATTGCTTTCGATGACTTCCTGAGCCCAGTCGTCCAACGTCAGTTTCTGCGGAATGGCATCGAAAATGTCAGCCGCTTTCATCTGGCCGCCACCATCTCGCAATATGGTCATCGCAGCAAAAATCACTTTGCTCGCCAGCGCGTTGGACTTCGACAGAGGCTTGTTCACACACATCTCTCCAATAAAAAAGGCGCCCGCAGGCGCCTCTGATTCTGCCCGAAGGCCTGGTGCGATCAGTCTGCCTTCACCGCATCCGGATTGCGCAAGCGGATGTGCAACTCGCGCAACTGCTTTTCGTCCACGATGGACGGCGCCTGGGTCAGCAGGCACTGGGCGCGCTGGGTCTTGGGGAAGGCAATCACGTCGCGGATCGATTCGGCGCCGGTCATCAGCGTGACGATGCGATCCAGGCCAAACGCCAGGCCGCCGTGCGGGGGGGCGCCGTATTGCAGGGCGTCGAGCAGGAAGCCAAACTTCTGCTGTGCCTCTTCGGGCGTGATCTTGAGCGCGTCGAACACTTTTTGCTGAACGTCGGCGCGGTGGATACGCACCGAGCCGCCGCCCATCTCCCAGCCGTTCAGGACCATGTCGTAACCCTTGGAGATACACTTCTCGGGGGCGGTGACCATGTAGTCCTCGTGGCCGTCCTTGGGCGCGGTGAAGGGGTGGTGCACGGCCACCCAGCGGTCGTTTTCTTCGTCGTGCTCGAACATCGGGAAGTCCACCACCCACAGCGGTGCCCAGCGGTCCTCGAACAGGCCGTTCTTCTTGCCAAACTCGCTGTGACCGATCTTGATGCGCAGCGCGCCAATGGCGTCGTTGACGATCTTTTCCTTGTCGGCGCCGAAGAACAGCAGGTCACCGTCCTGGGCGCCGGTGCGCTTGAGAACTTCAGCCAAGGCCACGTCGTGAATGTTTTTCACGATGGGCGATTGCAGGCCCTCGCGCCCCTTGGCCAGCTCGTTGACGCGAATGTAGGCCAGCCCCTTGGCACCGTAGATCTTGACGAACTCGGTGTAGGCGTCGATTTCGCCCCGGCTGATGCCACCGTTTTCCTTGGAGCCACCGGGCACGCGCAGGGCCACCACGCGGCCATTCTTCATGTTGGCCGCGCCCGAGAACACCTTGAAATCCACGTCTTTCATCACGTCGGTGAGTTCGGTGAATTCGAGCTTCACGCGCAGGTCAGGCTTGTCCGAACCAAAGCGGTGGGCTGCATCCTGGTAGGTCATGACGGGGAACTCGCCCAGGTCCACGCCCAGCGTGTTCTGGAACACCGTCTTGATCATGCCCTGGAACATGTCACGGATTTCCTGCTCGTCCATGAACGAGGTTTCGATATCGATCTGGGTGAATTCGGGCTGGCGGTCAGCGCGCAGGTCTTCGTCGCGGAAGCACTTGGTGATCTGGTAGTAGCGGTCAAAGCCCGCCACCATCAAGAGCTGCTTGAACAGCTGGGGCGATTGCGGCAGCGCAAAGAAATGGCCGTCGTGCACGCGGCTGGGCACGAGGTAGTCGCGCGCGCCTTCGGGCGTGCTCTTGGTGAGCATGGGGTTTCGATGTCGATGAACCCGTTGGCGTCGAGGAACTTGCGCACTTCCATCGACACGCGGTAGCGCAGCTTCAGGTTGTTCTGCATGTAGGGGCGGCGCAGATCCAGCACCCGGTGCGTGAGGCGCGTGGTTTCCGACAGGTTCTCTTCGTCGATCTGGAACGGGGGCGTGACCGAGGGGTTGAGCACGTTCAGCTCGTGGCACAGCACCTCGATCTTGCCGCTCTGGAGGTTGTCGTTGGTGGTGCCTTCGGGGCGCGCGCGCACCAGGCCCTTGACCTGCACGCAGAACTCGTTGCGCACGCCTTCGGCGGTCTTGAACATCTCGGCGCGGTCGGGGTCGCAGACCACCTGCACCGAGCCTTCGCGGTCACGCAGGTCAATGAAGATCACGCCACCATGGTCGCGGCGGCGGTTCACCCAGCCCGACAGGGTGACGGTTTGGCCCAGCAGGGCTTCGGTCACAAGACCGCAATAGTGGGAACGCATGGCCATGGCAAAACTTCCGGCGCCGCTGTGGCGCATTAAAAGGGATTCACTTGGAGGAGACAGGGGCAAGGGCGGGGTCGGAAGGGGCGACCACACCCATCGAAATAATGTATTTGAGCGCTGCGTCCACGCTCATGTCGAGCTCGACGCAGTCGCTCTTGCGCACCATCACAAAATACCCGCCGGTGGGATTGGGGGTGGTGGGCACGTACACGCTGACAAACTCGTCGCGCAGATACGCTGCCACTTCGCCGTTGGGCGTGCCCGTGATGAAGGCCACGGTCCACACCCCGTCGCGGGGCCACTGCACCAGCACGGCGGTGCGAAAGGCGTTGCCGCTTTCGGAAAACAGCGTGTCGGAGACCTGCTTGACGCTCGAATAGATGGAGCGCACCACCGGGATACGGCTGACCAGACTGTCGCCCAGTTGCACCAGCTTGCGCCCGGCAAAGTTGCTGGCCGTTGCACCCACCACCAGCAGGATCAGCAGGGTGAGCAGCACGCCAAAGCCGGGGATGTGAAAACCCAGCAGCTTGTCGGGCTGCCAGGCGCCTGGCAGGATCTGCAGGGTCTGGTCGAGCGTGCCCACGATCCAGTTGAGCACCGCAATGGTGATCACCCCCGGAACAATCACCAGCAAGCCGGTGAACAACCATTTGCGCAAGGCGGACATCGAAGGGCTCAGTCTGAAGAAATGGCGCTGGCGCCAGTGGTGGCGGGGGCTGCGCTGGCAGCCGCCTTCGTGGCCGCACCGCTATCTACTGAGGCAAGCGCGGAACTGTTGGCACCCGCTGCACCCGTGCCATCGCTCTTGCCCTCGGTGGCGGGGGCGGAGCTGCCGCCGTTGCCGCCACGAAAATCCGTCACATACCAGCCAGAGCCCTTGAGCTGAAACCCTGCGGCAGTCACCTGCTTGGTAAAGGCTTCGGCGCCGCAGGCGGGGCACACCGTGAGCTGAGGGTCGGAGATTTTTTGCAGCACATCCTTGGCATGGCCGCAGGAGCCGCATTTGTAGGCGTAAATAGGCATGACGAGAGTGTTGGGGGAGAGTGCAAAGCCTTCAATTATAGGCGGCTGCACCTTATTCAACACCCCGGACTCATTCCACGCCCACCAGCCGATGGTGCCCGGCATGGCTGTTGCGAATGGCCTGGGGGCCCAGCGATCCCGCCAGCATACCCACCAGCGCTGCCAGCAAGCCGGCCAGTTGCGCCGGAAACACCTGGCCCGCCGGGGTTGCCAGAAACAGCACCCAGGTCAACAGCCCCAGCACGATGGCAAAAACCGCCCCCTGGGTGGAGGCCCGCTTCCAGTACAGGCCAAACACCAGCGGCACAAAAGCGCCGACCAATGGCACCTGGTAGGCGCCCGAGACCAGTTCATAGATGGAGGTGCCTTCCATGCGAATCGCATAGGCCAGCACCAGGCCGCTGAATACCAGCGTGGTGATGCGCATGGTGCGCAAATGCTGCCGGTCCGAGGCATGCGGACGGAACTGCCGCCAGATGTTCTCGGTAAACGTCACGCTGGGCGCCAGCAAGGTGGCCGAGGCCGTGGACTTGAGTGCCGACAGCAACGCACCAAAAAAGAGCACCTGCATGACAAACGGCATCTTCTCCAGCACCAGCGTGGGCAGCACCTTTTGCGGATCGTCCTTGAGCAGCGCCGCCGTTTCCGTCGGCATGATGATGAGCGCGCTCGCCACCAGAAACATGGGCACAAAGGCAAACAGGATGTAGAAGATGCCACCAATCACCGGCCCGCGCGTGGCGGCCTGAATGTTGTTGGCCGACATGACGCGCTGAAAGACATCCTGCTGGGGAATCGAGCCAAACATCATCGTGATGCCGGCCGCAATGAAGAACACGATGTCGTGGAATTTGGGCTCCGGCAGAAAGCGGAACAACTCGCGGCTGGAGGCCAGTTCGATGACCTTGCCTGCCCCACCGGCCATATTGCCCGCAAACACGGCGATCAATGTCAGCCCCACCACCAGGATGATCATCTGGATGAAGTCCGTCACGGCCACCGACCACATGCCGCCAAACAACGTGTACGCCAGGATGGAAACCACCCCGATCGTCATGCCCACGGGAATGCTGATGGCCCCGCCGGACAGCAGGTTGAACACCAGTCCCAAGGCGGTGACCTGGGCCGACACCCAGCCCAGATAGCTCAGCATGATGATCAGCGAGCACACGACCTCGACGACGCGGCCATAGCGCTCGCGGTAGTAGTCGCTGATGGTCAGCAACGTCATGCGGTAAAGCTTGCCCGCAAAGAACAGGCCCACCAGAATCAGGCAGAACCCCGCGCCGAACGGGTCTTCGACCACATTGCCCAGCCCGCCCTCAATGAACTTGGCCGGAATCCCCAGCACCGTCTCCGAACCAAACCAGGTGGCGAAGGTGGTGGTGACGATCATGTACAGCGGCAGGTGCCGCCCGGCAATTGCGAAATCGGCGGCATTCTTGACCCGCTTGGCGGCAACCAGGCCAATGGCGATGGTGATCAACAGATAGACGATAACCAGGGTCAACAGCACGGCATGTTCCTTGATGTCGCGAGGAAAAATGAAAAAAGAGAAAGAAAAAGCTGAAACAGCCAGCCTCAGAAGAGCCGGACCCTGACCATCAGCTGCATCACGAGCAGGCCCAGCACAAAGCCCAGGCCACCGTAAATGATGCTTTGCAACAGGCGATTGGTGCGTTTTTGCGCCTCCAGCAGATCGCGCAAGGCACTTTGCGACTCGGCAGGCCGCCGGCTCAGATAGTCATACAGCAGGCGCGGCAGCTCGGGCACGAGCTTGGCATAGTGCGGCGCCTCGGCACGCAACTCGCGCCACAGGCGTTGCGGGCCCATCTGCTCCAGCATCCACTTCTCAAGGAAGGGCTTGGCGGTGCTCCACAGATCCAGCTCCGGGTCGAGCTGGCGGCCCAGCCCTTCGATGTTGAGCAGGGTCTTTTGCAGCAGCACCAGTTGCGGCTGGATCTCGACCTGAAAGCGCCGCGATGTCTGGAACAGGCGCATCAGCACCATGCCGAGCGATATTTCCTTGAGCGGACGGTCGAAATAGGGTTCGCACACGGCACGGATTGCCGATTCGAGGTCGTTGACGCGGGTTTCCGGGGGCACCCAGCCGCTTTCAATGTGCAGTTCGGCCACGCGCTTGTAGTCGCGGCGAAAAAACGCGACGAAGTTCTGCGCCAGGTATTCCTTGTCGACTTCAGTGAGCGTGCCCACGATGCCGAAATCGAGCGAGATATAGCGCCCGAACGTGGCCGGCTCCAGACTCACCTGGATGTTGCCCGGGTGCATGTCGGCATGAAAGAAGCCGTCGCGGAACACCTGGGTGAAGAAGATCGTGACGCCATCGCGCGCCAATTTGGGGATGTCCACCCCCGCATCGCGCAGGCGCTCGACCTGGCTGATGGGCACGCCGTTCATGCGCTGCATCACCATGACCTCGGGATGGCAGAAATCCCAGTAGATTTCCGGAATCAGCACCAGGTCCAGCCCCTGCATATTGCGGCGCAGCTGCGCGGCGTTGGCGGCTTCGCGCACCAGGTCCAGTTCATCGTGCAGGTAGTTGTCGAATTCGGCCACCACCTCGCGCGGCTTCAGGCGCTTGCCATCGGCCGACAGGTTCTCCAGCCAGCCAGCCATCATGCGCATGAGGCTCAGGTCTTTTTCGATCACCGGCAGCATGCCCGGGCGCAGCACCTTGACGGCCACCTCGCGCTCGACGCCACCCCGGTCGCGCAAGATGGCGAAATGCACCTGCGCAATCGAGGCACTGGCCACCGGCACGCGGTCGAACGCAACGAACACCTCGCCCACCGGGCGGCGGAAAGCGCGCTCGATGGTGGCAATGGCGATGTCGGGATCAAACGGCGGCACGCGGTCTTGCAGCCGCGCCAGCTCGTCGGCCATGTCGGCGGGCAGCAGATCGCGCCGGGTCGAGAGCACCTGGCCAAACTTGACAAAGATAGGCCCGAGCTGCTCCAGCGCCTCGCGCAGGCGCTGGCCGCGCGGCGCCTCCAGATTGCGGCCGACCGAAAGAACGCGTGACAGCAGGCGCAGCCAGGGTTTCTGGAAGCTGTCCAGCACCAAGCCATCCAGTCCATACCGGAACACCACCCAGACGATGGTGGCGCCCCGCAGAAAACGCTTCATGGAGCGGTCCGGTCGGCAGTGCCCGACGGTGATCCTGGCGCAGCAGGCGCAGCAGCCGCCGGCGTGGCGGCAGCAGCTGCCGGGGTCGCAGCGGCAGACGCCATGCGCGTGCCCACGAACAGGCGCAAGGCCTGCGCCGCCTTGCGCACCACCTGGCCCAGCGTGTGCGCAGGCGCGTCGCCAATCAGGCGGGCAACGTCTTCTTCCAGGTCCCAGCGGACATGATCCACCAGCCAGTTGATCTCGGCCGCCAGTTGCACATCGCCCTCAATGCGGATCGCCGGCTTGTCGCCCCGCAGGGCAACGCTTGCCAGCGCCAGGGGAGAGGTTTCGGTGACTTCCAGCTGCAGATCGGGCGCCGCGCCTTCGGGCGCCAGGTTGAACAGGCCCGCCGGCGTGACCAGCAAGGCCATCGAGTAGGAGCGCCATTGCACGCGCGCCACGCGGCCACGCTGGCGCACCAGGCGGTCCATGGCCTCTTTTTCCTGCATCAACACATGGTTGAGAAAAAGGACCAGGCGCTGGTGCACCTCATGCACCAGCCACTGCGGTGGCTGGGGGCCTGCGGCCACGCGGTCAAAAAGACCATCCAGAAATGAAAAAGGGGACTGTGTTGCCATAGTCCCCGATTATTCCCTGAACCGGGAAGCCCTGCCGCTTTACTGCAGCGCTTGCACGCCCGCCACCAGCCAGCCGCTGGCGCCGGTCTTGGCCTTGGTCATGTTCCACACTTCGCGGAAGGGGCTGGGCCCGGCGGACAGCTCTTCACGGATCATGCCCGAGAACTCCACACTGGCCATGTAGCCGTCGTCGAGCTCTTCGATGCCCAGCAGCTGGGCCTCGATCATGACCACATCGGTGTGGTTGGGCTGGTCGCCGCGGTGCGATTCGCGCTCGGTCAACTGCGTGCGAATTTCTTCCAGCATGCTGTCGGTCATCATCGAACGCAACGTGGCGATGTCGGAGCGGTCCCATGCGGCCTGCAGCGTGACGAAATTGCGCTTGGCTGCCGTGAGAAAGCCTTCGGCGTCGAACCCTTCTGGAATGCCCCAGTTTTGCGATCCCGACAGGCCCGAGCCAATCATCGTGCCTGTGCCCTGCTGCTGCCGCGATGCATCAAACGCCATGCCGCTGCGCTCCCACGGGCGTGCAGAAGCATCGTTGCCCACGTTGGCGGGGCTGTACTGACGCGGAACCTGAGCGGCCTCCGGCGTAGCGGCGCCCGCGCCCTGGAAAGCGAAAGGCGCACCGCCAGCCGCCGCAAGGCGGTTGTTGCCGCCGCTGCGCGCGCGCATCACCATCTTGAAGATGGCAAACGCGGCCACCGCCAGCAGCGCGATCATCAGGATGTTGCCGAACCCTTCGCCCAGACCCAGCGAACTGGCAAGCCAGGCCAGCCCCAGACCGGCGGCAAGACCGCCCAGCATGGCACCCCAGGGCTTTTTGGCCGCTGCAGCAGGCGCTGCGGCCGCAGCCGGCTTGGCCGCCGCTGCGTTGGTCGCCGTCTGCGCAGGTGCACCCGGCGTTGCGGGCGGCGTGGCCGCGTCACGCTGGGTGACGTTGCTGGACTGCTTGCCCACCGATTTGCCACCACCCATGCGCCGGGCATCCGCATCGGCATGCGCAAACGCCAGCACCGCCACCAACACCACAGACCACAGTTTCATCATGATTTCTCCGTCTCCGTTAATCCACTTTGAGCGAAACGCTCACTCAGCACTTGATTCCAACATGCAGGGCCACAATGCCCCCCGTCATGTTGTGATAGTCCACATGCCCAAAGCCATTTTTCTGCATGAGGCTTTTGAGTTCTTCCTGTCCTGGGTGCATCCGGATGGACTCGGCCAGATAGCGGTAGCTGGCATCGTCGCCCGCCACCAGCTTGCCCAACTGGGGCAGCACCTTGAACGAATACCAGTCATACACCTTCGTGAGCGGCTTGGCCACTTTCGAAAACTCCAGCACCAGCAGCTTGCCGCCGGGCTTGAGCACCCGGCACATCTCGGCAATGGCCTGGTCCTTGTGCGTCATGTTGCGCAGGCCGAAGGCCACGCTCACCACGTCAAAGTGCGTGTCCGGAAACGGCAGCTTTTCCGCGTCGCATACCAGCGTCGGCAGCACCACGCCAGCGTCGATCAGGCGGTCGCGCCCCACGCGCAGCATGGCTTCGTTGATGTCGGTGTGCACCACGCGGCCCGATGCGCCCACCTTCTTGGAGAACGCCAGCGCCAGGTCGCCCGTGCCACCGGCAATATCAAGCACCTGGCTGCCTTCGCTGAGGTTGGCCACCATCACGGTGTAGGCCTTCCAGGCACGGTGCAGGCCTGCCGACATGAGGTCGTTCATCACATCGTATTTGGAGGCCACGGAATCAAACACGCCACGCACGCGGCGTGCCTTTTCCTGCTCGTCTACCGATTGAAAACCGAAATGCGTGGTGCTCATAGGAATCATGCTAGGCGCCTGGGCGCCAGAGGTACAGCGACAACCCCGCACTGACTTGGGGCATCTGTCGCAAATTGGACGTCGCTATCAGAATAAAAACAGCCGCTAGCGCTTATATATATTGCGTCAACAGCTATTTATTCAATAGCACAATGAATCACGGGGACTTCGGGCGAATTCTGCGCTTTGCCCGGCATATGCCCCGCCAGCAGCGTCAGTGGCTGCCGCAGGCATGGCCCCCTGCCCCACCCTTGGGCGCCATCGGCGCATCACGGTCGGCACCGGCGGCGGCCAGTCGCTCGGTGTACTGGGCCCACAGCGCGTCCTGCTGCTGGCCCAGTTCGTAGAGGTAGTCCCAGGTGAAGATCCCGCTGTCGTGGCCGTCCGAGAACGTGGGCTTGACGGCATAGTTGCCCACGGGTTCCAGGCTGACCAGCGCCACGTTGCGCTTGCCTGTCTGCAGCACCTCCTGGCCCGGACCGTGGCCCTGCACCTCGGCCGACGGTGAATACACACGCATCAACTCGAACGGAATGCGGAACGTGGCGCCATCGGAAAACCCGACTTCGAGCACCCGTGATGCCTCATGCACCGTCAGCGCCTGCGGCGTGGGCGCGCCCGCTTTCAAACCTGCCATGGATTCACCTGTGAGAAAACTGTTGTCGAAGACTGCCTGCATTGTCCCACCGGGTGGTCCACACACCGGCGGCGGGGTACCGCCAGGCCGCGCTGCGGTCACGCAGCAGCCAGGGCGGCCAGTTGCAAACGCAGCCCGTTTTCCAGCGCGGGTAGCCTGGCCTGCAGGGCCGCCTCCCGCGCCGCAGAACTGGCCCGCTGCGCCGCAGCCCACACGGGCGCCGGAAAATGGCTGTCCCAGTCAAACCGCGCAATCACATGCCAGTGCAGGTGCGGCACCATGTTGCCCAGCGCTGCCAGGTTGATCTTGGTGGGAGAAAGATGCTGGCGCAGGGCCTGTTCCACCACCGCCACGGCCTCCATGCAGTGGGCACGTTCGGCAGCAGTCAGGTCAGAAAACTCGGCCACATGCGCATTCCAGACCACGCGGTAAAAGGCTGGGAACCCCACCTCCTGCGCACGGATGACACGCAGGCGATCACCACGCCAGACCAATGCGCCACCGTCTTCGGCGCACAACGGGCAGGCCATCAGACCAGCACCCGCTCGATGCCGCCGTTGTTGGCTTGGTGCACGTAGTCGGGCATCCAGTTTTCGCCCAATATCTCGCGCGCCATTTCGACCACGATGTAGTCGGCTTCGAGCAAGCCGTTCTGCAAGTCGCCCTCGTAACGGTTCAGGCCCTGCAGGCAGCTCGGGCAGCTGGTCAAAATCTTGACGTTGTCTTGCGCGCCCACGGCGCCACCTGCACGAAGAGCGGCTTCACCCTTCCTGATTTCCTCTTCCTTGCGGAAGCGCACCTGCGTGGACACGTCCGGCCGCGTCACGCCCAGCGTGCCCGACTCGCCACAGCAGCGCTCGCTTTTCAGCACCTGCTCGCCCACCAGCGCCTTCACCGTCTTCATCGAGTCCTGCAGCTTCATGGGGTTGTGGCAGGGCTCGTGGTACAGGTAGGCGCCCTTGCCCTGCAGCGTGATGCCCTTTTCCAGCAGGTACTCGTGGATGTCGATGATGCGGCTGCCAGGGAAGATCTTGTCAAACTCGTAGCCCTGCAGCTGGTCATAGCAGGTGCCGCAGCTCACCACCACGGTCTTGATGTCGAGGTAGTTGAGCGTGTTGGCCACGCGGTGGAAGAGCACCCGGTTGTCGGTGATCATCTTCTCGGCCTTGTCGAACTGGCCCGAGCCGCGCTGCGGGTAACCGCAGCACAGGTAGCCAGGCGGCAGCACGGTCTGCACACCCGCGTGCCACAACATGGCCTGCGTGGCCAGGCCCACCTGGCTGAACAGGCGCTCCGACCCGCAGCCCGGAAAGTAAAACACCGCCTCCGTCTCGGCCGTGGTGGCCTGCGGGTTGCGGATGATAGGCACGTAGTCCTTGTCCTCGATGTCGAGCAGCGCACGCGCCGTCTTCTTGGGCAGGCCACCGGGCAGCTTCTTGTTGATGAAGTGGATCACCTGCTCTTTGATGGGCGCGGTGCCCACCGTGGCAGGCGGCTTGGCCGTCTGCTTGCGTCCGACCTTGCGCAGCAAATCCACCGCCATGCGCTGGGCCTTGAAGCCCACGCCCACCATGGCCGTGCGCAGCAGCTTGATGGTGTCGGGGTTGGTGGCATTGAGCATGGTCATGGCCAGCGCGTTGCCGGGGCGGAAGCTCTTCTTGCCCATCTTGCGCAGCAGGTTGCGCATGTTCATGGTGACGTCGCCAAAGTCGATCTTCACCGGGCAGGGGCTCTCGCACTTGTGGCACACGGTGCAGTGGTCGGCCACGTCCTCGAACTCTTGCCAGTGCTTGATGCTCACGCCGCGGCGGGTCTGCTCTTCGTACAAAAACGCTTCGACCAGCAGCGAGGTGGCCAGAATCTTGTTGCGCGGGCTGTACAGCAGGTTGGCGCGCGGCACATGCGTGGAGCACACGGGCTTGCACTTGCCGCAGCGCAGGCAGTCCTTGACGCTGTCGGCAATGGCGCCGATGTCGCTCTGCTGCATGATCAGCGACTCGTGGCCCATCAAGCCGAAGCTCGGCGTATAGGCGTTGGTCAGGTCGGCGTGCAGCACCGGTTTTGAAGCCAAATGGGCCTCTGGCGCTTTACCAACAAGCGCTGGCAGCTCCTGATTTCGGAGCAACTTGCCCTTATTGAAACGCCCTTCCGGGTCGACCTTGCGTTTGTAGTCCGCAAAGGGTTGCAGCTCCGCGTCGGTCAGGAACTCCAGCTTGGTGATGCCGATGCCGTGCTCGCCCGAAATCACGCCATCGAGGCTGCGCGCCAGCACCATGATGCGTTCGACCGCCTGGTGCGCGGTCTGCAGCATTTCGTAATCGTCGCTGTTGACCGGCAGGTTGGTGTGCACGTTGCCGTCGCCCGCGTGCATGTGCAGGGCCACCCACACGCGGCCCTTGAGCACGCGCTTGTGGATGGCCGTGGCTTCATCCAGGATGGGCTGGAACGCCGCGCCCGCAAAGATGCCCTGCAATGGCGCACGCAGCTGGGTCTTCCAGCTCGCGCGCAGCGTGTGGTCCTGCAATTGCGGGAACAGCGTTTCAACGCCCTGCAACCAGCCCGACCACAGCGCACGCACCTCGGCGACCAGCGCAACGGCCTGGGCCACGCGGTCTTCCAGCAACTCAGCCGAGGGGATTTCATTGGCGTCGTCGTGCTTGCCCAATGGCAGGTTGCCACGCTCGAAAAAGTCGGTGAGCGCGTCGCACAGCTTGATCTTGTTGCGCAGGGACAGCTCTATGTTGATGCGCTCGATGCCGTCGGTGTACTCGGCCATGCGCGGCAGCGGGATCACCACGTCTTCATTGATCTTGAAGGCGTTGGTGTGGCGGCTGATGGCGGCCGTGCGCTTGCGGTCGAGCCAGAATTTCTTGCGCGCCTCGGGGCTGATGGCGATAAAGCCTTCACCGCTGCGCGAGTTGGCAATGCGCACCACCTCACTAGTGACGCGCGCCACATCGTCGGCGTTGTCGCCCGCGATATCGCCGAACAGCACCATCTTGGGCAACCCGCCACCATGCTTCTTGCTCTTGGTGGCATAGCCCACGGCCTTGAGATACCGGTCGTCCAGGTGCTCCAGGCCGGCCAGCAACACGCCACTGCGCTTTTGCTCGGCGAACATGAAGTCCTTGATCTCGACAATGCTGGGCACCGCGTTCTTGGCGTTGCCAAAGAACTCCAGGCACACGGTGCGCGTGTGCTCGGGCATGCGGTGCACCACCCAGCGCGCGCTGGTGATGAGGCCGTCGCAGCCCTCCTTCTGGATGCCGGGCAGCCCCGAAAGGAACTTGTCGGTCACGTCCTTGCCCAGGCCTTCCTTGCGGAAGGTCTTGCCCGGAATGTCCAGGCGCTCGGTGCGGATGGGTGTTTTGCCGTCGGCCTCGAAATACTGCAGCTCGAAGCAGGCCATCTCGGCATCATGGATCTTGCCCATGTTGTGATCCAGGCGCGTCACCTCCAGCCACTGCGCCTCGGGCGTCACCATGCGCCAGCTGGCGAGGTTGTCGAGCGCCGTGCCCCACAGCACGGCCTTCTTGCCGCCCGCGTTCATGGCGATGTTGCCGCCGATGCACGAGGCCTCGGCACTGGTCGGGTCGACGGCAAACACAAAGCCTGCACGCTCGGCCGCATCGGCCACGCGCTGGGTGACCACGCCGGCTTCGGTCCACACGGTGCCCACATCGCGGTCCATGCCCGGCAGACGGCGCATTTCCACCTCGGTCATGGCTTCGAGCTTTTCGGTGTTGATGACCACGCTCTTCCATGTCAGCGGAATCGCGCCGCCGGTGTAACCCGTGCCGCCCCCGCGCGGGATGATGGTCAGACCGAGCTCGATGCAACCCTTAACCAGGCGCGCCATCTCGGCCTCGGTGTCAGGGGTCAGCACCACAAAGGGGTATTCGACGCGCCAGTCGGTCGCGTCGGTCACATGGCTCACGCGCGAGAGGCCGTCGAACTTGATGTTGTCCTTGGCCGTAAGGCGCCCCAGCGTGCGCTGGATCTGGCGGCGCAGCGTGGCAGCCTGCTCGAACGTGGCATCAAACTCAGCCACCGCACGGCGTGCGGCCTGTGCCAGTTCACCCACCAGACGATCGCGCTCGGCGTCGTCGGCGGGGGTGCGGCGCTTGTCGATCTCGCCCAGGCGGTGCTGCAGGGCATCGACCAGCAGCTTGCGCCGGGCCGGGTTGTCAAGCAGGTCGTCTTGCAGATAAGGGTTGCGCTGCACCACCCAGATATCGCCCAGCACTTCATACAGCATGCGGGCAGAGCGGCCCGTACGGCGCTCATTGCGCAACTGGTCGAGCACCTCCCAGGCGGGCGCGCCCAGCAGGCGAATCACGATCTCCCGGTCGGAGAACGAGGTGTAGTTGTAGGGAATTTCGCGCAGACGCACAGGCTCGGCAGCCTGCGCCTGCAAGGCAGCCAACGCAATCGGAACATTCATGAAATCTACCTGGGTGGGCGCCACGCGCCCATGAGCATCGGGGGAAGGATTTTAAGCCACGGGGCGCCCGCGCGCCCCGGGCCCGCCTAGAACAGCACGCGGCTGCGCAGCGTTCCGGGCACATGGGCCAGCTTGTCGAGCGCCAGGTCAGACGATGCAGCGTCGATATCGATCACCACATAGCCAATCTTCTCGTTGGTCTGCAGGTACTGGGCGGCAATGTTGATCTGGTTGTCCGAGAAGATGCGGTTGATCTCCGACAGCACGCCCGGCACGTTGCGGTGGACGTGCAACAGGCGGTGCTTGCCGGGGTGGGCGGGCAAAGCTACTTCGGGGAAGTTGACCGACGAGGTGCTGGTGCCGTTGTCGCTGTATTTCACCAGCTTTTCGGCCACTTCCAGGCCAATGTTGGCCTGCGCCTCCATGGTGGAGCCACCGATGTGGGGCGTGAGGATGACGTTGTCGAGCCCGCGCAGGGGCGACTGGAACTCGTCCTTGTTGGTGCGTGGTTCCACCGGGAACACGTCGATGGCCGCGCCCAGCAGCTTCTTGGCCTTCAGCGCCTCGGCCAGCGGCTCGATCTGCACCACGGTGCCGCGCGCCGCGTTGATCAGGATGCCCCCGGGCTTCATGGCCGCAATTTCCGCCGCGCCGATCATCCACTGGGTGGACGGCAGCTCGGGCACATGCAAACTCACGATGTCGCTCTGGCCCAGCAGATCGTGCAGGTTTTGCACCTGGCGGGCATTGCCCAGGGGCAGCTTGTTGACCACGTCAAAAAACGCCACCTGCATGCCCAGCGCCTCGGCCAGCACCGACAGCTGTGTGCCGATGGAGCCGTAGCCGACGATGCCCAGCGTCTTGCCGCGGATTTCATACGCGTTGTCAGCCGACTTGAGCCACCCGCCCCGGTGCGCCGCCGCATTTTTTTCGGGAATGCCGCGCAGCAACAGGATGGCTTCGGCCAGCACCAGCTCGGCCACCGAGCGCGTGTTGGAGTACGGCGCATTGAAGACCGCAATGCCACGCTCGCGCGCCGCGTTCAAGTCCACCTGGTTGGTGCCGATGCAAAAGCAGCCTACGGCCACCAGTTTGGACGCGTGGGCAAAAACCTCTTCGGTCAACTGCGTGCGCGAACGAATGCCCACGAAATGGGCGTCCGCAATCTTGCGCTTGAGTTCGTCATCAGGCAGTGCGCCTGCGATGGCCTCGATCTGCGAATAGCCGGCTGCGCGGATGACATCCAGCGCCGAGGGATGTATGCCCTCGAGCAACAGGAACTTGATCTTGCTTTTGTCCAGAGAAGTGGTGGCCATGGCGAAGGAAAGGTAGAACAAAGACCTGGCTTGCGCAGGCACGTGGCACTGCAATCCGTCAGGGCACCAAGCATGATGCATTGCACAAAAAACCGCCACATTCCCCGCAATGGCCTTGATGCCGCCGGTGAATTCACGCAAGTTGTTACATGACCGTCACAATACCGCCGCACCTCCATTGCGCGCCGGGTTTCCCCGGTTGTTCGGGCAAAAGGCCTGTGAGACAACGACATATCACCGACACAAACGCCACCTAGCATCGCGCCTTTGTGTCTTTGTCATTCTGGAGGAGTATTCATGCAATTCAAGCATCTGGCCCTGACAGCCGCCCTTGCCGCCACCGTGTGTGTTTCTGCGCAAGCCCAAACCGAAATCCAGTGGTGGCATTCGATGACGGCCGTGAACAACGAGTGGGTCAATGACCTGGCCAAACAGTTCAACGAGAGCCAGAAGGAATTCAAGGTGGTGCCCACGTTCAAGGGCGCCTATGACGAAAGCATGACTGCCGCCATTGCCGCCTTCCGCTCGGGCAATGCACCACACATCCTGCAAGTGTTTGAAGTGGGCACCGCCACGATGATGGCCTCCAAGGGCGCCACGGTGCCGGTTGGCAAGGTGATGAAGGACGCCGGCGCCGACTTCAACCCCGGCAGCTACATCCCTGCCGTGGCCGCCTACTACACCGCCCCCAATGGCGAGATGCTGAGCTTTCCGTTCAACAGCTCCACCACCATCTTCTATTACAACAAGGACGCCTTCAAGAAGGCCGGCCTGAACGCAGACAAGGCCCCCGCCACTTGGCCCGAGGTGTTCGAAGCCGCCAAGAAGCTCAAGGCCAGCGGCCACAGCTGCCCCATGACCCTGGCCTGGAACGGCTGGACCCAGCTGGAATCGTTCTCCGCCTGGCACAACGTCGAGTTCGCCACCGAAAAGAACGGCCTGAGCGCCAATGGCTACAAGGCGCGCATAAAGATCAACTCGCCGCTGCACGTGCGGCACATCGACAACCTGGCCAAGGCCGCCAAGGCGGGCGAGTACCTGTACAAGGGGCGTGGCTCGGCAGCACAGGCGTCGTTCACCGCCGGTGAGTGCGCCATGATCCAGACCTCGTCGGGCTTCTATGGCGACGTGGCCAAGAACGCCAAGTTTGCCTACGGCCTGGCCCCCATGCCCTACTACCCCGACGTGAAGGGCGCGCCGCAGAACACCGTGATCGGCGGCGCCTCGCTGTGGGTCATGGCCGGCAAGAAGCCTGCCGAATACAAGGGCGTGGCCAAATTCTTCGAATTCCTGTCGCAAACCAAGGTGCAGGCCGCCAGCCACCAGCGCACGGGCTACCTGCCCATCACCATGGGCGCCTATGAGCTGACCGACAAGTCCGGCTTCTACGCCAAGTACCCTGGCACCGACGTGGCCGTGAACCAGATGGTGCGCAAGGTGACTGACAACTCGCGCGGCATCCGCCTGGGCAACTACGTGCAGATTCGCACCATCGAGGACGAAGAACTCGAGCAGGTCTGGTCCGGCAAGAAGTCGGCCAAGGATGCGCTGGACGCCATCGTGAGCCGTGGCAACGAACTGCTGGCCCGTTTCGAGCGTTCGTACAAGCAATAAGATCAGGAGTCGGGCGCCACTGGGCGCCTGCCCCCTCCCGCCTCTGCGGCCCCTGCCCTGGGGCCGCTTCACCTTTCCCGACGGCTGCACCCAGCACCGGCGGTTTTTTTGTTTGTGACCGTCATGGAAAAACGCGTACTTTTCCGCTCGGCGTGGCTGCCCTGGGTGCTGATTGCGCCCCAGCTGCTCATCATCGGCCTCTTCTTTTTCTGGCCGGCCGGCCAGGCCGTGATCCAGTCTTTCCAGATGGAAGACGCCTTCGGCATGAGTACCGAGTGGGTGGGGCTGGACAACTTCCGCCAGCTGGTGGACAACCCCTCGTATCTCGACTCCTTCCAGCGCACGGCCATGTTCTCGGTGCTGGTGGCGGGTATCGGCATCGTGGTCTCGCTGGTGCTGGCCATTTTTGCCGACCGCATCGTGCGCTTTGCCATGGTCTACAAGACCCTGCTCATCGTGCCTTACGCGGTGGCGCCGGTGATCGCTGGCGTGCTGTGGGTGTTCCTGTTCTCGCCCTCCATCGGCGTGGCCACCTACTACCTGGGCGCGCTGGGCTACAACTGGAACCACATGATGAACGACGGGCAGGCCATGGCGCTCATCGTGATCGCCTCGGTATGGAAGCAGATTTCCTACAACTTCCTATTCTTTCTGGCGGGCCTGCAGTCCATCCCCAAGGCGCTGATCGAAGCTGCATCCATCGACGGCGCCGGCCCCTGGCGCCGGTTCTGGAACATCCAGCTGCCGCTGCTGTCGCCCACCACGTTCTTTTTGCTGGTGATCAACATCGTCTACGCGTTCTTCGACACCTTCGGCATCATTGACGCGGCCACCCAGGGCGGCCCCGGCCAGTCCACCTCCATCCTGGTCTACAAGGTGTACCAGGACGGCTTCAAGGCGCTCGACCTGGGCGGCTCGGCCGCGCAGTCGGTGATCCTGATGTGCATCGTGGTGGCGCTCACCGTGGTTCAGTTCCGCTACGTGGAAAAGAAGGTGCAGTACTGACATGCGCATTTCCTTCGTTCTCCCCGCTTTGCATGCCGTGACCCCGGAGGCCAACCATGGTTGATCGAAACCCCTGGCTCAATTTCCTGTCCCACGCCGTGCTGCTGCTGGGCGTGGCCATCGTCGCCTTTCCGCTGTATCTAGCGCTCGTCGCCTCCACCCATACGGCGCAGGCCATCGTGCAGTCGCCCATGCCCTTGCTGCCGGGCGCCCACCTGTGGGAGAACTACCAGGCCGCCCTGTTCGGCTCGGGCAAGCTGGGCTCCAACACCAATGTGGTGCACATGATGTGGGTGAGCTTCGTGGTGGCCATGGTCATCACCGTGGGCAAGATCGCGATTTCGCTGCTGTCGGCGTTCGCCATCGTGTACTTCCGCTTCCCGTTCAAGATGCTGTGCTTCTGGGCCATCTTCGTGACGCTGATGCTTCCCGTGGAGGTGCGCATCCTGCCCACCTACAAGGTGGTGGCCGACCTGGGCCTGCTCAACAGCTACGCGGGCCTGACGCTGCCACTGATCGCCTCGGCCACGGCCACCTTTTTGTTTCGCCAGTTCTTCCTGACGGTGCCCGACGAACTGGTGGAGGCCGCCCGCATGGACGGCGCTGGGCCCATGCGCTTTTTCATCGACGTACTGGTGCCGCTGTCGCGCACCTCGATTGCCGCGCTGTTCGTGATCCAGTTCATCTACGGTTGGAACCAGTACCTGTGGCCCTTGCTCATGACCACCTCGGAGGACATGTACCCGGTGGTGATCGGCATCAAGCGCATGCTGGCCGGCGGCGAGGCCGCGGTGGACTGGAACATCGTCATGGCCACCGCCATCATCGCCATGCTGCCGCCCACGGCCGTGGTGATCCTCATGCAGAAGTGGTTCGTCAAGGGCCTGGTCGATACCGAGAAATAAGCGTCAAAAACACCTGCAGCGCTTACAAAACAAGCGCTAGCAGCTATTAATTAAATAGCAAATATGGCATCCCTCACTCTCAGCAACGTCGTCAAGCACTACGGCAGCGGCAAGCAGATCGTGCCCGTGATCCACGGCGTCAACGCCGACATCCAGGACGGCGAGTTCATCGTCATCGTCGGCCCCTCGGGCTGCGGCAAATCCACGCTGCTGCGCATGGTGGCCGGCCTGGAGGAAATCACTGGCGGCACCATTGCCATCGGCGAGCGCGTGGTCAACAACCTGGAGCCCGCCAAGCGCGACATCGCCATGGTGTTCCAGAACTACGCCCTGTATCCGCACATGAGCGTGTTTGACAACATGGCCTACGGCCTGAAGATCGCCAAGGCGCCCAAGGACGAAATCAAGGCCCGCGTGGACAAGGCCGCCAAGATCCTCGAACTCGGCCATCTGCTCGAACGCAAGCCGCGCGAGCTCTCGGGCGGCCAGCGCCAGCGCGTAGCCATGGGCCGCGCCATCGTGCGCCAGCCGCAGGTGTTTTTGTTCGACGAGCCGCTGTCGAACCTCGACGCCAAGCTGCGCGCCCAGACCCGCATCGAAATCCAGAAGCTGCACCGTGAGCTGGGCATCACCAGCCTGTTCGTCACGCACGACCAGGTCGAGGCCATGACGCTGGCACAGCGCATGATCGTCATGAACGCGGGCGTGATGGAGCAGTTCGGCACGCCCGAAGAGGTCTATCACACGCCGGCATCGATTTTTGTGGCCAGCTTCATCGGCTCGCCGCCCATGAACCTGCTGCGCCATGCGCCCAACAGCAAGCCCGGCACCATTCTGGGCATTCGCCCCGAACACCTGGACATCACCGCCACCGGCTGGGAGGTGCGCGTGGACACGGTCGAACTGCTGGGCGCCGAGCGCCTGGTGTACGCCACCATGGGCGGCGACAGCCTGATCGTGCGCATCGAAGAGGGCAGCGCCTCGCCGAAGGTGGGCGAAACGATCCACATCACGCCGCGTGAAAACCGCCTGCACTGGTTCCACGCCGAGACCGGCAAGCGCCTCTGACCCTGCCCGAAGGATGCCAAGCATGACCACACCCTGGCCCTATCCTCGCTGGATCGCCCACCGCGGCGCCGGCAAGCTGGCGCCCGAGAACACCATGTCGGCATTTCGGCTGGGGGCGCAGCACGGTTACCGCATGTTCGAGTGCGACGCCAAGTTGAGCAGCGACGGCGTGCTGTTCCTTTTGCACGATGCCACCCTGCAGCGCACCACCAATGGCCGCGGCACGGGCGGCGCCCTGCCCTGGCACGCCCTGTCGCAGCTGGATGCAGGCAGCTGGCATTCGCGCGCCCATGCGGGCGAGAGCATGCCCACGCTGGAGGCGCTGGCGCGCTGGTGCCTGGCCAACCATTTCTGCCTGAATGTGGAAATCAAGCCCACGCCTGGCACCGAGGCCGCCACCGGCCGCGCCGTGGGCGAATTGCTGGCACGCATCTGGCCCGCCACGGCCGTGCCACCCTTGCTGACCTCGTTCAAGCCGGACGCACTGGCGGCGGCCCAGGCCGCTGCGCCGCAGTTGCCGCGCGGCCTGCTGCTCGACACCCTGCGGGAAGGCTGCCTGGACGAGGCGCAGCAACTGGGCTGCCAGGCGCTGGTATGCAACCACGCCTTGTGGGATGCTGCCCTGGTGCAACAGGTCCACGCATTGGGTCTGCGCGCCCTGAGCTACACGGTGAACGACGAATGGGCGGCCCAACGCCTGATCGACCTGGGCACCGACGGCATCATCACCGACCGCGTCGATCTGTTCAGCGCAGCCGCCTGACAACTATCAAAAAAGAGAGCAGCTAGCGCTCTTTCCTGCTGCGTCTCATGGCATTGGCGGCACGAAACCCAGCAGAAACAAGCGTGAAACGCTATATTTTCAATAGCTATTGTCGTGGCATGGCTGCGCGCACATAGGCGGCGACCACGCCCATCAGCGCGTCCAGATGGGCGCGCAGCGGCGCAAAGCCGGCATGGGGCTCGCGCGTGTCCTCGTCCATGTAGACGGGGCGGCGAATCTCGATCTGCAGGCTGTGCCGGCCCCGGTGCGGCTGGCCGATACGGCCAATCAGTTCCACCCCTTTGTACGGTTCATTCAGCGCCACGCTGTAGCCAAAGCCGCGCAGGGTGGCGGCCACCAGCTGCACGAACTCGGGCGCGCAGGTGGTGCCGTCGCGGTCGCCCAACACGAAGTCGGCCAGGGGCGGCGCATCGGTCCGACCCAGGCGCCGGTAAACGTCGCTGGGCATGGAGTGCAGGTTCAGATGCCACACGGCGCCAAAGCGCTGCACGCTCGTGTCGATGGCCTGCTGCAGCGCGGCGTGGTAGGGGCGCCAGTAGTGGGCGATGCGCCCCTGCACCTCGGCCACGGTCAGGCGCCGGTCATACAGCGGCGTAGCCACGCCGTCCTTGCTGATGCGGGCCCACACCAGCCCCAGGCCCTGGCGTGTTTTCTCGCCCGGCGTCAAGGGCTCGGGCCAATCGCCGGCGAGCATGGCGGGGTCGATGTCGACCTCGCTGCGGTTGGGGTCGATGTAGGTGCGGGGAAAGGTCGCCGCGATCAGCGTCGCGCCGTGGGCCGGCACGTCCTGCCACAGCGTGTGGATGTGCGTGTCCTCCCCCCGGCGCAGCAAAGACAGGGGCACCACATGGCCAAAGTCGGCCGGGTAGGCCGTGCCGCTGTGCGGCGAATCGCACACCAGCGGCAGGGCGGGCGCTGTGGGCGCGCGCACCTCGACCGGGGTGTCCGGCCGGGGCTGCAAGAAGTCGGGCAAGTCCATCAATCGAGGCGGATGTTGGCCTTTTTGGCGACGCCCTGGTAGCGCGCAATCGCGGCATCGATCTGCTTGGCGAACTGCGCCGGCGTGTTGGCCATGGACTCGCCCGAGATCGCGTTCATGCGCTCGATGTAATCCGCGCTCGCCATGACCTTGTGGGCCGCGGCGTTGAGTTTGTCGATGATGGCCTTGGGCGTGCCGGCCGGTGCCACCAGGCCAAACCAGCCGCCATCGCCCATGCCGGGGTAACCCAGCTCGGAATAGGTGGGCACATCGGGCAGCACCGGGCTGCGCTTCAAGGCCAGCACCGCCAGCGGGCGCAGCTTGCCGGACTTGATGTGCGGCAGGGTCGACGGCAGATTGTCGGTCATGGAATCGACCTGACCCGCCAGCGCATCGTTGATGGCCTGGCCCGCGCCTTTGTAGGGGATGTGCAGCAGCTTGATGTCCGCCAGATCCATGAAGTTCTCGATGTTGGCATGGCCCAGCGAGCCGGTGCCGGGCGAGGCAAAGGTGTACTTGCCGGGGCTGGCCTTGGCCAGGGCGATGAATTCCTTCATGCTCTTGGCGGGCACGCTGGTGTGCACCACGAACACGCTGGGCACGGCCATCACGTTGGTGATGGGGGCAAAATCCTTCACCGCGTCGTAAGGCAGCTTGGCATAAATGGCGGGGTTGGCACCATGGGTGCTCACCGTGGCCATGCCGATGGTGTAGCCGTCGGGTGCGGACTTGGCAATCGCGTCGGCGCCCAGCGAGCCGCCGGCGCCGCCCTTGTTGTCCACCACCACCGCCTTGCCCAGCACGGCGCCCATCTTGTCGGCCAGCAGTCGCGCCACCATGTCGGTGGAGCCGCCGGCAGCAAACGGCACGATCAGCTTGATGGGGCGGTTCGGGTAGTCATTGGCCTGCGCCATGGCGGTCGGGGCGTGCAGCGCGGCAACGGAACTGGCCGCAAGAGCGGCCACCAGGCAACGGCGTGAAATCATGGGCGTCTCTCTCGTGAAATAGTTCGAGCAGCCATTGTGGACAGCGCCACCGGGTGCGAAAAGCGACAATGTGGCGGCAACCCATTACCAACGCTCATATATTCACTCCTGGCCATGCGCATCCGCTCCCCCTCGCTTTCCGAGTTGCATGCATTCGCCACGGCGGCGCGGCTGGGCAGCTTTTCGCAGGCGGCGGAAGAACTGCACGTAACGCAGGGCGCCATCAGCCGCGCCATTGGCCGGCTGGAAGAGCACCTGGCGCTCGCACTCTTCATGCGCGAGGGGCGGCGCAGCATCCTCACGCCCACCGGGCAGTCTTACCTGGACGCCATCGCACCCGCCATCGCCTCCATCGAGGCGGCCACGGTGGCGCTGCAGACGCGCCGCACCAGGCGCGCCTTGCGCCTGTCCGTCGCGCCCACGCTGTTCAGCCACTGGCTGATTCCGCGCCTGCCCGACTTCCACGCCCAGTACCCTGAAACGACGCTGTCGTTCGCCCCCTACCGGCGCGACGACCCGCTGCAGGCGCCGGAAATCGATGCCTGGCTGCGCGTGGGCTGCGACCGGTGGCCCAGGCACATCCAGGCCAACTATGTGGTCGGGCGCGAACTCGTGCCCATCTGCCGCCCCGCCGACCTGCAGGGCCCCCACGCCATCCGCACGGCGCAAGACCTGCTGACACGCCCGCTGCTGTTCCATACCAATTACCCGGACAACTGGGCCTGCTGGTTCCGGGGCGTGGGCTGCGCGCACCCGCCGCTGGCGCCCGCGGCCGACTTCGAGCTCGTCGCGCTGCTGGTGCAGGCGGTGATCGCGGGGCTGGGAGTGGCGGTGGTTCAGCGTTGCCTGGTGGAAAAAGAACTGGCTGCGGGCCGCATCGCGATTGCGGTGCCTCTTCCCGTGGTGATCGACCGGGGCTACTACCTGTGCCAACCGACGGGCCATGCCGCACCGGCCGCGCTTCAGGACTTCAGCCAGTGGCTGCTGGCGCAGGCGCAGCACGCGTCGGTGTAGCGGGGGCGGCGGCCCGTGCGAACGCCAGCCAAAGCGCCGCGCAACAGCCCTTTACGACCGCCAGCCGCGCACCAGCATCCACTGGCAACTGGCGCAGGCCAGCACCAGCGCGGCATAGGTCAGCATCTTGCCGTCGCGGCCCAGCACCACCAGCCCGGCCACCAGTACCGCGCAGCCTACTATGAAATTTATAGCTAACTGCGCTTTCCACGAAAGCGCCAGCGCCCCTTTTGAGCGGATAAATCGCCCTCCCAGCACCAGGAACGCGGCCAACGCCGCAGCGGGGGCCATGAAATTCAAAGCATGGAAGAGAACGTCCAGAGGACCCATAAACGTGACCCAGATCAAGGCTTGAGCAAACACGGTGCCCGATGCTGCGAACAATTTTATAATCGGCGCCTATGGCAGTCTGGGCCCTCGGCATCAACCACACCACCGCGCCGCTCGATCTGCGTGGCCGGTTTGCGTTCGCGCTCGACCAGATCACGCCCACGCTGCAGGGCCTGCGCCAGTCGCTGGGCCAGAGCAGCCGCCACACCGGCGTCGAAACCGCCATCATTTCCACCTGCAACCGCACCGAAATCTATTGCGCCGGCGAGCAGGCTGCCATGGACCACACGCTCGGCTGGCTGGCGCAAAGCGGCGGCGTGAGCCCCGCACTGCTGCGCTCGCACTCCTACACCCTGGAAGACAGCCTGGTGGCGCGCCACGCGTTTCGCGTGGCAAGCGGGCTTGACTCGATGGTGCTGGGCGAGGCCCAAATCCTGGGCCAGATGAAAAACGCCGTGCGCGCCGCCGAAACCGCCGGCGCACTGGGCACCACGCTCAACCAGTTGTTCCAGCGCAGCTTTGCCGTGGCCAAGGAGGTGCGCACCAGCACCGAAATCGGCGCGCACAGCATCAGCATGGCCGCCGCCGCCGTGCGCCTGGCCGGCCAGCTGTTTGAAGACCTGTCCAAGATCCGCGTGCTGTTTGTTGGCGCGGGCGAAATGATCGAGCTGGCGGCCACGCACTTCGCCGCCAAGAACCCCCAGTCCATTGCCATCGCCAACCGCACCCTGGAGCGCGGCGAGAAGCTAGCCACCCGTTTTGGCGGCGAGGTGATGCGCCTGTCGGACCTGCCCGAGCGGCTGCACGAGTTCGACGCCATCATCAGCTGCACCGCCAGCACCCTGCCCATCATCGGCCTGGGTGCGGTGGAGCGCGCCCTCAAGAAGCGCCGCCACCGCCCCATCTTCATGGTCGACCTGGCCGTGCCGCGTGACATCGAGCCCGAGGTCAAGGCCTTGGGCGATGTGTACCTGTACACCGTGGACGACCTGGCCAGCGTGGTGCAGACCGCCCAGGCCAACCGCCAGGCGGCCGTGGCGCAGGCCGAAGCCATCATCGACGCCGGCGTGCAAAGCTTCATGCACTGGATGGAGTTGCGCAGCCCCGCGGGCGCAGCAGGCGGCGTGGTGCCCCTGATCCAGCAGATCAACGCCCAGACCGACGAGTGGCGCGCCCTGGAGATTGCGCGCGCCAAAAAGCTGCTGGCCAAGGGTGAAGATGTGGATGCCGTGCTGGAGGCCCTCTCGCGCGGCCTCACGCAAAAGATGCTGCATGGCACCATGGCCGAGCTGCGGGCGGGCGACGCCGACATGCGCGCCCAGACCGCGCAGACGGTCTCGCGCCTGTTTCTGCGCTCGCAAAGCAAGACCGGCCTGTAGCGCCGCTCTGCCGCCTTGACTCGCCCACCAACGGGCGGGTTCGAGGCAACACCGGTTCGGCAGCCCCGGCTGCCCGCTGTTTCCCTTTGCACGAAAGCCCCGCCCATGGCCCACACACCCAGAATCGCCCTTTCCATTGCCCTGGCACTCACCCTGTCGGCCAGTCCGCTGGCCCAGGCCAGTTCCGCGCTGGCCGTCGAGATGGGCTGCACCAACTGCCACAGCAACGCGTTCCATCCCAATGCGCCCAGCTTCCAGCAGCTGGCCGACGAGTCGGCCAAGCGCCGCGGAGAAACGGGCGCCGAAGACCACCTGATGAGCGAACTGCGCAAGCCGCGCCTGCTGGGCCGCATTGGCGCCCACGAGCACCTGAGCGAAGAAAGCGCCAGGGCGCTGGCGCGCTGGATGCTGGACGGAGCCCACTGATTTTTTGCCCCATTTTTCAAGCCATTTTGGCATTTAGCGCCTGTCAAATAAGCGATGACAGCTACGCTTTTAGTAGCATTTTCACGATCCCGAATGAAACCTTTTCTCCGAAGCCAGCTGGAACGCTACGCGCAGCGTCTGGGCGAACTGGACTTCCTGCTCTCGCGCGAAGACATCATGGCCGACATGGCGCAATACCGCGTGCTGTCGCGCGAACATGCCGAGGTCACCCAGGTGGCCGGCCGCTATGCGCGCTTTTTGCAGCGTGAGGCCGACCTGACCGGCGCGCGCGAGATGCTGGCCGACCCGGACATGGCGGAAATGGCGCAGGAAGAAATCACCACGGCCGAGGCCGAACTACAGCAGCTTGAAGATGAATTGCAGCGCCTGCTGCTGCCCAAAGACCCTGACGACGCGCGCAACGCCTTCGTCGAAATCCGCGCGGGCACGGGTGGCGACGAATCGGCCCTGTTCGCGGGTGACCTCACGCGCATGTACATGCGCTACGCCGACCGCGTGGGTTGGAAGGTTGAGGTAGTGAGCGAGAACGCGGCAGAGCTGGGCGGCTACAAGGAAATCGTGCTGCGCATCGAGGGCGACCATGTCTATGGCGCGCTCAAGTTCGAATCGGGAGGCCACCGCGTGCAGCGCGTGCCCGCCACCGAAACCCAGGGCCGCATCCACACCAGCGCCTGCACCGTGGCCGTGATGCCCGAGCCCGACGAAACCGAGGCCATCAAGCTCAACCCGGCAGACCTGCGCATCGACACCTTCCGTGCCAGCGGCGCGGGCGGCCAGCACATCAACAAGACCGACTCGGCCGTGCGCGTGGTGCACTTGCCCACCGGCATCGTGGCCGAGTGCCAGGACGGTCGGAGCCAGCACAGCAACAAGGCCAAGGCACTGCAGGTGCTGCAGGCGCGCATCCAGGAAAAAGAGCGCAGCGAGCGCGCCGCCAAGGAGGCCGCGCTGCGCAAGGGCCTGATCGGCAGCGGCGACCGCAGCGACCGCATCCGCACCTACAACTTCCCGCAGGGACGGCTGACCGACCACCGCATCAACCTCACGCTCTACAAACTGCAATATGTGATGGATGGCGATCTGGCCGAGGTGCTGCAGGCCCTGGCGCACGCGCGCGAAGCCGAACAGCTCGAAGAGCTGGAGACGGGCGCCGCCGTCTGAGCCCTCGCAAGAATTTTGTATGAAACAGGGCTCTGGCGCTTGATTGACAAGCGCCAGAAGCTATCAAAAAAAGAGTGAACACCACAACCCCCACCCTGGCCCAGGCGCTGACCCAGGCCCGAACCCTGGGCCTGGAACGCATCGACGCCCAGATGCTGCTGCTGCATGCGCTGGCCCGCCCGGACGCCGGCCGCGCCTGGCTGCTGGCGCACGACACCGATGCGCTGGAACCCGCGGCGCACGATGCGTTCATGGCCCTGTGCCAGCGCCGCGCAGCGGGCGAGCCCGTGGCCTACCTCACGGGGCGCAAGGAGTTTTACGGCCTGCAACTGGCCATTGACGCCCGTGTGCTCGACCCGCGCCCCGACACCGAAACGCTGGTGGACTGGGCCCTGGAAGTGATCGCCCCCCTGCCCGCCCCGCGCGTGCTGGACCTGGGCACCGGCAGCGGCGCCATTGCGCTGGCCCTGCAGCACCAGCACCCCATGGCCCAGGTGCTGGCGGTGGATGCAAGCGCCGATGCCCTGGCCGTTGCCCAAGCCAACGCGCAGCGCCTGGCGCTGCCCGTGCGGTTTGCACTGGGCCACTGGCTGGACAGCGTGGAGGGACGGTTTGACGCCATCCTTTCCAACCCGCCCTACATTGCCGCAGCCGACCCGCACCTGGCCGCCCTGACGCATGAACCCTTGCAGGCCCTGGCCAGCGGTGCCGACGGGCTCGACGATATCCGCGCCATCGCGGCACAGGCACCGGCGCACCTTGCGCCTGGCGGCTGGCTGCTGCTCGAGCATGGCCACGACCAGGCCGAAGCCGTCGGCACGCTGCTGCGGGTGCAGGGCTTTGCGCAGGTGCAAAGCCGCAATGACCTCGCCGGCATTGCGCGTTGCACGGGCGGGCAGTGGCCGACAGTGAAATAATCCCCCCATTGCGGGCCTGTGCCCGCCAGCCCCTTCAAGGAGAACCCCATGAGCGACACGCAACAACGCATCGACGCCCTCGTGAAATCCAGCGACATCCTGCTGTTCATGAAAGGCAACGCCAGCTTTCCGATGTGCGGCTTTTCGGGCCGTGCCATCCAGATCCTCAAGGCCTGCGGCGTGGACACCAAAGCCGTGACCACGGTGAATGTGCTGGAAGACGAGGAAATCCGCCAGGGCATCAAGGAATACAGCAACTGGCCCACCATTCCCCAGCTGTACGTGAAGGGCGAGTTCATCGGCGGCTCGGACATCATGATGGAGATGTACGAGTCAGGCGAACTCAAGCAGGTGCTGGGAACCGAGGGCTGAAGGCCTCCCGGGCTACCGGCCCGGGCATACCTCGCTACAAGGCCGCCCGAGAGCGGCCTTTTTCTTTTTTCATGGCGGCAATATTTGCACCAATACAGGGCTTTACCTGCGTGAATGCAGGCATGTTGTGTGCTTGAATGGTTGCGTGACCCATCCATCACAGGAGCATGCAATGATCCACCATAGCCTTGTTCCCCAGGCCCCGGCCCTGCGCCTTCCGGTGGCGCAGATTCGCCAGGTGTTCCAGCCCGCCGATGTCGAGCGCAAGCTGGCGCGGCTGCAGGAGGCGGGCAACCAGCGCGAATACGAGACCCTGCGCACCGTGTACGAGCGCATGCTCGAACGCGGCCCCGAGCGCTTTCAGGTCAAGCCCTCGGGCGTGCCCGACATGGCCAGCCTGTATGACCAGCTGCCCAATTTCACCGAGGTACTGGACGACGTGAAGCGCCATGTGGCGCTGGCGCAGGACAGCCGCGACGGCCTCGAAGTCACGCCCATGCTGCTGCTGGGGCCGCCGGGCATCGGCAAGACGCACTTTGCCCGGCATCTGGCCGAGTTGCTGGGAACGGGCATGAACCTGGTGTCCATGAGCTCCATGACGGCAGGGTGGCTGCTTTCGGGTTCGTCCTCCCAATGGAAGGGCGCCCGACCCGGCAAGGTGTTCGAAGCCCTGGTGGACGGCGAATACGCCAACCCGGTGATCGTTGTGGACGAGATCGACAAGGCAGCCTGCGATGCGCAGTATGACCCGCTGGGCGCCTTGTATGGGCTACTGGAGCACGACACCGCGCAGTGCTTCACCGACGAGTTCGCCGAAGTGGCCATCGACGCCAGCCAGGTCATCTGGATCACCACGGCCAACGACGAACGCGGCATTCCCGAGCCCATCCTGAACCGCATGAACGTGTTTGCAGTCGAAGCCCCCACGCTGGAACAAGCCCGCACCATCGCCCGCAACCTTTACCAGGGCATTCGCGCCGGGCACGACTGGGGGCGCCTGCTGGACCCTGAGCCACTGGACGATGTGCTCGACCAGCTGGCGCAGATGGCGCCGCGCGAGATGCGCCGCGCACTCATGACCGGCTTTGGCAATGCGCGGCTGGACCACCGCACGACCGTGGAGGTCGCCGACCTGCCACGCAGCGCTGCGGGCAAGGGCCGCATGGGTTTCGTGCAATAGCCGCGCAGGCGCGGGCTGGTCCATTGCGGTTGCCCCACCCGGGGCTGCTGCACCGTGCATGCGCGCCGCTACACTCAGAGGGCCCGGCGGCAGCGTCGCCCGGGTTTGCCCGGTTTTCCGCACCATGACCCTGACCCAAAGCCTGCTCGTCATTGGCCTGCTCATCGCAGCCAGTGCCTTCTTTTCCATGGCCGAGATCTCGCTGGCTGCCGCGCGCCGCCTGCGCCTGCGCCAGATGGCCGATGAGGGCGATGCCCGCGCCGACCGGGTGCTGCGCCTGCAGGAGCAGCCGGGGGACTATTTCACCGTGGTGCAGGTGGGCCAGAACGCGGTGGCCATCCTGGGGGGCATCGTCGGCGAAGGCGCGCTCAGCCCGCACTTCGCCGCGCTTGCCGGCCTGTGGTTGTCGGATGGCAGTGCGCAGAACATCGGCTTTCTGGCGTCGTTCCTGGTCATCACCTCGCTGTTCATCCTTTTTTCCGACCTGTTTCCCAAGCGCCTGGGCATGGCCGAGCCGGAAAACCTGGTGGTGCGGCTGGCGCAACCCATGGTGTTTTTGATGACCGTGCTGCGCCCGCTCGTGTGGTTCTACAGCAAGGGGGCAGATGCCCTGTTCCGCCTGCTGGGCCTGTCGTCCCTGCGGGACGACCGCATTACCTCCGACGACATCCTGGCCATGATGGAAGCCGGTGCCCGCGCAGGCGTGCTGGCCGCGCGCGAGCAGCAGGTCATCACCAATGTGTTTGAGCTCGATACCCGCATGGTGTCGAGCGCCATGTCGCCACGCGACCGAATTGCCTTCTTTCTGCGCGATGAGCCGGACGCCGTGATCCGCCTGCGCATCGCAGCCGAGCCGTTTTCGACCTACCCTGTGTGCGAGGGTGACATCGACCATGTGGTGGGCTACGTGGACGCCAAGGACCTGTTCCAGCGCGTGCTGAACAACCAGCCCATCTCACTGGCCGATGACAGCCTGGTGCGCAAGGTGCTCATCGTGCCCGACCGGCTCACCCTGTCCGAGGTGCTGGAGCAGTTCCGCCAGGTGCACGAGGACTTTGCCGTCATCGTGAACGAATACAGCCTGGTGGTGGGTGTGGTCACGCTGAACGACGTGATGAGCACCGTCATGGGCGATCTGGTGGTGGGCCCGGCCGACGAGGAGCAGATCGTGCGGCGCGACGAAAACTCGTGGCTCATCGACGGCGTCACCCCGGTGGAAGATGTGCTGCACGCGCTGAATCTCGACGAACTGCCGCACAGCGACGAATACGAAACCCTGGCCGGTTTCCTGATGGTGATGCTGCGCCGCGTGCCCCGGCGCACCGACAGCGTGAGCTGGGGCGGCTACAAGTTCGAGGTGCTGGACGTGGACAGCTTCCGCATCGACCAGGTGATGGTGTCGCGCCTGAAGCCCTTGCCGGTGGACAACGCCATCGCGGCAGATCCTTTGGCGCCGGCGGCGCACTGAGCCCATTTGCGCCGGCGCCTTACCGCGCTGCCCTGCCCCATCAGGCCGCTGCAGGTTTTTCGCTGAACTGCCAGTTGCGCTGAGCCCCAAAAACAGCGTCGGGATAAGGTGAGCGCCCCCGGCTGCCGTTGTAGCGGCCCAGCGCCATGAACAGGTCGCCGCGTTCGCGGTCGATGTAATGGCGCAGGATCACGCAGCCAAAACGCAGGTTGGTCTGCATGTGAAACAGCTTGCCCGGGTCGCCGTCGCCGATCACGCGCGTCCAGAACGGCATCACCTGCATGTAGCCGCGCGCGCCCACGCTGGACACGGCAAACTTGCGAAAGGCGCTCTCCACCTGGATAAGCCCCATGACGAGCGACACATCGAGCCCCGCGCGTTTGGACTCGTACCAGACGGTCTGCAGAAAGTCGCGACGCACCTCCCATTCTGGCTTGCGACGGCGCAGGCGGTCGCTCATGGTGCCCAGCCAGCGCAGGTAGTGCAGCCGGGACTCGGTGCTGAAGAATTGCGGCTCAGGCGGCCCGAAGTTGCCCACGGCCGAGGTCAGCGCCGTGCGCACCGAATCCATCAACGGCTCTTCCAGCTGCCCGCCCGCATGGGCCTGCGCAGGCGCCACCAGCCATGCGGCCGGCGTGGCCATCGACACCAGACATGCTCGCCGGGACACTCCCGTCTGCCCGATCAGCCCGGTCAGGGCCGCGCCGTTTGAAGCCACGTCGCGCTCACTCGTCATACCGCCATGCGCCCCTTCACATGGGCCAGAATGTCGACGACCGCCACCTTGGTGGCTGCAGCATCGCGGCGGTGCTGGTACTCGACCATGCCGTCCTTGAGGCTCTTGTCGCCAATGGTCACGCGGTGCGGCACGCCGATCAGTTCCCAGTCGGCAAACATGGCGCCGGGGCGCTCGCCCCGGTCATCCAGGATCACATCCACGCCAGCGGCGAGCAGGTCGGCATACAGCGACTCGGCCGTGGCCTTGACGGCTTCGCTGCGGTCCATGCCCACCGGGCAGACCACCACGGTGAATGGCGCAATCGCATCGGGCCAGATGATGCCGCGCTCGTCATGGTTTTGTTCGATCGCGGCCGCAGGCAGGCGGGTGATGCCGATGCCGTAGCAGCCCATCTCCAGCGGCTGCGGCTTGCCGTTTTCGTCCAGGAAGGTGGCGTTCATCGCGCGGCTGTATTTGGTGCCCAGATAGAAGACATGGCCCACTTCAATGCCGCGCTCGATGGCCAGCTCCCCCTTGCCGTCGGGCGAGCGGTCCCCCGCCACCACGTTGCGCAGATCGGCCACGGCATCGGGTTCGGGCAGGTCGCGGCCCCAGTTCACGCCAGTGATGTGGAAGTCCACCTCGTTGGCGCCGCAGATCCAGTCGGCCATCAGAGCCACTTCGCGATCGGCCACGATCTTGAGTGGTTTCTTCAGGCCGATGGGGCCTAGATAACCGGGCTTGCAGCCGAAATGCTCGTCAATCTCGCCCAAGGTGGCGAAACGGAAGCCTTCCAGCCAAGGCACCTTGGCCACCTTGATCTCGTTCATGTCATGGTCGCCGCGCAGCAGCAGCAGCCAGACCTGGGTCTTGACAATCTCGCCAGCGTCGTTGGTCTCGTCGGTGGCCAGCACCAGCGACTTCACGGTGGTACTCAAAGGCACGCCCAGCAGTTCTGCCACGTCGGCGCAGGTGCTCTTGCCGGGGGTGGCCGTCTTGGTAAGTGCCTTGGCTGCAGTGCCGCGCGGACCCGAGGGGGCTAGCGCCTCGGCCTTTTCCATGTTGGCGGCGTAGTCGCTCTGGGGGCAGTAGACGATGGCGTCTTCACCCGTGGCGGCAATCACCTGGAATTCCTCGCTCAGATCGCCGCCAATGGCACCGCTGTCTGCAGCGACCGCGCGGTAGGTAAGACCGAAGCGGTCAAAAATGCGCCGGTACGCCTGGGCCATGACCTGGTAGCTGGCCTTGGCTGCGGAGGGGTCGCGGTCGAAGGAATAGGCATCCTTCATGGTGAATTCACGCCCGCGCATCAGGCCAAAACGGGGCCGGCGCTCGTCGCGGAACTTGGTCTGGATCTGGTAGAAGTTCTTGGGCAGCTGCTTGTAGCTGCGCAGCTCCTGGCGCGCGATGTCAGTGATCACCTCTTCGCTGGTGGGCTGCACCACGAAGTCGCGGCCATGGCGGTCCTGGATGCGCAGCAGCTCGGGGCCCATCTTCTCGAACCGCCCCGTTTCCTGCCACAGCTCTGCTGGTTGCACCACGGGCATGGTCAGTTCCACGGCGCCAGCACGGTTCATTTCCTCGCGCACGATGGCCTCGACCTTGCGAATCACCCGCAGCCCCATGGGCATGTAGTTGTAGATACCTGCGCCCAGCTTCTTGATCAGACCCGCCCGCATCATGAGTTTGTGGCTGACCACTTCGGCATCGGCCGGAGCTTCCTTGAGGGTGGAGATAAAGAATTGGGAGGCTTTCATCGGGATCGATTTCAGGCAGAACGGAACGGCCCACTTGCCGCGCACTAGGCGCCGTGCATAATGGACACAGTTTAAAAAATTGGGGTTTGATTATGCTTGACCGGGACGGCTTTCGGCCGAACGTCGGCATCATCCTGCTCAACCAGAAGAACCAGGTGTTCTGGGGCAAACGCATTCGCACCCACAGCTGGCAGTTTCCGCAAGGTGGCATCGACCGGGGCGAAACCCCCGAGCAGGCCATGTTCCGCGAACTGCATGAGGAGGTGGGACTGCATCCCAACCATGTGCGCTTGGTCGCCCGTACGCGGGACTGGTTGCGCTATGAGGTGCCTGACCGGTACATCCGCCGCGATGCGCGCGGACATTACAAGGGCCAGAAACAGATCTGGTATCTGCTTCAACTGATTGGCCACGACTGGGACCTGAACCTTCGGGCCACCGACCATCCCGAGTTCGACGCCTGGCGCTGGCACGACTATTGGGTTCCGCTGGATGTGGTGGTCGAGTTCAAACGGGGCGTCTATGAGATGGCCCTGACCGAACTGGCCCGCTACCTTCCCCGTCACGAGCAGCGCAATCGCTACTTGCGTAGCGGCATGCGAGCGCGCGACGTGGAGCTGCAAGGCGGCCCCATGCACCGGGCGGGTTCTCTGTTGTTGAACCCGGGGGTAGAACTGCCTCCGGGTGCAAGTTTTGATCCTGATCCACAAAACAGTGTGCCGGCAGAACTTGAAGCCCTGCCGTTCCCTGGCATGGCACCGCGCTCGACCTAAAGCGACTTGCCGGCAGAGCCCGCCGGCAAATGGTGGCGCGCTCTCCTCTCAATAGCGGGTGGGCAGATGACGCACCTCCTTCGACGGCAAGTTGGCCCGTACCCCATGGGTCAACAGGAGCGCATCAGCCCGCTGTGAGCACCAGGTTGTCGCGGTGCACCATTTCCGACTCCGCGACATAGCCCAACAGTTTTTCAAACTCGGAAGAGGGCTTGCGACACAGAAGCCGTGCTTCCGCGCTCGCATAGTTGGCCAGCCCACGGGCAATCTCCCGCCCCGATGGATCACGCACCGCAATCACTTCGCCCCTCGAGAAATCGCCCTCTACCGCCGTCATACCGATGGGCAACAGGCTCTTGCCCTCGTCGCGCAGCTTGGCTGCGGCCCCTGCATCGACCACGACAGCACCCCGCATCTGCAGGTGGTCTGCCATCCACTGCTTGCGGGCCTGTGTTTTGGCGGTCTGGGCCACCAACAAGGTGCCCAGCGCCTCGCCTTGCACCAGGCGCACCAGCACATTCTCTTCCCGCCCCCAGGCGATCACAGTGGAAGCCCCTGACCCCGCCGCCCGCTTGGCGGCCAAAATCTTGGTGATCATTCCACCCTTGCCGATGCTGGAGCCCGCCCCGCCGGCCATGGATTCCAAGGCCGGGTCGCCCGCCTGGGCTTCATGCACAAACTGCGCTGCAGGGTCTTTGCGGGGGTCTGCTGTGTACAGGCCTTTCTGGTCCGTGAGGATGACCAGCGCATCCGCCTCTACCAGGTTGGCCACCAGCGCACCGAGGGTATCGTTGTCGCCGAACTTGATTTCGTCCGTGACCACGGTATCGTTTTCGTTGATCACCGGCACCACGCCAAGGCGCAGCAATGTCAGTAGCGTCGAGCGCGCATTGAGATAACGCTCGCGGTCTGCCAGATCGGCGTGGGTGAGCAACACCTGCGCGCTGCCCATTCCCTGCTCGCGCAGCTTGGTCTCGTACATCTGCGCCAGCCCCATCTGCCCCACCGCTGCAGCCGCCTGTAGTTCATGGATTTCCTGGGGACGCGCAGTCCAGCCCAGGCGCTTCATGCCTTCGGCGATCGCGCCGCTGGACACCATCACCACCTCACGGGGTGAACCGCCGCCCTCGCCGCGCACCAGTGCTGCCAGCTGACGGCTCCATTCGCCGATGGCGGTTTCATCCAGGCCACGGCCTTCATTGGTCACAAGGCTGGAGCCCACCTTGACCACAATGCGACGGGCATCTCGCAATACGCTGGAAACCATTTTCTGATTCATTTTGGCTACAAGCGCTTATAGAAAAAGCGCTAATAGCTATTAAATATATAGCAAAAGAGGCCGTACGAGCAGCCAAGGCCGTCAGACGGGTGCATCTCCAGCAAACCGTGGATCGACTTCCACCGGCTCGTTTTCGGTGCGTTGCTCAGACTGCACATGGCGGAAGATGGCATGGATCAGCGGCTCGCAACCTTCGCGCGTCAGCGCAGAGATTTCGAATACCGGGCCCTTCCACTTGAAACGCTTCACGAAGTCTTTGACGCGCGTCTCTCGTTCATCCGCGGGCACCATGTCAAGCTTGTTCAGTACCAGCCAGCGCGGCTTGTTGTAGAGCTGCTGGTCGTATTTCTTCAGTTCATTCACGATGGCCTTGGCCTGAGCCACCGGATCCACCGCATCATCAAAGGGCGCGAGATCCACAATGTGCAGCAACAAACGGGTGCGCTGCAGGTGGCGCAGGAACTGATGACCCAGCCCCGCACCTTCAGAAGCACCTTCAATCAGGCCAGGAATATCGGCCACCACAAAGCTCTGCTCGGGACCTACGCGCACCACTCCCAGATTCGGGTGCAACGTGGTGAACGGATAGTCGGCAATCTTGGGGCGTGCGTTGGATACTGCCGTAATGAACGTCGATTTGCCCGCATTCGGCATGCCCAGCAGCCCCACGTCGGCGAGCACCTTCAATTCGAGTTTCAGGTTCTTTTTCTCACCCGGCCAGCCCGGCGTCTTCTGCCGCGGCGCCCGGTTGATGGCGCTTTTGAAACGCATGTTGCCAAAGCCCCCATCCCCGCCCTTGGCGATGGTGATCACCTCCCCCGGGGTAAGCAACTCGTACAGGACTTCGCCCGTTTCGGCATCGGAAATGATGGTGCCTACGGGCATCTTCAGCGTGATGTCCGTGCCTGCAGCACCAAACATGTCAGAGCCCATGCCATGCTCGCCCCGCTTGGCTTCGTGGCGGCGGGAATAGCGAAAGTCCACCAAAGTGTTCAGGTTGGGATCCGCCACGGCAAACACATGCCCTCCGCGCCCCCCGTCACCCCCATTGGGACCGCCGAACTCCTTGTATTTTTCGTGCCGGAACGACACGCAGCCATTGCCACCATCACCGGCAGCAATGTCAATATAGGCTTCATCGACGAACTTCATGGGGTATCCAGTTTACAAAATAGCGCATAGAAGGCGGGCGAATCCTTCTGAAAGCGCAAAGCCCCGACCGTGCGGGGCACGCGGGCCAGCACCATAGCACCAGCACACGCCTTAAACAACAAAGCCCCGACAGGGCGGGGCTTCGATTGCTGCCAGAGGAATCAACCTCAGGCGGGAGTCACATTGACCGTGGATTTGGACAACGCACCCTTGGTGCCGAACGACACGTGGCCATCCACCAAGGCGAACAAGGTGTGATCCTTGCCCACGCCGACATTGTTGCCGGGATGGAAACGCGTGCCGCGCTGACGCACGATGATCGAGCCAGCGCTGATCAGTTCACCACCGAACGCCTTGACACCCAGCATCTTTGGCTTGGAATCGCGCCCGTTTCGCGTAGAGCCGCCGCCTTTTTTCTGTGCCATGACATCAGCTCCTTTTTAAGCAGCGATCACGCCGATTTGCAGCTCGGTGAACTGCTGACGGTGACCTTGACGTTTCTGATAGTGCTTGCGACGGCGCATCTTGAAGATGTGCACCTTGTCGTGTTTGCCGTGCGCCACGACAGTGGCTTTCACGGTTGCGCCGGACACCAGGGGAGTACCCACCTTCAGTTCAGCGCCGTTGCCGACAGCCAGAACCTGGTCGATCACAATTTCCTGGCCTACGTCCGCAGCAATCTGTTCTACTTTAATTTTTTCGCCGGAAGCAACGCGATACTGCTTGCCGCCGGTTTTTATGACCGCGTACATGTTGACCTCTTGATATGAGTTCTGCAGACGGATTTCCGCAGAGCCAAAAATTATACCATCAGACGGAAAAGTAGCCAACCGATGCATACACTGTGCGGCAATCACATCGGCAATGGCCAGCCTGCGCGCAGGCCTTCCTATAATTCGCAGCACTTTCTGCGTGCCACCCTATCTTGACTTCCCCCCTTATCCCCACCGCCCCGTCGCCATTGACGATCATCACCGACGACATGCGCGAAGTGGACCGTGTCATTGCCCAGCGCCTGACGTCCAGCGTGCCCCTGGTGGCACAAATCTCCCAGTACATCATTGCAGCCGGCGGCAAGCGGCTGCGCCCCGCCCTGCTCCTGATGATATGTGGCGCCCTGGGCTATCGGGGACCACACCGGTTCAGCCTGGCTGCAGTCGTCGAGTTGATCCATACAGCCACCTTGCTGCACGACGACGTCGTGGACGCCTCCACACTGCGCAGGGGGCGCGCCACTGCCAATCAGACTTTTGGCAATCCCGCGAGCGTACTGGTGGGCGATTTTCTGCACTCGCGCTCGTTTCAGATGATGGTGGAGACCGGGAACATGCGCGTCATGGATGTGCTGTCCGAGGCCACCAATGTCATCGCCGAAGGAGAAGTACTCCAACTGATGAACATGCATGATGCATCACTGGATGAATCAGGGTATCTGCAAGTCATCCGCTCCAAGACCGCCAAGCTCTTTGAAGCCAGCGCTCGGTTGGGCGCCATTCTTGCGGCAGCCCCCCCCGCCATCGAAGAGGCGTGCGCAACGTACGGGCAAGCACTGGGCACAGCGTTCCAGATCATTGACGATGTGCTCGACTATGACGGGGACGCGGCGGAAATGGGGAAAAACCTGGGCGATGACCTGCGCGAAGGAAAATCCACGCTGCCGCTCATCGTGGCCATGCAACGAGGCTCTTCCGAGCAAGCCGCCATTGTGCGGCAAGCCATTGAAGAAGGCTCCACAGACCGACTGGACGATGTAGTGGCCATTGTCCGAACCACCGGAGCACTGGAAGCAGCGCGCACTGCTGCGTTCACGGAAGCCCGCCGCGCAATAACCGCCGCGGAGCAGTTGCCAGTGAACAACTACGCAACGAGCTTGCTACAATTAGCAACTCAATTGCTTGAGCGCCGCGCCTGAATTTCTGCTGAATGCACCAGAAATTGTAATCAGCGGTGTCAACGCACGGGGTGTAGCTTAGCCTGGTAGAGCGCTACGTTCGGGACGTAGAGGCCGGAGGTTCGAATCCTCTCACCCCGACCATTCTCAGTACAAATCAAACACATTCCTCGCACTGTGGCAATACTGCCATATGGCAGCGCTGTACAGGGCGCGAGTGTTCGGCGATGATAGGATGGTTTCTTCAACCACTAATTGCCCGGGTTACATGGCCGCTGTCGATACTGCCCAGAAAGAAGCTTCCTCAGTAGCCCTCCCGGGATTGGGCCGCGCGCTGATGTCTGCAGGAAAGCTGACACAAAAATCAGCCGAGGATATTTACAAAAAGTCACAATCAAGCCGCACCAGCTTTATCGCTGAGCTGACAGGATCAGGTGTCGTTTCGGCCTCGGATTTGGCGCACACCGTCTCCGCTGTTTTTGGCGCGCCTTTGCTGGATCTGGATGCCATAGATCCGCAGCGTCTTCCCAAAGATCTGCTGGACGCCAAAATTTGCAGCGCCTACCGGGTGGTTGTTCTCAGCAAAAGAAATAATCGACTCATCGTTGCCACGGCGGATCCAACGGATCAGGAAGCCGCAGAGAAAATCAAATTCACCACCCAAATGGGGGTGGACTGGATTATTGCCGAATACGACAAATTAAGTCGTCTGGTAGAAATCAGCACAAAATCCACCAGCGAAACCATGGATACGCTGATCAGCGGTGGAGGCGATTTTGAATTCGACGATGTGGCTGTCGAAGAGGCTGCGGAGAGCAATGAAGCGACAACCGAAGTTGAAGATGCTCCCATCGTCAAGTTTCTGCACAAAATGCTGCTGGATGCCTTCAATATGCGGGCATCGGATCTGCATTTTGAACCTTATGAGCACCAGTATCGAGTACGGTTTCGTATTGATGGCGAGTTGCGCGAGATTGCATCGCCCCCGATTGCCATCAAGGATAAATTAGCCTCTCGCATCAAGGTTATATCGCGCCTCGATATTTCCGAAAAACGGGTGCCCCAGGATGGGCGGATGAAACTGAAAGTGGGACCGGACCGGGTCATCGACTTTCGTGTCAGCACCTTGCCGACGCTGTTTGGTGAAAAAATCGTGATCCGTATTCTGGATCCCAGCAGCGCAAAATTGGGCATCGATGCCCTCGGATATGAGGCCGTTGAGAAAGAGCGCCTGCTGGCGGCTATCGGTCGCCCTTACGGAATGGTATTGGTCACCGGCCCCACCGGGTCGGGCAAAACGGTTTCGCTATATACCTGTTTGAATCTGCTCAATAAGCCTGGCGTCAATATCGCCACCGCCGAAGACCCCTCTGAAATCAACCTCCCAGGGGTGAACCAGGTCAACGTCAACGAAAAGGCCGGGCTCACCTTTGCGGTGGCCCTCAAGTCATTTCTGCGTCAAGATCCCGACATCATCATGGTGGGGGAAATTCGCGATCTGGAAACCGCTGACATTTCCATCAAGGCGGCGCAAACGGGACACCTCGTACTGTCCACATTGCATACCAATGACGCCCCCACCACGTTGACACGCATGCGCAACATGGGAATTGCGCCCTTCAATATTGCATCCAGTGTCATATTGATCACGGCCCAGCGTCTGGCCCGTCGGCTTTGCCCCGTGTGCAAGACACCAGCCGATATTCCACATGAAGCACTCGTGGATGCCGGCTACCCCGAGGATGAGCTCGATGGTTCCTGGGTAACCTACCGCCCTGTTGGCTGCTCTGCCTGCAATAACGGGTACAAGGGTCGCTTGGGGATTTATCAGGTCATGCCCATCACTGAAGAAATTCAGCGCATCATCCTGCGCGACGGCAGCGCGATGGAAATTGCGGAGCAGGCAAAGCGGGAAGGCGTGCGTTCTTTGCGTGAAGCGGGCCTGCATAAAGCGAAATTGGGCCTCACTTCCCTGGAAGAAGTGCTGGCAGTGACCAACGAATAATTCAAAAACGAGGGAGCATCATGGCAACCGCAGCATCCAATCGTGATATCAAGGATTTCGTCTTTGAGTGGGAAGGCAAAGACCGCAACGGAAAGATTGTCCGGGGGGAAACCCGTGCCGTCGGCGAAAATCAGGTGCAGGCGATGTTGCGGCGCCAAGGGGTTTTTCCCACCAAGATCAAGAAGCGCCGCATGCGCTCGGGCAAGAAGATCAAACCCAAGGATATCGCCCTGTTCACCCGTCAGCTGGCTACCATGATGAAGGCTGGGGTGCCGCTGCTGCAGGCATTCGACATTGTGGGACGCGGCAATACCAATGCCAGCGTGACCAAGTTGCTGAACGACGTGCGGTCGGATGTCGAGACCGGTACTTCGCTCAATGGCGCATTTCGCAAGTACCCCATGTATTTCGACAGCCTGTACTGCAATCTGGTCGAGGCGGGGGAAGCTGCGGGTATTCTGGAAGCGCTTCTCGATCGCCTGGCGCTTTACATGGAAAAGACCGAGGCCATCAAGTCCAAGATCAAGTCGGCACTCATGTACCCGATTTCCGTGGTGATCGTGGCGTTTGTGGTGGTTACCGTGATCATGATTTTTGTGATTCCGGCCTTCAAGGAAGTTTTCACCTCGTTTGGTGCGGATTTGCCCGCCCCACCCTTTTCGTCATGGCCATCAGCGAAATATTCGTGAAGTGGTGGTGGTTGATTTTCGGTGTGCTGGGTGGCGGATTTTACTTCTTCATGCAGGCCTGGCGTCGCAATGAAAAAGTCCAGATGTTCATGGACCGCCTGATGCTGCGCATGCCCATTTTTGGTGCGCTGGTGGAAAAGTCCTGCGTCGCCCGCTGGACCCGCACGCTCTCGACCATGTTTGCCGCCGGCGTGCCCTTGGTGGAGGCACTGGACTCCGTGGGGGGCGCCGCAGGCAATTCTGTCTATTCCATGGCGACCGACAAGATTCAGCAAGAGGTTTCCACCGGAACCAGCCTGACTGCGGCAATGGGCAACGCCAATATTTTTCCCTCCATGGTGCTGCAGATGTGCGCCATTGGAGAGGAGTCGGGTTCCATCGACCACATGCTGGGCAAGGCAGCCGATTTCTACGAAGCCGAAGTGGACGACATGGTTGCCGGGCTGTCGAGCCTGATGGAGCCCATCATCATTGTATTTTTGGGCACCCTCATTGGTGGCATCGTGGTGTCGATGTACCTGCCGATTTTCAAGCTCGGTCAGGTCGTTTGATGGGCGTGGATATCTGGGCAGAACCCGCCATTGCGGGCGTTCTAGGCCTGCTGCTTGGCAGCTTTCTCAATGTCGTGATTCACCGGTTGCCCAAAATGATGGAGCACCAATGGGCACAGGAGCATGCGGCGTTCGCAGCCGACGCCGACGCCCATGCCCCACCAACGGCGAGCACTGAAAAGAAGACCTTCAATCTGTGGACACCCCGCTCACGCTGCCCCTCCTGTGGGCATGTGGTGCAGTGGTATGAAAACATACCGGTGCTGAGCTACCTGTTTCTGCGCGGGCGCTGCTCGGCATGCCATGTGCGCATCAGCGTGCGCTACCCTCTGGTAGAGATCCTTACCGCAGCGCTTTTTGCGTTCTGTGTGCACCAATGGGGCTTGACGCCCACGGGCCTTGCCTGGTGCGGCTTCTCGGCTGCCCTGGTTGCGCTGGCGTTCATCGACTGGGACACCACCTTGCTGCCCGACGACATCACACTGCCCCTGCTCTGGGCCGGTTTGTTGGCGTCGGCGGGGCGCTGGATCGATGTTCCCCTGCTGGCTTCCGTGACGGGTGCTGCAGCAGGTTATCTCTCGCTTTGGCTGGTGTACTGGGCTTTCAAGCTTGCCACGGGCAAGGAGGGCATGGGATATGGCGACTTCAAACTTTTTGCCGCCCTGGGCGCCTGGTTTGGATGGCAGGCCCTGGTCCCGATCATTTTGATGTCATCGGTGATCGGTGCACTGGTCGGGATTGGCCTGAAGATCTTCAACAACCTGCGTGAAGGCGGCTACGTTCCCTTCGGCCCCTTCCTGGTGGGTGCAGGCCTGACGGCCATGGTGTTCGGGCCGAATGCCATTTTGCAAACGGTGCTGAGCCTGTTCGGTTTGTAATCATGCAACGGCCAATGCATGTGGGCCTGACCGGGGGCATTGGCAGCGGCAAGAGCACGCTGGGGCAGATGCTCCATTCCTGTGGCGCGGCGCTGATTGATGCGGACGCGATTGCCCGCGCAGTCACTGCCGCCGGAGGCGCCGCCATAGCCGACATCCGGGCCGCCTTCGGACCAGACGCCATCGATGCCACGGGCGCCATGGACCGCGTCCGCATGCGCGCCCTGGCCTTTTCTGCCCCCCAGGCACGCGCCCAGCTCGAAGCCATCGTCCATCCTTGGGTCACACGCATGGGCGACCAGCAAGCACAGGATGCAAGGGTCGCAGGGCATCGCGTCATCGTCTTCGATATTCCCTTGCTGGTGGAATCGGGCCGCTGGGTGCGCAAGCTCGATGCGGTGGTGGTGGTGGATTGCAGTACCGAAACACAGATCCACCGCGTCATGGCGCGTAACGGTCTGGAGCGCGCTGCGGTGCAAGCCATCCTGGATACACAGGCATCTCGCCCAGCCCGGCGCGCCGCCGCAGACGCCGTGGTTCTGAACGATGGCATTGCGCTGGATACCCTGCGAAGCCATGCAATCGAGTTGGCGCGCCTGTTCGGGCTATGATGCGACCCAGCTTATTTGTGCCGCCTCTCCATGCCGTGCGCCACCGGCGTCAGAACATCCACTGAGCCCCCAGGAATCCGCCAGCGTGATCCTTTACGAATACCCCTTTAACGAGCGCCTCAGGACCTATCTGCGGCTAGAGCAGTTGTTTCGCCGGCTGGGTGAGCTGATTCCTCGCCAACATCCGCTGGACCACCACTTTGCCCTCGTCACCATCTTTGAGATCATGGACGTGGCGGCGCGTGCCGACCTGAAGTCCGACGTGCTCAAAGACATCGAGAAACACAAGCACCAGCTCGACAGCTACCGGGGCAACCCCTCCATTTCCGAGGCGGCACTCGATGCCGTGGTGGCACAGCTGGACCACTGTTTCACGGCGCTCAACCACCAGACGGGCAAGTCGGGCCATGCCCTCACTGAAAACGACTGGCTGATGAGCATCCGCAGCCGCGTGGGCATCCCCGGCGGCACTTGCGGCTTTGATCTGCCGGCCTATTACGCCTGGCAGCACAAGGACGTGGGGGTGCGCCAGCACGCGCTGGAGCAATGGGCATCCACCCTCGCGCCCCTGGCGGAATCCATTTACGTACTTCTCAAGCTGCTGCGGGACTCGGGCGTGCCACAAAAGGTGGCGGCCGAGCGCGGCCAGTTCCAGCAGAACCTGCCGCAAGGCCGTACCTTCCAGTTGCTGCGCCTGCGCATCGACCCCGCACTGGAGCTGATTCCGGAGATCAGCGGCAACCGCCTGATCGTGTCGGTGCGCCTGATGCGGCAGGAACCCGATGGACGCCTGCAGGCGTCCACCGAGGATGCCGCTTTCGAGCTCACGCTCTGCGCCTGAAGGAGGCCCGCAGATGGCAACCGAAACCCCACCGGGTGGAGTCACCCGCCTTGTCACCTGCCCGCAGTGCGGCGGCGACAGCATCTACGGTCCCCAGAACCGCTATCGTCCCTTTTGCAGCGAGCGCTGCAAGCAGATGGACTTGGGCGCCTGGGCCAGCGAGGATTTTCGCATGCCCGCCGAAGCACCACCGAACGACGCACAGTACGGCGATCCACGCCAACAGCATTGACGGCACTTCGGTTGCAGGCAACCCAAGAATATCAGCCAGATCCGGTGTAAGCGCTTATTGGATAAGCGCTGATAGCTATTAATTCAGTAGCTGTTCAAGGGAAAACTGCTGACCACGTTCCTCGGCCAGCCATTGCAGCACGGGGTAAGCACCGGGTAACACCGGCGCCACGCTCAAAGGCATCTGCTGCCAGGCCATCGTCTGGCCCTCGCGCATCTCGAACGCTCCGGTCCACTCCGAAACTTTGCACCAGTGCAGGCGCACCAGCGCATGGGGATAGTCGTGCTCCGTCACCTTCCAGACGCTGGCGGGCCCGATGGTCACCCCCAGCTCCTCGATCAACTCGCGGCGCAGCGCCTCCTCCACCGTTTCGCCCGCCTCCAGCTTGCCACCCGGAAACTCCCAGTAGCCCGCATAGGGCTTGCCAGGCGGGCGCGTGGACAAGAGCATCGCGCCATCCGCGCGCAGCAAGATGCCCACAGCCACCTCGGTGTGCTTGCGCTCAGCCACTGTGCCGCCCTGCGTAGTCGCGCGCGAACTGGTAGGCCACGCGGCCACTGCGCGAACCGCGCTCCAGCGCCCAGACCAAGGCCTCGGGGCGTGCCGCCGCGATGGCGGATGCCGGCACGCCAAGCGACGACAGCCACTGGGCCACGATGGTCAGGTACTCATCCTGGCTGAAGGGGTAAAAACTGACCCACAAGCCAAAACGCTCCGACAGCGAAATCTTCTCTTCCACGGCCTCGCCGGGATGCACCTCGCCATCATCGGTATGGGTGTAGGTGAGGTTTTCCGCCATGTACTCGGGCAGCAAATGCCGCCGGTTGCTGGTGGCGTAGATCAGCACATTGGGCGTGGCCGCCGCCACCGAGCCATCAAGGATGGACTTGAGCGCCTTGTAGCCCGGCTCGCCGTCTTCAAAACTCAGGTCGTCGCAGAAGACGATGAATTTCTCGGGCCGGGCGGACACCACATCCACGATGTCGGGCAGATCCGTGAGGTCGGCCTTGTCCACTTCGATCAGGCGCAGGCCCTGGGCCGCATGGGCATTCAGGCAGGCCTTGATGAGCGAAGACTTGCCCGTGCCGCGCGCGCCGGTCAGCAGCACGTTGTTGGCGGGCTTGCCCTGCACGAACTGCTGTGTGTTGCGCTCGATCTTTTCTTTTTGCCCGTCGATCTCCTGGAGGTCGGCGAGTTGCATGGCCGCCACATGGCGCACGGGCTCCAGGGTGCCATGCCCACTGCTGCGCTTGCGGTAGCGCCAGGCAATGGCGGCCGACCAGTCGGGCGCGCCCAGGGGCTGCGGCAGCACGGATTCGATGCGCGCAATGAGCTGCTCGGCGCGCTCGATCAGGTGTTCAAATTTTTGGTTCATTTTGGCCTATAGCGCTTCTTCATAAAGCGCCAATAGCTATCAATTAAGGAGCAAATTACGAGCGGTAGTCCGCATTGATGGTGACGTATTCGTGGCTGAAGTCACAGGTCCACACCGTGTCCACGGCGTCACCGCGCCCCAGCAGCACGCGCACGGTGATCTCGCTTTGCTTCATCACGCGCTGACCGTCTTCCTCGCGGTAGGCGGGGTTGCGCCCACCTTTCATGGCCACATGCACGTCGTCGAGGTAGAGGTCGATATCGGTCTGGTCGAGATCGGCAATGCCCGCATAGCCCACCGCCGCCAGGATGCGGCCCAGGTTTGGGTCGCTGGCGTAGAACGCCGTCTTGACCAGCGGCGAGTGGGCAATGGCATAGGCCACCTGGCGGCATTCCTCGCCGGTCTTGCCGCCCTCCACCCGCACGGTGATGAACTTGGTGGCACCTTCGCCATCGCGCACGATGGCCTGGGCCAGCTTTTGCGCCACGCCCAGCATGGCGGCCTTGAGGGCCTGGCCCTCGGCACTGGCCAGCGTTGTGATGGGTGCGTGCGCCGCCTTGTTGGTGGCCACCACCACAAACGAGTCGTTGGTAGAGGTGTCGCCATCGATGGTGACGCGATTGAACGAGCCATCGGCCAGCTCGCGCGCCAGTTGCTGCATCACCGAGGGGTGCACACAGGCATCGGTGGCCATGAAGCCGAGCATGGTGGCCATGTTGGGGCGGATCATGCCCGCGCCCTTGCTGATGCCGGTGATGGACACCGTGGCACCACCGATCGGCACCTGCGCCGAGAAGGCCTTGGGCAGCGTGTCGGTGGTCATGATGCCTTCGGCTGCACGCGCCCAGTGGTCGGGCTGTGCGTCGACAATGGCGGCGGGCAGGCCGGCTTCGATGCGGTCGTGGGGCAACGGCTCCATGATCACGCCGGTGGAGAACGGCAGGATCTGCTCGGGCGCCACGTTGAGCTGGCGCGCCAGCGCAATGCAGGTGGCCCGCGCACGCACCAGGCCATCGGCGCCCGTGCCAGCGTTGGCGTTGCCGGTGTTGATCACCATGGCGCGGATGGACTGGCCGCTGGCGAGATGTTCGCGGCTGATCTGTACTGGCGCAGCACAAAAACGGTTCTGGGTGAAAACACCCGCCACGCTGGCGCCCTCGTCCAGCAGGAACACCGTCAGGTCCTTGCGGTTGGCTTTGCGGACACCGGCTTCGGCAACACCGATACGGACGCCGGCAATCGGGTGCAGATCGGCGGCAACGGGGGCAAGTAGATGGACGGGCATGGGGGTCTTTCTCAAAAAACTGCGGACGATTATCCGGAAAACCGTGGCGCGCAAATGAAGACACGGGCCGCGGCCCGTGTCTTCTGGTTCTGGTCAATCAGGCCAGCTTGCCATGGCACTGCTTATATTTCTTGCCACTACCGCAAGGGCAAGGGTCATTGCGCCCCACGCGGACGCCTTCGGGCAAGGCCTGGCCCAGCGTCTGCGCATCCACCGTGGTCTCCACGTCGCCCGTTTCGGTGGGCGCGGTGTAGGTCACGTTGGCGATGCTTTCGGCACGGCTTTCCATGTCCTGCGCGGCCTGGTCGAGCTGCGCTGGCGACTGCACCTGCACGGTCATGAGAATCTTGGTGACTTCGTTCTTGACCTGGTCGATGAGCTGGCGGAACAGCTCGAACGCTTCGCGCTTGTATTCCTGCTTGGGCTGCTTTTGCGCATAGCCTCGCAGATGGATGCCCTGGCGCAAATAATCCAGCGCGCTCAGGTGGTCGCGCCAGTTGGAATCAAAGCTTTGCAGCAGCACCACGCGCTCAAACTGGGTGAAGTTGTCACGCCCCACCTGCTCGATCTTGGCGTCAAACGCTGCATGGGCAGCCTGCAGCACCTTCTCCAGAATTTCGTCATCGGTGATGCTGTGCGCGCCCTCCACTTCCTGCTGCAGCGCAACCTGAACCTGCCATTCGTCGGCCAGCACCTTTTCGAGGGCGGGCAGATTCCACTGCTCCTCCACCGATTCCGCGGGGACATACGTGCGCACCAGATCGGTGATGCAGTCCTCGCGCATGGCGGCAATCACGTCGGACAGCTCGGCCGCATCCAGAATGTCGTTGCGCTGCTGGTAGATGACCTTGCGCTGGTCGTTGGCCACATCGTCGTATTCCAGCAATTGCTTGCGGATGTCGAAGTTGCGCGCCTCCACCTTGCGCTGGGCCGACTCGATGCTGCGCGTGACGATGCCCGCTTCGATGGCCTCGCCATCGGGCATCTTCAGGCGGTCCATGATGGCCTTGACACGATCACCCGCGAAGATGCGCATCAGCGAATCATCGAGGCTCAGGTAAAAGCGCGATGAACCCGGGTCGCCCTGGCGGCCCGAGCGGCCGCGCAACTGGTTGTCGATGCGGCGCGATTCATGGCGCTCGGTGGCGATGATGCGCAGCCCGCCCAGCTCTTTGACCTTTTCATGGTCGCGCGCCCATTGCGCGCGCACTTCGGCAATGCGGATCTGTTTGGTGGCCTCATCGAGTGACTCGTCCGTCTCCACCGCAGCCACCAGTTTTTCAATGTTGCCGCCCAGCACGATGTCGGTACCCCGGCCGGCCATGTTGGTGGCAATGGTGATCATGCCGGCGCGACCGGCCTGCGCCACGATGTCCGCCTCGCGGGCATGCTGCTTGGCGTTGAGCACTTGGTGCGGCAGGCCTTCTTTGTTCAGCAGCTGGTCGATGATTTCGGAGTTCTCGATCGACGTCGTGCCCACCAGCACGGGCTGGCCGCGCTCATGGCATTCGCGAATGTCCTTGATGGCCGCTTCGTATTTTTCGCGCGTGGTCTTGTAGACGCGGTCGAGCTGGTCCTCGCGCCGGCTAGGACGATTGGGCGGAATCACGGTGGTTTCCAGGCCGTAGATTTCCTGGAACTCATACGCCTCGGTGTCTGCCGTGCCGGTCATGCCGGCCAGCTTGTTGTACAGGCGGAAATAGTTCTGGAACGTGATGGACGCCAGGGTCTGGTTCTCGGCCTGGATGGTCACGCCTTCCTTGGCTTCCACCGCCTGGTGCAGGCCCTCGCTCCAGCGGCGTCCCGACATCAGGCGGCCGGTGAACTCGTCCACGATCACGATTTCGCCGTTTTGCACCACATAGTGCTGGTCGCGGTGGTAGAGGTGATTGGCCCGCAGCGCTGCATACAGGTGGTGCATGAGCGTGATATTGGCCGGGTCGTACACCGACGCGCCTTCCGCAATCAACCCCTGGTTGGCCAGAATTCTTTCTGCCGACTCGTGCCCCTGCTCGGTCAGGAAGACCTGGTGGGTTTTCTCATCGAGTGTGAAATCGCCGGGCTTGGTCACGCCTTCACCCGTGCGCGGGTCGGCCTCGCCCTCCTGGCGCACCAGCAGGGGCACCACCTTGTTCATGGCGATGTACATGGCCGTGTGGTCTTCGGCCTGGCCGCTGATGATGAGTGGCGTGCGCGCCTCGTCAATCAGGATCGAGTCGACTTCGTCAACAATGGCGAAATTGAGGCCATGCTGAACGCGGTCCCCCGCTTCATAGACCATGTTGTCGCGCAGATAGTCGAAACCATATTCGTTGTTGGTGCCGTAGGTGATGTCTGCGGCATAGGCGGCCTGCTTTTCCTCGCGCGGCATGTTGGGCAGGTTGATGCCCACCGTCAGCCCCAGGAAGTTGTACAGGCGCCCCATCCACATGGCATCACGGTTGGCGAGGTAATCGTTCACGGTGACCACGTGCACGCCCTTGCCCGAAAGTGCATTCAGGTAGACGGGCAGGGTTGCTGTCAGGGTCTTGCCCTCGCCGGTGCGCATTTCGGCGATCTTTCCGTGGTGCAATGCCATGCCACCGAGCAGCTGCACGTCAAAATGGCGCATCTTCATGATGCGCTTGGAGCCTTCGCGCACCACGGCAAATGCCTCTGGCAACAGATCGTCAAGCGACTCACCCTTGGCCACACGCTCCTTGAACTCCAGCGTCTTGGCGCGCAGCGCGTCGTCGGTCAGCTTCTCATAGTCGGGTTCCATCGCATTGATGCGTGTAACCGTCTTGCGATATTGCTTGAGGAGCCGGTCATTGCGGCTGCCGAAAAGTTTGGTAAGGAAGTTGGTGGCCATGCGAACAGGACCGCTCTCCATGATCCAAAGACCATGTCAAGCGACCGAAACCCCTAAGATGAATTGATTTCAGGTGGGCCCACCGCCCGTGATTGCAAGCACTGCAACACCAGGCAACAGACTCCGGACCGAGGATTTTACCCGCCTGCTGCCAAGGCCCCGGGCAAACCGGGTGATGGCGCTTGCCGGGATCCAATCACACAGGGCGTGTCAAGGCACTTTGGCTGCAACGGCAAGCTCATGCGGTTTCAGCAACCCCTTGACTCTTTGTCGGGAGCAAGACGGAAAGACCTCGCATGATCCACATATGCGTGGATGTTTCACCTTTCACGGGCCAGTGCACTGAGGGACGGCGCAAACCGGGCGTCCGCGATAATCCCATGCATTGTGACTTCACCACGCCCCGAATCCCAAAAGCCATGAACCGCCGCCACTACGCAATCACCCTGCAGCAAGCCAGCGAGGATTCTCCAACGCTGGCAAAGCTGGCGGCGCTCACGCGGGACTCCAGCGAACGGCTTCAAGCCATTGAATTGCTGATTCCGGCAGCGCTGCGCGCCACGGTGCAAGCTGGCCCTATCGACGGCACGAGCTGGTGTCTGCTGGTCAAGAACAATGCAGCGGCGGCAAAGATACGCCAATTGCTGCCTGCGTTGCAGGCGCATTTGCGAAGCCGGGGGTGGGAGGTGAACTCCATCCGCCTCAAGATCCAGACCTGAACCCACGCCTAAAAACTGGGTAAGTCGCAAGACCGTTGGGGGATAAATGGTGCCGATTGTCGGAATCGAACTGACGACCTACCGCTTACAAGGCGGTTGCTCTACCAACTGAGCTAAATCGGCGAAGACTGCATTTTATCCTGCAAATGCAGCGGATTTTGGAGTGCGTGGCGTGCTATTTGATGCGCTTGAGGGAGGGTCGCGTGCTGCCTGCGGAGGGCGGAGGACGCGGTGCATCGCCACCACCGTCTTCGGTAGATGCTCCTTCATGAGGCACCAGCTGCACCACGCGGTCGTCGGTGGTTGCCGCTGCAGGATCGTCCGTGGACGGTGTCACTGAAGCCAGCCCGCCATCGACCGTGGCAGCATCCATATCCACAGGGGGAGGAAACGCCATACCCTGTCCGTTTTCACGGGCATAGATGGCAATCACCCGGCCCACGGGGACCAGAATCTCGCGCGACTTGCCGCCAAAGCGCGCCTTGAACTCGATGAAATCATTGCCCAGCTGCAAAGAACTGGTGGCGTCGTAGCTGATGTTCAGAACGATTTCACCGTCCTTCACATACTCCCGCGGCACCTGGACGGACCCGTCCACACGCACCGCCACGTAAGGCGTGAACCCGTTGTCGGTGCACCACTCATAGAGGGCCCTGATCAGGTACGGGCGTGTGGAGGTGGAATCCTGGGCATTCATGGTATGGCTACGGTGCGAGGGTCGGTACAGCCGGATGGGCCAGCTTACTTGCGCATTACCTTCTCTGAGGGCGTGAGTGCTTCAATATAGGCCGGACGCGAGAAGATGCGTTCTGCGTATTTGAGCAATGGCGCTGCGTTCTTGCTGAGATCAATGCCGTAGTAATCCAGGCGCCACAGCAGCGGGGCGATGGCCACGTCCAGCATGGAAAAGTTGTCACCCAGGATGTATTTGTTCTTGAGGAACACCGGAGCCAGTTGCGTCAGGCGGTCGCGGATGTGGGCGCGGGCCTTTTCCAGCGCTTTTTCGTTGCCCTTGGTCGCGCGGGACTCCAGGATATTCACGTGCACGAACAGTTCCTTCTCGAAGTTGAGCAGGAACAGCCGCACGCGCGCACGGTCCACCGGGTCGCCGGGCATTAGCTGCGGATGCGGGAAGCGCTCATCAATGTATTCGTTGATGATGTTCGACTCATACAGAATCAGGTCACGCTCTACCAGAATGGGCACCTGCCCATAGGGGTTCATCACACTGATGTCTTCGGGTTTGTTGTACAGGTCCACATCGCGGATTTCAAAGTCCATGCCCTTTTCAAACAGGACAAAGCGGCAGCGGTGGGAGAAGGGACAGGTCGTACCCGAGTAAAGCACCATCATGGTGAAAGGCTCCTAAAAATCAAAAGAGTGGGACGCTAAAAAAGCGCCCACTCTGTAAAGTCCCGCCGCGCCAGGCTGGCGCGCGGTCAGCGGATCAAAGGTTTACTTGACGTCTTTCCAGAAGGCCGCATTGAGCCTCCAGGCAATGACCGTGAAGACACCCAGGAAAATCAGCACCCACACACCCACCCGCACGCGCGTGTTTTGTGCCGGTTCAGCCATCCACTGGAGGTAATTCACAAGGTCGCCAATGGTTTGATCGAACTGCAGGGGCGTCATGGTACCAGGGGCAACTTGCTGCCAGCCCTTGAACACCTGAGTGGTTTGACCGTGGCTTTCATGCGCTTCGAAAATCGGACGGCGATCACCTTGCAGCTCCCACAGCACATGGGGCATGCCAACGTTCTGGAACAACAGGTTGTTCCAGCCCGTGGCCTTGGCTTCGTCGCGGTAGAACGTGCGCAGGAACGTGTACAGGTAGTCCGCACCCGTGCCACCGTGGCCTGCGCGCGAGCGGGCGATCACGGTCAAATCGGGCGGGTTGGCACCGAACCATTCCTTGGCCTGCCTCGGATCAATGGAGGCCTTCATGGTTTCACCCACCTTTTCAGTGGTGAAAAGGAGGTTGTCCTTAATCTGTTGCTCCGTCAGGCCGATATCGCGCAGGCGATTGAAACGCATGAACGCGGCGGAATGGCAGCTCAGGCAGTAGTTCACAAACACCTTGGCGCCGTTTTGCAGCGAGGCCAGGTCGTTGGTCTTGTTGGGGGCCTTGTCCCAGGCAATGGTGTTGGCACCGGCGGCATGCACGGCACCGGCCGCCAGGCCCAGCGCGGCCACCAACGTGAGGATGAGTTTCTTCATTGTTGTTATCTCCAGGGCTCAATGCGCAGTGAAGTTGACACGGTCAGGCACTGGCTTGGTGACGCCCACACGGCTCCACCAGGGCATCAGCAGGAAGAAACCGAAATAGAACAAGGTGCCAACCTGAGAAACGCGCTCACCCACAGGAGACGGCGGCTGCACACCCAGGTAACCCAGAATCAGGAAGTTGATCACGAAGATGCCATACAGGTACTTGTGCCAGCTCGGACGATAGCGGATGGACTTCACCGCACAGTTGTCAAGCCATGGCAGGAAGAACAGGATGATCACGGCACCACCCATCACCACTACACCCCAGAACTTGGCGTCGATCGACAGCATGAGCAAGACCGCCACCGCTGCGGCAATGACAATGCCACCCTTGAGGAAACCTGGCAGACGGGCCTTGACCACGCCGAGAACGGCACCCAGCAGCACGCAGGCAATCAGTGCATACATCATCTCGCTGGTGATGGCACGCAGCATGGAGTAAAACGGCGTGAAATACCAGACCGGGGCGATGTGCAGCGGCGTTACCAGCGGGTCGGCCGGGATGAAGTTGTTGTACTCCAGGAAGTAGCCTCCGAATTCCGGCGCGAAAAACACCACCGCAGTAAACGCCATGAGGAACATGCTCAGCGCAAAGATGTCATGCACCGTGTAGTAAGGGTGGAAAGGTACACCATCGAGCGGCTTGCCATTGGCATCCTTGGGCGCGTTGGGTGCCTTGATTTCCACACCATCGGGGTTGTTGGAACCCACGTCGTGCAAGGCCAGCAAGTGGGCTACCACCAGACCCAGCAGCACCAGCGGCACAGCGATCACGTGGAAGCTGAAGAAGCGGTTCAGCGTGGCGTCGCCCACCACGAAGTCGCCACGAATCAGCAGCGCCAGGTCAGGACCGATGAAAGGAATGGCGGCAAACAGGTTCACGATCACCTGGGCGCCCCAGTAGGACATCTGGCCCCAAGGCAGCAGGTAGCCCATGAAAGCTTCGGCCATGAGCGCCAGGAAAATCGCACAGCCGAAGATCCAGACCAGCTCACGCGGCTTGCGGTAGCTGCCATAAATCAGGCCGCGGAACATGTGCAGGTACACCACAATAAAGAAGGCGGAAGCGCCTGTGGAGTGCATGTAGCGGATCAGCCAACCCCAAGGCACATCACGCATGATGTACTCGACCGACGCGAACGCCAGCGCCGCATCCGGCTTGTAGTGCATCACCAGAAAAATGCCGGTGACGATCTGGATCACCAGCACCACGAGGGCCAGCGAACCAAAAACGTACCAGAAGTTGAAGTTCTTCGGAGCGTAGTACTCCGACATATGCACGCGGTAGGCATCGAACGCCGTGGGGAAACGGTTTTCGAACCAGTTCGTGACCTTGGCACCGGCCGAGGCGTTGGGAGAGATTTCTTTGAATTCGTGGGCCATGTAGTGCTCCTTCAGGCCTTCTTGTCTTCGCCGATGATCAGACGTGTATCGGAGAGATACATGTGCGGAGGCACCTCGAGGTTGTCGGGCGCTGGCTTGTTCTTGAAGACCCGTCCGGCCACATCAAACGTGGAACCATGGCAGGCACATAGGAAGCCACCATGCCAGTCATCCGGCAACGACGGCTGAGGACCGGTCTGGAACCTGTCCCCGGGAGAGCAACCCAGGTGGGTGCAGATGCCGACGCCGACAAACACTTCGGGCTTGATCGAGCGGTGCTGGTTCTTGGCGTACTCAGGAATGGGGTAAGCCTTGCGATCCGATTTGGGATCGGCCACCTGGGGCTCGGTCTGCGCCAGGGATTCGAGCTGCTCGGGCGTGCGCTTGAGAATCCACACAGGCTTGCCGCGCCACTCCACAGTGATTTTTTCCCCGGGCTTGAGCGCAGAGATATCCACCTCGACGGCTGCGCCTGCAGCCTTGGCTCGCTCGGAGGGCTGGAAAGAACTCACGAAAGGTACGGCAGCTGCCACGCCGCCCACCGCACCAGCGCAGGCCGACGTGATGATCCACGTCCGCTTGCTGGAGTCGATTGGAGTGTCACTCATGGGGATCCTCGATGAACATCGCTAGATTGGGGTCAACTGCGAATTGTAGCGGAGTGAAAATGGGTAATTCAATGTACAGGCCCGCCTTGACAGCTCTGCGAACTCGGCAATACTTGCGCATCCGCAACTAATCGAGAAATACCCATGACCATGATGCAAGAGTTCCGCGAGTTCGCGATCAAGGGCAACGTGATTGACCTGGCCGTCGGCGTGATCATCGGCGGCGCTTTCGGCAAGATTGTCGACTCGGTGGTTTCCGACCTGATCTTGCCCGTGGTGGGTCTGGTGTTCGGCAAGCTCGATTTTTCCAACATGTTTGTCGCCCTGGGCGAGGTGCCGGCGGGCACGGCGCAGACGCTGGATGCGATCAAAAAGGCCGGTGTGCCGGTGTTTGCCTATGGCAACTTCATCACCGTGGCGGTGAACTTCCTGATCCTTGCGTTCATCATCTTCATGATGGTCAAGCAGATCAATCGCCTCAAGCGCGAAGCCCCCGCGGCGCCCGAAGCGCCGGCCGCACCCGCCGAGGACATCGTGCTGCTGCGCGAGATCCGCGACAGCCTCAAGCGCTGAGCGCTTTTGGTGTGTGGCGCCACTGCCGCTTCACCACTTCCTGCGCCCTCTGCATTTGCAGAGGGCGTTTTTTATTGGGCCATCTGGCGCGCAACGCGCACCGCCTCCACCAGGCTTGCCGCGTCGGCAATTCCCTGGCCGGCAATGTCAAAAGCGGTGCCGTGGTCGGGGCTGGTGCGCACCAGCGGCAGGCCCAGTGTCACGTTCACGCCTTTGTCTACCCCCAGGTATTTCACGGGGATCAATCCCTGGTCGTGGTACATGGCCAGCACCACGTCGAACTCCCCGGCACGCTGCGATGTGTGGCGCGCGCGCATGAACACCGTGTCGGGCGCCAACGGACCGTGCACATCCATGCCCAGCGCGCGCGCATCGGCAATGGCGGGTGCGATGCTGTCGATTTCCTCACGGCCAAACAAGCCCCCTTCGCCGGCGTGCGGATTGAGGCCTGCCACGGCCATGCAGGGCACGCGCCCCAGGCTTCGCAGCAGCGCGGCATGGGTGATCTGCAGCGTCTGCAAGACGTTGTCCCGCGTCACAGCGGCAATGGCGTCGCGCAGCGAAAGATGAATGCTGACCAGCACCGTGCGCAATTCGTCGCTGGCCAGCATCATGCGCACGGGCATGGCAACCAGCGGCACGCCCCGGTGGGCCGCCGCCTCGGCCTGCAGCAGTTCGGTGTGACCCGGAAAAGTTACCCCGGCGGCTGACAGCGCCTCCTTGTGCAGCGGTGCCGTGACCAGGGCGGCAATGCGGCCCTGCAGGGCGGCGCGCGCTGCCCACACCACGCAGTCGGCTGCTGCACGGCCGGCCGCGGCACTCACCTGCCCCCACGGCACGGGCGCAGGCAAACCCGGCAGTGACAGCACCGGCATGCAGCGCGGCGGCACCTGCCACGCGTCATCGGGCGATGCGATCAGCGCCACCGGCAGCTCCGGCACGCCGGGGCGCACGATGCACTGCGCGGCACGGCGCAGGGTTGCCAGCTCGCCCACGGCAAAGCAGCCGCGCAGCACCTCGGGTGCGTCACGAAAGGCCTTGGCCACAATCTCGGGGCCGATACCGGCGGGGTCACCTTGGGTGATGGCGATGGCTTGCATGGTGGATTTTTAGTCAAATCAGCCGGCAGCGCTTATATATAAAGCGCAATCAGCTATTAAATAAATAGCAAAAATGAGCAACGCAAACTGCACCACTCACGCTGGATTGTCAATCTCGATGAAATGGTGCTCCACACCCAGTTGCTGCGCAACCAGCGCGGCAGCGGCGGGGGCGCCATAGCGCTCGGTGGCATGGTGCCCGGCAGCGATGAAGGCCACGCCCATTTCCCTGGCCAGGTGGACCTGGGGCTCGGAAATTTCGCCGGTGATGAACGCATCGGCCCCGGCTGCAATGGCCGATTCGAAGTAGCCCTGCGCCCCGCCCGTGCACCAGGCCACGCGCCCGATGCGCCGTTGCGCCGCCGGCTGCACCAGCGTCACGCGGCGGCCCAGGCGCTGGGCCACATGGTCGGCCAGTGCCTGCGCATCATCGAACATGGCCGGCCCGGCAAAGCCCAGGTCCTGCTCGCCAAAGCGCTGGTCGGCCGTCCAGCCCAGCACCCGCCCCAGCTGCGCGTTGTTGCCCACGTCGGGGTGCGCATCGAGCGGCAAGTGATATGCAAACAGGTTGATGTCATGCGCCAGCAGCAGGCGCAGGCGCTCGCGCATCCAGCCGGTAATGCGGCCATCCTGGCCGCGCCAGAACAGGCCGTGGTGCACAAAAATGGCGTCGGCCCGGCGGGCAATGGCGGCTTCGATCAGCGCCCGGCTGGCCGTCACGCCGCTCACGATGCAGGCGATGTCGGTCTTGCCTTCGACCTGCAGGCCATTGGGGCCGTAGTCCTTGAAACGTTCGGGATGCAGCAGTGCATCGAATGTTTGCGCAAGGACCTGGCGGGTGGTGGTCGTGGTGTGGTTGCTGTCGGCGGTGCTCATGCCGCTATTGTGAACAAGCGCGGGAGCAATCCCGTACCCAAAAGCCCAAGGCGCCGCAGGGGCGCCTTGGGCCATGGGTGCGCGGCTTTCAGGTTGACGTGCCGCGCAGCATCAACCGCAGGCTTACTTGTACAGCACCTGGGGCAGCCACAGGCCGATGCCGGGGAACATGTACAGCAGCACGATGGCCAGCACCTGGATGCCCATGAACGGCAACATGCCCGCAAAGATCTGGTTGAGCGTGACATGCTTGGGTGCCACGCCCTTCAGATAGAACGCGCTCATGGCCACGGGGGGGCTCAAGAACGCGGTTTGCAGGTTCAGCGCCACCAGCAAGCCAAAGAACAGCGGGTCCACGCCGAAGTTGTCGAGCAGCGGGATGAAGATGGGCATGAAGATGACGATGATTTCGGTCCACTCCAGGGGCCAGCCCAGGATGAAGATGATGACCTGCGACAGCACCAGGAACTGGGTCTTGGTGAGGTTCATGCCCAGCACCCACTGCTCGACCAGCTCTTGCCCGCCCAGCAGCGCAAAGGCCGCCGAAAAGATGGCCGAGCCGACGAACAGCCAGCACACCATGGCGCTGGTCTTGGCGGTGAGGAACACCGACTCCTTGACCACACCGAAGGTGAGCTGCCGGTACGCGGCCGCCAGCACAAAGCCGCCAAACGCGCCCACGGCGGCGGCCTCGGTCGGCGTGGCCAGGCCAAACACGATAGAGCCGAGCACCGCCAGGATCAGCACCAGCAGCGGGAAGAAACTCGACAGCAGCATCTTGAAGACTTCCAGTCGTGCGTAGCTCAGGATGGCGTAGAACGCCGCCAGCGCCAGCGCACCGACCCCCAGACCGATCCAGAAACCAGTGGACGCGGGCTTGGTGGTGGCAGCGGGCGCATCCGTGCCACCACCAGCGGCTGCGGCCACGGCGGCGGGGGCTCGGCCACGGCACCTGCAGCGCGCTCCTGGCCGGCGGGCTCCGCCCCGGCGGCTCCTCCACCGCACCCGCACCCGGCGGCTCGGCCGCCGCGTCGGCACTGGGTGGTGCGGCCAGGCCCGAGCCCTCGGGTTCAGCCAGGCCTCCACCCGAGGAGGTGTCTTGATTCGAGCCCGCTCCCATGGCCTGCAACTCGGTGTAAGACTCTTCCACCACCACGCGCGTAGCGCTCTGGTAGCTGGCCACGGCAACCAACGCGAACAGGATGGCCGGCAGCAGCGCAATGCCGAGCTGGCCGAGCAGATAGCCGCTGGAAACACTCTGGTTGCGCCGGCCCTTCAAGGCGCTGATCAGGCTGCCCGGGGCCCAGCCATCCGATGTGGCGCCGATGGCCATCAGGCCCGCGGGCAAAGGTACGGCGCGCTGCGCGGCCGTGAGCGGCGGCGCCCAGTCGGGCTTGAGCTTGGCCATCACGATCACGTACACGATGTACAGGCCTGCCAGCATGATGCCGGGGAAGAAGGCCCCGCATACAGCTGCACCACCGACACACCGGCGGTGGCGCCGTACACGATAAGCAGCACCGAGGGCGGAATCAGGATGCCCAGGCAACCGCCTGCCGTGATGACGCCTGCTGACAGCCGCACGTCATAGCCCGCCCGCAGCATCTGCGGCAGCGCGAGCAGGCCCATCAGCGTGACCACGGCGCCCACGATACCGGTGGCGGTGGCAAACACCGCGCAGGTCACCAGCGTGGCCACACCCAGCGATCCCGGCACCCGGGCCAGCGCCAGGTGCAGGCTGCGAAACAGCTTGTCGATCAGGTTGGCGCGCTCGACGAGGTAACCCATGAAAACGAACAGTGGAATCGAGATCAGCACATCGTTGCCCATGACCGAGAACGCGCGCTGCACCATCAGGTCCAGCGTCTGCTTGAGCGCCCCGGCCGCCGTCTGCCCCCCCGAGTGGTAGGCAAAGAAGGCGAACAGCATGCCCATCCCCATGAGGGTGAAGGCCGTCGGAAAGCCCAGCATGATGGCCACGACCACCAGCGACAGCATGAGCAGGCCATAGTGGCCATTGGTCATCTTGTCCACGCTGAACACCATCGCGAGGGCCGCGACGATGATCAGCGCCATCAGCGTGAAGCCGAAATAAAGTTCCTTGCGGATTTTCATCAGTGGCCGCCTTTCTGCACGACAAGGCGGTCCAGCGCTTCGATGTCGGCGTCTTTCACATTCACCATTTGCTTGAGCTTGTCCACGTCCACTTCCTCGACGTCGTCCTCACGCCTGGGCCACGCCCCGGTCTGGATGCAGATCACGCAACGGATGATTTCCACGATGCCCTGCAGCAGCAGGAAGGCGCCGGCCAGGGGCACCACAAACTTGAAGGGGTACACCGGCAGCGGGTCGGCATTGAAGGTCTGCTCGCGCATGGCCAGCGAGTCCTGGAAGAAAAACCACCCCGCATAGGTCAGCGCGATGATGCCGGGCAGGAAAAACACGATATACAGGATCAGATCAATCCAGGCCTGCGTACGTGGCGCAAAGAAGCCATAAAGCACGTCGCCGCGCACATGGCCGCTCTTGGCCAGCGTGTAGGCGCCTGCGGTCATGAACAACAGGCCGTACAGCATGATCTGGGCATCGAGCACCCAGGCATGCGGCTTGTTGAGAACATAGCGGGAGAAGACCTCCCAGGTGATCAGCAGCGTGAGGCCGACCACACTCCAGGCACAGGCCTTGCCGAACCAGGTCGAAAGCCGGTCAACGGTGAGTAATAGTTTTTGCATGGCTTACCTATCTCGGACAGAAAAAGGGCGCCTGTAGGCCACCGCCTGTAGGCGCCCCTGGTTCACTGGCGTGAATCAAGCTTTCTTGGCCCCTTTGCCGAAGTAATGGTTGTAGGCCATCTTGAAATCGACCATGTAGTCGCCCTGCCACTGGCCGGCGCGCTGAGCAAAGGCCTTTTGCGACTCCAGGATCTTCTTGAACAACGGGTTCTCATCGCCCTTCTTGGTGATGATCTTGTCCCACGCTGCGAGCTGCGCACGCAGGATGGCATCGGGGGTCTTGTAGAACTTGACGCCCTGCTTCTTGAGCTCTTCGTAGTCCCTGGAATTGCGCTCGATGGCCTTCCAGCTCATGTCGGCACTGGCGGCCTGCACGGCGTAATCGACGATGGCCTTGAGCTCTGCAGGCAGCGCGTTGAGCTTGCCCTTGTTGAACAGGATTTCAAACTGCTCGCCGCTTTGGTGGAAGCTTTGCAACATGCAGTTCTTGACCACATCGGGGAAGCCCAGGACGCGATCAGACGACGCGTTGTTGAACTCGGCACCGTCGATCAGCCCACGGTCGAGTGCAGGCACGATTTCGCCGCCGGGCAGAGGGTTCACGGCGGCGCCCATTTCGGTGTACATGTCCACTGCCAGGCCCACGGTGCGGAACTTCACGCCCTTCATGTCCTCGACCTTGGCGATGGGCTTCTTGAACCAGCCGAGCGGCTGAGAGGGCATGGGGCCATACAGATAGGACACCACATCCAGGTTCAGGCTCTTGTAGATCTCTTCGAGCAGCGCCTTGCCGCCGCCGTAGTTGTGCCAGGCCAGCACCATGTTGGGGTCCATGCCAAACGCCGGGCCCGAGCCCCACAACGCCAGGGCAGAGTTCTTGCCGTAGTGGTACGCCACCACGCCATGGCCACCATCGAGCGTGCCCTTGCCAACGGCTTCAAGCAACTGAAACGCAGGCACCACCGCACCGGCAGGCAGCACCTCGATCTTGAGGCGGCCGCCGGCCATGTCGTTGACCTTCTTGGCGAAATCCTGTGCGTATTCGTGAAAGATGTCCTTGGCAGGCCAGGTGCTCTGAAAGCGCAGGCTGGTTGTCTGCGCCGTGGCGACCATGGGGGCGCTCAGGGCGCCCGCTGCGACGGCTGCGCCCTTGAGCAGGCTGCGACGGCGCGGTGTGTTGCTTTGCGTCATGAATGTCTCCGTAATGTTGATGCAATCTACTGTTGCAATTTCATTGTCGGCATCGATTGCGCTCGCCCTACAGGGTTTACACCATGCGCGAAATGAGGAAACCGGTCGCACGGGTGAAAAAAATTTCACAGCTACCGCTCTGGCAAAACGGGCGACCGTCCACATAACTTGAAGCACCTGCTCATGGAGGGGGACTGGCCGTTCAGCGACAATCATTGCCAGCCCGCCCCACGGCGGATTTGCCTTTTCGAGCCCCCTCCCTGAGTCCCTCCAAACACCATGAAGCGCATTTGGCTCCTCTTCTCCCAGTCCGTCACCGTGTTGGTTGCGGCCTATTTCGTTGTCGCCACGCTGCAGCCCGACTGGATCCGGCACGGCGCCATGCGTTCAGGCGCGGGCATTGCCCTGATCGAAGCGCCCGCCACGGCCTCGGCGCAACCGGAACCGGGAAGCCTGAGCAGCGCGGCCCGCAAGGCCGCCCCCGCCGTGGTCAGCATCAACACCAGCAAGGAAGTGCGGCATCCGCGCAGCAACGATCCCTGGTTCCAGTTTTTCTTTGGCGACCAGGGCAGCCAGTCCCAGGCCGGGCTGGGCAGCGGGGTGATCATCAGCCCCGACGGCTACATCCTGACCAATAACCATGTGGTGGAAGGCGCCGACGAGATCGAGGTCACGCTGACCGACAGCCGCCGTGCCCGCGCCACGGTGATCGGCACCGACCCCGACACCGATCTGGCCATCCTCAAGGTCGAACTCGACAAGTTGCCCGTGATCGTGCTGGGTAACTCCGACCAGGCCGCCGTGGGCGACCGGGTGCTGGCCATCGGCAACCCTTTTGGCGTGGGCCAGACCGTGACCAGCGGCATCATCAGCGCGCTGGGCCGCAGCCAGCTCGGTATCAACACCTTCGAGAATTTCATCCAGACCGACGCAGCCATCAACCCCGGCAACTCGGGGGGCGCATTGGTGGACGTGAACGGCAACCTGCTGGGCATCAACACGGCGATCTATTCGCGCTCTGGCGGCAGCATGGGCATCGGCTTTGCCATTCCGGTGTCCACCGCCCGGCTGGTGCTCGACGGCATCGTCAAGGACGGCCAGGTCACCCGCGGCTGGATTGGTGTGGAGCCCAACGAGCTCTCGCCCGAGCTGGCCGAAACCTTTGGCGTGAAAGCCACAGAGGGCGTGATCATCACCGGCGTGCTGCAAGATGGCCCGGCCGCCCAGGCCGGCATGCGCCCCGGCGACGTGATCCTGCGGGTTGACGGCAAGGCCGTGGGCAACGTCTCGCAATTGCTCACGGCCGTTGCAGCGCTCAAGCCCGGCACCGCCACGCCCTTTGCCGTGCAGCGCGGCGACACCATGGTGGACCTGAAGGTCACCCCTGGCATGCGCCCCAAGCCGCAGCGTAGCGTGAAGCGCTAACAAGAAAAAAGAGAGCGGTCTGGCGCTCCTGAAAAAATAGCTTCCAGCGCTTGATAGGTAAGCGCTGGAAGCTATTTTTATTTCAGCCTCAGCCTGTGTGGCTCGTCGGGCGATCAGGAGGATGAGGAAGCCGCTTCTTCGGTGTCCTCGGGCGCCTTGGTGTGCTTGATAAAGATCTGTGCCGCCCAAATACCCACTTCGTACAGCAGGCACATCGGAATGGCCAGTGCCAGCTGGGACACCACATCCGGGGGCGTGACCACGGCCGCAATGATGAATGCGATCACGATGAAATAACCCCGAAAGCTCTTGAGTTTTTCCACGCTCACGATGTTCATGCGGGCCAGCACGACCACCGCGATCGGCACCTCAAATGCCAGGCCAAACGCCAGGAACATGGTCAGCACGAAGCTGAGGTAGGCCTCGATGTCTGGCGCCGCCGTGATGCTCTTGGGCGCAAAGCCCTGAATGAAGCTGAACACCTGCCCAAACACAAAAAAGTAGCAAAAAGCCACCCCGATGAAGAACAGCACCGTGCTCGAAACCACCAAAGGCAGCACCAGCTTTTTCTCGTGCGAATAGAGCCCCGGCGCCACAAAGGCCCAGACCTGCCACAGCACCAGTGGCAGCGCCAGCAAGAAGGCCGACATCAGCAAAATCTTGAGCGGCACCATAAACGGCGAGATGACCGATGTCGCGATCAGCGTGGCACCCTTGGGCAGATGCGCCACCAGCGGCGCTGCCAGAAAGTCGTAGAGCGCGCCAGGGCCGGGAAAGAAAAACAGCAGCGCAGCCGCCACACCGATGGCGATCATGGCCTTGACCAGACGGTCGCGCAGCTCCATGAGGTGCTGCACAAACGGCTGCTCGGTGCCGGCCAGTTCGTCGTCTTTGGAGGGGGTTTCGGACATGTTGGAGTTTCGCGGGCGTCAGCAACGCCCCCGCTGCGCGGCAGGGCGCAGCATCAATGGAATTTCTGTGGCCGGTAGCGCGCAACGCGCGCCGCGCCCGACAGGGCCTTGGTACGCACGCCGCTACGCGCCTTGTACCACTGGGGCATGGCGCCCTTTTTCAGGCGCCAGTTCTTGCCCGGATGCCTGTAGGCGGGCACCACGGTGAACGGCTCTTGCAATTCGGCACTGGCCATGCCGCTGGCCTGGGCCAGGTCCTTTTCGAACTCGCTGGCGCTGGTCTGGATGGATTGCTCCACATCCCGCGCCGCGTTTTCGACCGTGTCCTTCATCTTTTTGAGCTCGTCGAGCTCCATGGAACGGTTCACCTCGGACTTCACGTCGGCCACGTAGCGCTGCGCCTTGCCCAGCAAGGCGCCCACCGTGCGAGCAACGCGGGGCAGCTTCTCGGGCCCGATGACAATGAGTGCCACCACGCCGATCAGCGCCATCTTGGACAGGCCAATATCAATCATGGAAGCGCCAGCACCCGGGCTCAGCTCTTTTGCTTGGCTTCAACATCGATGGTGGTCTTGTCGGCGGCGGCCTGGTTGGCCACCTGACCGGCAGGAGGCGTCGCGGCGTTGGTGTCGGGCGAGGAGCCGTCCTTCATGCCGTCCTTGAAGCCCTTCACGGCGCCCCCCAGGTCGGAACCCATGTTCTTGAGTTTCTTGGTGCCGAACACCATCACGACGATCAGCAGCACGATCAGCCAGTGCCAGATGGAAAAAGAGCCCATGGAATATCTCCTAACGAATTGGAATCATTTTAGACGGGGGCCGTGACAGGAGTTCAAAGTCCCTTCACAGCCACCAGCGACCAGCGCGTTCAGCCCTTGAGCCAGGGACGGGGACCGCCGATCACATGCATATGCAGATGGTGGATTTCCTGCCCGCCTTCAAGCCCCGTGTTCACCACTATGCGATAGCCGCCCTCCGGATAGGGGTTGCAGCCCTGCTCCAGCGCCAGGCGCGGTGCCAGAGCCAGCATACGGCCCAGCAGGCCTGCGTGCTCGGGCGCCACCTGGGCCATCGAGGGAATATGCAGCTTGGGCACCATCAGAAAGTGCACGGGCGCCCACGGGTGGATGTCATGGAAGGCGAAGATTTCCTCGTCTTCATAGACCTTCCTCGAAGGAATCTGGCCTGCGATGATTTTGCAGAAAAGGCAGTTCGGATCGTGCATGGTGAAAAAAGAAGGCTGGCTCAGTGCCCAAGGGCGCACTGACAGTTACACATTGTCGGCGATATTCAGGGATGGCCGCACGCCCACGTCCCGGTGGTGTGCTTTCAGCCAGTTCTGGCCCTCTGTGCGCCCCAGCTCGAACAGCTTGCGCACAAAAGACATGTCCGCGCGCGACTTGCTGTCCGCACCAAAGGGGGCCAGCGCCGCGCCGCCGTCAATGCGGTGCATGCGCACGTTCTTGTAGCGGCGCGCGTCCAGCTTGCCCTCGGCCAGCAGGCGCCGCACAAACTCGATGGCGCGCAATTCGGCCAGCAGGCTGGCATTGAAGGTGACCTCATTCATGCGCTCGATGATTTCAGGCGCCGTGTCGGGCAGCGCATGGTGCTCGGTGGGGTTGATCTGCACCAGCAGGATGTCGGAGGTTTCGGTCTGGTAGAGCAGCGGATGCAGCGCAGGATTGCCGGAATAGCCGCCATCCCAATACCGCTCTCCCTCGATTTCCACGGCCTTGAACAGCAGCGGCAGGCAGGCCGACGCCATCACCGCATCGGCGCTGAGCCGTGCACCCGAAAAAATCTCGCCGCGCCCGGTGCGCACATTGGTGGCGCACACAAAAACCTTCGGCCCCCAGGCGCCTTTGGCGGCGCACAGCAGTTCGAAATCCACCTCGCGCTCCAGCAGACGGCGCAGCGGGTTGATATCCAGCGGATTGGTCTGGTAGGGCGAGAACCACCGGTTCATCATGCCCAGCAGCGGATGGGCGGCCGCCAGCGGCGTGCCCCACATCAGGCTGCCCAGCGTTCCCACGCCTTCCCACAGCCGCGTCAGCCCGGCGCGGGCCAGCTCGCAGCCTGCAGCGTGGGCTTCTTTCGGATCTTTGTGCTGCTGCGCTGCCTGCGCAAAACCGTGCGCCACCACCACGGCGTTCATGGCCCCGGCGCTGGTGCCGCTGATGCCGTCAATCAACAGGCGCCCGTCTTCCAGCAGCGCATCCAGCACGCCCCAGGTCAGCGCGCCGTGCGATCCGCCGCCCTGCAGCGCCAGGTTGATGGGGGCCAGCGTGTCACCCTCAGGCATCGATGGCCTGGCTCTTGTTCATGGTGACCATGCCGCGCACGATGCGGTACAGGAACCAGATGGAGATCAGCCCCCAGGCCACCCAGCCGGGGAATAAGAACAGCAGCCACAGCGGCGCCGTAATGATGTACAGCACGCCTGCCCAGATCACGGTGCGGATGCGCCACGAAAAGTGGCTGGCCTGCCAGGTGCCCGCGCCTTCGCCCTGCTTCACCAGGTCGATGATCAGCGCGATGATGAGCAGCGCAGCGCCTGGCTGCGCGCCCGGAATGACCGCGCCCACCGCCACGATGAGGTGCAGCACATAGCTGACCCAGCCCCAGGCTTTCAGGCCCTCGGCCTTTTCGTCGTTGGTCTGCACATCGATGATGTCGTTCATGGGGATTCTTCCTGGGCAGCACGCGCAACGGCCTTGCGCAAGGCTTTTTCCTCGATGCCGCTGGTGCCTTCACGGCGTTCGAGTTCGGCCAGCACCTGGGCAGGCGTGAGGCCATAGTGGGCCAGCGCGATCATGGTGTGAAACCACAGGTCGGCCACCTCGTACACAATTTTGGCCTTGTCGGCGCCGTGGTCCACATCCTTGGCGGCCATGACCACCTCGGTGGCCTCTTCGCCGATCTTCTTCAAGAACGCGTCGGGCCCCTTGTGCAGCAGGCGCGCCACATAGCTCTTGTCGGGGTCGCCTCCGTGCGCGGGCTTTCGGCTTTCAATGACGGCGGCAAGGCGCGCCAATGCGTCCTGCGAGGATGGTGCCAGGGAATCGTTGGAACTCATGGTCTTATTTGTAGATGGATTCTGGGTCTTTCAAGACCGGATCGACCGATTGCCAGGCACCGTCCTTGAGCACGCTGAAAAAGCAGCTGTGCCGGCCCGTGTGGCAGGCAATGCCGGGCTCGTGGCCCCGCTGGGTGACCTTGAGGAGCACCACGTCGTTGTCGCAATCGAGGCGAATCTCGTGCACCGTCTGCACATGGCCCGATTCCTCCCCCTTGAACCACAGCTTCTTGCGCGAGCGGCTGAAGTACACGGCGCGACCGAGTTCTGCCGTCTTTGCCAGGGCTTCGCGGTTCATCCAGGCAAACATCAGCACGTCGCCCGTACCCTGCTCTTGCGCAATCACGGGCACGAGGCCCTGCGCATCCCATTTCACTTCGTTAAGCCAGTTCATGGAGGGATTCTCGGTGATTTGGGTGGCGGCGCAGGGCCCCGCCCTGGACATTTGAAGCCTTATACCGCTCTAGCGCTTACACATAAAGCGCCAATAGCTATCGAATAATGAGCAATTGACGGTTACAACCGCACCGGAATCCCGCGTTCGGCCATGTGCTGCTTGGCCTGCCCCACCGTGAATTCGCCGTAATGGAAGATGCTGGCGGCCAGCACGGCATCGGCGCCTCCGATCTGGATGCCGTCGGCCAGATGGTCGAGGTTGCCCACGCCGCCCGAGGCGATCACGGGCACGCTCACGGCGTCACTCACGGCGCGCGTGAGGGCCAGGTCGAAGCCCGCCTTGGTGCCATCGCGGTCCATGCTGGTCAACAAAATTTCGCCCGCGCCGCGCCGCGCCATCTCGGTCGCCCATGCCACGGCATCGAGGCCGGTGTTCTTGCGCCCGCCATGGCTGTACACATCCCAGCCGGGGCCCACGGCCCGGCCATCGGCCCCTGTGCGCCGCGCATCCTCTTCGGAGCGGCGTTTGGCATCGATGGCCACCACGATGCACTGCGCGCCGTATTTGGCGGACGCGGCGCTGATCACGTCAGGGTTGGCAATGGCGGCCGAATTAAAGCTGGTCTTGTCGGCCCCCGCGTTGAGCAGCCGGCGCACGTCTTCGACCGTGCGCACACCACCGCCCACAGTGAGCGGAATGAACACCTGGCTGGCCACCGCCTCGATGATGTGCAGGATCAGGTCGCGCCCGTCGCTGGTGGCGGTGATGTCCAGAAAGGTGAGTTCGTCAGCGCCCTGGGCGTTGTAGCGCGCGGCGATCTCGACCGGGTCGCCTGCATCGCGCAGTTCGACAAAATTGACGCCCTTGACGACACGACCACCGGTCACGTCAAGGCAGGGAATGATGCGTTTGGCAAGCATGGAAAGAAAACTCTGTCAGCAAGGCGGGTTGGGGGCGACAAGATACCACGCAGCGCAGCGCCAATGCCGCTGTGCATCACGCCAGCGTGCGCGCCACGCCGTTTTGCCAGCGCCAGACATCCGCGCACATGCGGTCCACCCCGTGGCGGGCGCGCCAGCCCAGCAGCCGCTCGGCCAGCGCCGGGTCTGCCCAGCACTGCGCAACGTCGCCCGGCCGCCGCGCCACCACTCGGTAGGGCACGGCCTGTCCGCTGGCCTGCTGGAAGCCGCGCACCATCTCCAGCACCGACACCGGCTGGCCGGTGCCCAGGTTCACGGTGAGCAGCCCGGTGTGCTCTCGCAGGTAGCGCAGGGCGGCCACATGGCCATCGGCCAGGTCGCACACATGGATGTAGTCGCGCACGCCAGTGCCGTCGGGCGTGGGGTAGTCGTTGCCATAGACGCTCAAGGCGGCGCGCTGCCCCGCCGCCACCTGCGCCACATACGGCATCAGGTTGCCCGGCTCACCCTGAGGGTCCTCGCCAATGAGCCCGCTCTCGTGTGCGCCCACGGGGTTGAAATAGCGCAACCGCGCAATGCGCCACTGCCCCGGCTCAGCCGTATCCACATCCGCCAGCACCTGCTCCATCATGAGCTTGCTCCAGCCGTAGGGGTTGGTGGCGGACAACGGGAAATCCTCGCGGATCGGCACCGACGCGGGCTCGCCATACACCGTGGCAGACGAAGAAAATACCAGCGTGCGCACGCCCGCCGCCTGCATGGCACGCAGCAGTGTCACCGTGCCGGAGACATTGTTGTCGTAATACCGCAAAGGCTCGCGCACCGACTCCCCCACCGCCTTGAGCGCGGCAAAGTGGATCACACCGCCAATGGGGTGCTGCGCGAACACGCGCGCAAGCAAAGCTTCATCACGCACATCGCCCTCGATGCATTGGGGCTGCGCGCCCGTGATGCGCCCCAGCCGCTCCAGCACCGAACGGCGACTGTTGGCAAAATTGTCCAGAATCAGATACGGAATGCCCGCCTGGGCCAGCGCGATGCAGGTGTGCGAGCCGATGAAGCCAGCACCGCCAGTTACAAGAATCATGTGAACCGCCACTCCCCATAAAACGACAAAAAACGATCAACCCACTTCGATAAGATAACGGGCAATCGCCCACCGCGTCATCGAAAACCTGACGGGCAGTGCACCGCCAGCAGGAACCAGCATGGTCCGCACCCCCGTGTATTGTGGGGGTGTGTAACACAGAGCCACCGTCCACGGGCACCGCAAAAGACAAGCCCACATGATTGCAGAATCCAGCACTTCAACGCCATGGCAGCCACGCCCCTGACATCCACGCCCCCCCCTACGGAACAGGAACGCATGGTGATCCTGCGTCCGTCGGGACTCCGTGCCGCTGACGAGGTCGGCGCCGTCACATTGCCATCCTGGGAGGCCTTCCTGGCCGCCAACGTGACTCCGCTGGGGTTTTTCCTGGATGGGTGGCCGCCACAGGGACAAGCCGACCTGGCCGAAAAAGTGCGCGCCAGCGCCTGGTGGGACCGCCCCGTCCTAGTGGCCGCCGGTACTAACACCGTGCCCCCGCTGGCCGACGCCACCGGCACCTACAGCCAGGCGCTCAGTTTCAGCGAACGCTCCCTGGCGGTGCGCCGCAGCCTCAGGCGGGATACCGCCAGCCTGTATTTCGATGAGCGCGTACTGTTCTTCCTGTACCTGCGCGACAACGCCGAATTGCAGCCCGTGTGCGACCGAAGCAGCCACCAGCTGTACCGCTATCCGATGGTGGAGGCGCTGGCCCGAGAGGGGGAAGACGCTGCGGATTGCCTGGCCACGCTCACGCGCCGCCGGCTCCTCGAACCTGCATTGCTGGTTGACCGCACCCGCCACTGTCGCTCGTGCGGCGGTGCACACCTGCACTATCTGGATGTGTGCCCGCATTGCTCCAGCATCCACATCGGCAAAGCCGCTTCGCTGCATTGTTTTTCCTGTGGGCAGGTGGGCCCGAAAGGGATTTCCACGACAACGGTGCCCTGGTGTGCCCGAAATGCAGCGCGTCACTGCGGCATATCGGCGTGGACTATGACCGCCCTCTCACACAGTACGCGTGCGGCAGTTGCCACCACGTTTTCATGGAAACCAGTGTCATCGCGCGCTGCCTTGACTGCAACGCCAAAGCCGACCCCGACAAGCTGGATGTGCGCGAAATTGCCACGCTGCGGCTCGCCCCCCAAGGGCGCGCAGCCCTGCGTGCAGGGCAAATTCAGGAGTCTTTTGCGGCGCTGGACACCGCCAACTATGTGGATCCCCCATTCTTTAGACGCCTGCTCGACTGGACACTGGCCACGCATGCGCGCCATCCGGAAATGCGCTTTGCACTGATCCTGGTGGAATTCCAGAACGCGACCGAAGTGATCGAGCAACAAGGCGCAGCACGCGTTTTCCTCATGCTGGATGAGTTTGCGCGCCGCCTGCACGAGTTGCTGAGAACGTCGGACATCACCACGCGCACCCAGGAAGAGCGGCTGTGGCTGCTGCTTCCTTTCTCCTCGCCGGAGGGATTGGCGGCGCGGCTCGAAAAAGCGCTGGCTGCGCAATCTTCAGGGGGCGAGGCTTCACCCCTACGGGCACGCATCCGGCACCTGCAGGTGCCCGATGATCTGCGTGCCGGAGAGGGCGCTGCACAGTGGATGAGCCGCCTGCAAGACGGAGTCTGAGCGCATGTGGGAGCAGGTGGTTTTCTCATTCCAGACGCTGTTTGCCAGCTCAGGCTCGCAAACCTTGGTGGAACTGGCACTGAAATTTTTTCCGTTTGTGGTGCTTCTGGAGGCGCCATTTTTCATTTTGGTCACAGCGGGCATGGCGCGCTACGGTCTGCGCGAAGTTCGGCCTGACCGGCAACGGGAACGCTACCCCAGGGTCTCCTGCCTGATTACCTGCTACTCGGAAGGCGAAGATGTGCGCAAGACCATTGAGTCGCTGGCACAGCAGCTGTATCCGGGACACATCGAAATCATCGCCGTCATCGACGGCGCCATACAGAACCGTCCCACGCTGGAGGCCGCGCGCAATGCGCGCGCGCTGCTGCACAACACGCCCCGGCGCCAACTGCTGGTCCTGCCCAAATGGCAGCGGGGAGGCCGCGTATCGTCGCTGAACGCGGGGCTATCCATTGCCACCGGCGAAATCGTGATGGCCCTGGACGGCGACACCTCTTTCGACAACGACATGGTGCGCAACGCCACGCGCCACTTCGATGACCCTGGAGTCGTCGGTGTCGCGGGCAATTTGCGCGTGCGCAATGCCAAACGATCCCTGGTGACGCGCCTGCAGGCGCTGGAATACCTGGTCTCCATAGCGGCCGGAAAAACGGGCCTGTCCGAGTTCAATCTCGTCAACAACATCTCCGGTGCCTTCGGCGTGTTTCGCACGGCGTTCATACGCAACCTGGGTGGCTGGGATGCCGGCACGGCCGAAGACCTGGACATGACCACGCGCATCAAGCAGTATTTTGGCCGCCACTCCAAGCTGCGCATCGTGTTCGATCCGCATGCGGTGGGGCACACCGATGCACCCGACACCTGGCGTGTTTTCTTCCGCCAGCGACTGCGCTGGGACGGCGATATGTTTTATATCTTCATCCGCAAGTTCCGCTTCAACCTGCGGCCGCGGTTGCTGGGGTGGCGCAACTTTCTTTTCGTGGTCGTCAACGGGCTGCTGATGCAGCTTGTCATGCCGTTCATGATCGTGGGATACACGGGCATGATGCTGTTCACGCTGCCCGTCGGCGCGGTGCTCGGCGTGCTTGCGTTCATCTATCTGGCCTATCTGGCATCGCTGCTTTTCTATTTCATGCTGTATCTCGTGGCGGTGTCGGAACGCCCCGGGGACGACGCGGTTTATCTGGCCTTTTTGCCGCTCTTTCCACTGTTCGCATTTGTCAATCGTGTGCATTGCTCGTTCTCCGTCCTCCAGGAAATCTTCACGCGATCGCACCTTGACTCCTCCATGGCTCCCTGGTGGGTGCTGCGCAAAACCAAGTTCTGAGATGGCGAAACAATCCGTGAGAAACGCGTTCGGGGATTTGGCCCTGCTGCTCTGGCTTGCACTCCTGTGCTCGGGCGCCATGGCGTCCGCTACCCCTGACCTGCCCAATGCCGGCACCTCCCTGGCCGAACTGGAAAACCTGGCGCTTGTGGCAGCCCCGTCGGTCCAGCTGGCCCAAGCTGAACAAGACGTGGCAGCGCACCGCAACAGCACGGCCCGCGCCAGCCAGGGAGCACGGATTTTTGGTGGCACCGGTATCAGCACCGCGCGCGAAGCCGTGACCGACACCCTCAGCCGCGACTACCAGCGCTTCAACGTCCAGCTTGGTGTGCGCTGGCCTCTGCTCGGGAGCCGCGATGCGCAGTTGCGCAGCGTGCGCGAGGCCGAACTCGCGGTGGCGCAAGGGCAGGTGCGACTGCGCCTGGCGCGACAGGAAGCCGTGCAGGCCGTGCGACGGGCCTATGCGCGGCACTTGCGCACCGCACAGCGCGTTGGTATTGCGCAGGCCTTTCTGGGTATGCGTGCCCAGGCACGGGCCCAACTGGAATCCCGCCGGGCGTCCGGCGTGTTGCTGGAGGCAGAAAAACTGAAATTGCTGGGTCTGTTCGACATGGTGCAGGCGAGCAGTGACAACCAGCGCGCACAGCAAACGCTGAACCTCGGTGAACTGGCACGCCTGACCAATCTGCCCCAGCCCACCATCCAGACCCTGCCCATGATCTGGCCTGAATCTTGTCTCAACACGGACACGCTGCGGGCGGGGGCCGACCAGCACCCTCCCCTTGCACTGACCCAGCTGGAACTCCACACATGGGACCAGATCGCCGCAACCCTGCAGCGCACAGGGCTGGAGGCGAGCGTGTCGGTGGCACAAGGCGTTACCCGCGACATCGGCGGACCGAACGGTCGCAACACCTCGGTAGGGGTGGACTTCTCCATGCCCCTGCAATGGCGCGCCCAACGCGATGCCAGTTTGGGCCAGATCCAGAGCGAGCGCACCCGGCTGGAAAGTCTGCTGCATGTTCGCCGCAGCGAATACCACGCCCTGGTCGAACAGGCGCAGATCCAATGGCGCCAGCGCCAAAACGAAATGGCCGCTCTGCAAAACAGGCTGCAGGCGGCCCAGGAGGCCTCGCGCATTGCCTCACTGCGCCTGGAGGCATTTGACGGCGATGGCTATGCCACGCTGCTGAACGCGCGACATGAGCTGTACTTGGCAGCCGTGCAGGTCGTCGATGGAGCAGAACGTCGCGACCTGGCACAACTGGAGCTTGTGGGACTGGTGGCAACTGACTGCGGCCCGCCAGCCCTGCCATCCAGGATGACGCCTCGCTCGCGCTGACCGCCTTGCCCCGCGCGATTGACACTGCCGCACAGGCCACCCCGGCCTCCAGAACTCTTGGCTGGTATGTATGGAATGGCCAAGCCCTGCTGGACCACCCCGCCCGCATGACAGCCTTGCCCAAGGGCAGCGAACGCATCCTGATTTCATTCACTGCGCCCCAGCTACGGGCACTGACGCGACCCGCCGGGCAAAAGCGGCTGGAGCAACTGATTGCGCAAGCGCATGCGCAGGGCTTGCGCGTGGAACTGCTGCTCGGCGAGGCCACCTGGGTTCTCCCGGGGCGCCGCCAAGCCTTGCTCGATCTGCTCGCACCGCTGCGCAACCTGGCCTTTGACGGACTGCACCTTGATCTGGAGCGCAGCCAGTTACCGCCCGCACAACAGCCATCCTGGGACGAGGCCGTGGTGGACACACTGCGTGCCGTACGTGCAGCCATCGACTGGCCTCTGGCCCTGACCACCCATTACCGTGAATTGCAGGCCCCCGACTTCGCCCGCCGCATCCAGGACACAGGTGTCACGGAACTGGTTGCCATGGTGTATGTCAGCAACCCGGTTCGCGCAGCCGAGATTGCCCGACCCCTGCTGCAAGGCCCGCCAGGCCTGCGGCTGGCGGTGGCGCAGAGCATCGAGCGCAGCTTGCCGCCGGATGAAAGCAACTATCTTCTGGGCCAGACCCAGGCCCTGCGCCGCTGGCACCAGTTGTCGCAAGCGCTGGAGACGTTGCCCGGATTCAGCGGCATCGTGGTGCAGTCGTGGGACGAATTCAAAAAGGCACGCCCGTGAAAATCCAGTTTGATAAACCGCCGGGCTCCGCCCAGGAAACCAACGGTCTCTCCGTTCGCTACGCCGCCTCCAAGCGCAAGGTGCCGCGCTGGCGCTGGTATTTGCTGCTGGCCATGGTGCTGACGCCACCAGGTTACCTGCTGACCCGTTTCATGGTGGCGTACTGGTGGGAAACCGCCCCTGCCGTGGTCATCACGGAGCAGGTGGTCGTGCGTGCGCGCGAGGCGGGGCGAGTGACGCAGATCGCCGACATCGGCGCACTGGTGCGCGCCGGGCAGCCAGTGATCGCCCTGGACACCACAACGGGCGCCACGCGGACACCGTCGTCCGCAGCCACACCAAGGCCCGCAAGCGACCCTTCGCAAACCACCCTCGAGACGTTTGCGAGCCGCCAGACCACCCTCGACGAGGCCCTGCGCCTGGCGCACAGCCAGCTGGCATTGCAGCAAGAACGCGTGCGCACCATGCAAGCGCTGCGGGCGGAGGGCGCGGCAACACGCCAGGAGCTGGACAACGCACGTTTTCAGGAACTACAGGCCCGGGCCGACGCCAATCGCGCACAAGCCGATGTCAGCGAAAACAGACACTTGCTCGCACGGGCGCAGTCAAGACCACCTGCGGTGCCGCCAGGCACAGACGGGCAACTGCCGGGCATGGCAGCGGCAACCGACGATGCGGACGTCAAGGCCCCCTTCGATGCCCAGGTGGTGCGCCAGTTCGCGCACCTGGGTGAATGGGTGGAAAGGGGTGCCGATGTGGCGGTGCTGCAGGGGCCAGCGCCCGCAATGGTCCACACCTATCTGCCGCCCGACCAGGCACGCTATGCACAGGTGGGGCGCCTGGCCACGCTGCGCTTCATGGACGGCGGGCGCATCCGCGCCGAGGTCGTGGATGTGGTCGCAGAAGCCGAGCGCACACCTGCCGAGCGCACCTCGCCGCTGACGCCGCGCATGCCCTCCATCGTGGCCCGCCTGCGTCCCGTCGAACCCTTGCCACCGGCCTACCGGATCCACCAGCTGCCGCTGGATGTGCGCTTCGACTGGGTCTGGTCCTGGCCGCTATGAGGCGTACGCGCACCTGCAGCCGCAGCGATGGCCCGGTCGCGCGCATCGCCCAACACCACCACGCCGCCATGCGGCGGTGGCATCACCGCGCCGGCAGCACCCGGAGTTCCTGCCAGCCCTGCCACTGCTGCCCCGGTGCCAGAGTGGTGGGGCGATCGATCTGGGCCGCTTCCACACACAACATGGAGCGGTAGCCGTCGGTCGGGAGGTCTGCCAGTCGGGCGCACAAGGCGCCCCCGGGGTTCCACACCACCGTGTTCGAGAGACTGGCGCTCTGGGTTATCTGCAGGCCGAGGGCACCATCGTGCAGGTGGATGGCCCCAGCAGGCGCACTGAACACGCGGTCGTATTCGCCCAAAAACATGACAGGGCCTTGCTGAACGCCGCGCGCATCGGCCAGCGCATCCCAGCGCGCGCAGCCATCGAGCCCACCGAGCCGGGCGCGCCCGACATCCTCCACGCGCAGGTAGGTATGCAACGCGGTGGTGAAATCCCAGGCACCGTCGTCCGTATTGCCGGTGTTGTGCACCACCAGCTGCACGCGCAGGCTGCCCGCGCCCAGCACCACCGTCAGCTGCGCGGTAAAGCGTGCAGGCCACCACGCGCGTGTGGTGTCGCTGTCGGTCAGCTCCAGGCACACGGATGACTGCCTGTCGCCCTCCTTGCTTGCAGGGGCGGGCCGCCAGCCCAGATTGCGCGCAAAGCCATGTTTAGGCAGGGGCCCGCGCTGGTTGAACTGGGGAAAACACAGCGGAATGCCGCCACGGATGGCCGATCGGCCATCGAACACGGCCTTCGGACTCAGGTACAGGCGCTCACGTCCGCCTGCCACCCAGGACAACACCTGGGCGCCATGCAAGGCCACCAGCGCGCTGTCACCCTGGGCGGTGGTCAGGCGGATGCAGGGCTGGCCCTGCAGGGACTCCAGGCAGCGGGTCGCAACCGCAGGGTCAGGCCGCATGGCCCAGCACGTCGGCCCGTGCCTGGGCAGCAGCAAAATCGAGGTCGCCGCTGTAGATGGCACGGCCGCAGATCACGCCTTCGACGCCTTCGTGCTCCACGGCGCACAGCTGCTCGATGTCGGCCATGTTCGACAGGCCGCCCGAGGCGATGACCGGAATGGAAAGCGCCTGCGCCAGTTTCACCGTGGCGTCGATGTTGATGCCCGAGAGCATGCCGTCGCGGCCGATGTCGGTGTAGATGATGGATTCGACGCCCCAGTCCTCGAACTTCTTGGCCAGGTCCACCACCTCGTGGCCGGTGAGCTTGCTCCAGCCGTCGGTGGCCACCTTGCCGTCCTTGGCGTCCAGGCCCACGATGATGTGGCCGCCAAAGGCGCTGCAGGCATCTTTGAGGAAGCCGGGGTTCTTGACCGCTGCCGTGCCAATGATCACGTAGCGCAGACCGCCGTCGATGTATTTCTCGATGGTGTCAAGGTCACGGATACCGCCGCCCAGCTGCACCGGGATCTCGTCGCCCACCTCTTTGAGGATGGATTTGATGGCGGCGTAGTTCTTGGGCACGCCTGCAAAGGCGCCGTTCAGGTCCACCAGGTGCAGTCGGCGCGCGCCCTGCCCCACCCATTTGCGGGCCATGGCGGCGGGGTCTTCGCCAAAGGTGGTGGATTGGTCCATGTCGCCTTGCTTGAGGCGAACGCAGTGGCCGTCCTTGAGATCGATGGCGGGGATGAGCAGCATGGTGGTGAGGTTCGGGAGAAAAAGGGCGAGTCACAACTCGGCCCGAACGGGGTGAAAAATATCAGGGATTCCAGTGCAGAAAATTGCGGTACAGGGCCAATCCGTGCTCCGCGCTTTTTTCGGGGTGAAACTGCGTGGCAAAAATATTATCGCGCGCAATGGCGGCTGCGAACCAGCCGCCGTAGTCAGCTTGCCCTGCACAGTGGGCCGCATCTTGCGGCACGGCATAAAAACTGTGCACGAAATAAAAGTAGCTGTTGTCGGGCACGCCCGCCCAAACCGGGTGCACGGCACCACCTGCATGGTGGGCGTGCGGCACCTGGCGCACCTGGTTCCAGCCCATCTGGGGCACCTTGAAACGGCTGCCGTCGGGCTGGGTTTTGCCCGCCAGGTCGAACTTGAGCACATCGCCCGGGATGAGGCCCAGACCCGGCACACCCTCGGCAGGGCCCTCGGCGCTGTGGTCCAGCAGCATCTGCATGCCTACGCATACGCCAAACAACGGTTTGGTGGCGGCGGCTTCGAGCACCGACTCCTGCAGGCCCGACTCGCGCAATTCGCGCATGCAGTCGGGCATGGCGCCCTGGCCCGGCAGCACAATGCGCTGCGCAGCGCGCACGTCTTCCGGACGAGAAGTGACCACCACGGTCCAGCCCGTGTCGTGGGCGGCGGCCTGCACAGCCTGCGACACCGAGCGCAGGTTGCCCATGCCGTAATCGACCACCGCAACGGTTTTTGCTTCTATATTCATAGCTGCCAGCGCTTATCCATTAAGGGCTAGAGCCCGATTTGACCTAAAAAACTCACAAAGAACCCTTGGTGGAGGGGATGACACCCGCCGAGCGGGGATCGCGCTCCAGCGCCGCGCGCAGCGTGCGCCCGAACGCCTTGAAGATCGTTTCGCACTGGTGGTGTGCGTTGATGCCCTTGAGGTTGTCGATGTGCAGCGTGACGCCCGCGTGGTTCACAAAGCCCTGGAAGAACTCGTACACCAGCTGCGTATCAAGCTGGCCGATGCTGCCCGCCGTGAACTTTACGTCGATGTGCAGCCCCGGGCGACCCGAAAAATCCACCACCACGCGCGAAAGCGCTTCGTCGAGCGGCACATAGGCGTGGCCATAGCGGCGGATGCCCTTCTTGTCGCCCACCGCCCGCGCAAACGCCTGGCCCAGGGTGATGCCCACGTCTTCCACCGTGTGGTGGCCGTCGATGTGCAGGTCGCCAGCGCAGTCGATCTCCAGGTCGATCAGCCCATGGCGGGCGATCTGGTCGAGCATGTGGTCAAAAAAACCGATTCCCGTGTGCAGCTTGGCCTGGCCGGTGCCGTCGAGGTTGACGCGCACGCTGATGCGGGTTTCCGCGGTGTTGCGGCTGACCTCGGCAATGCGGTCGGCCAGGGAATCAGGGGCGGTAGAGGTGACGAGTGCGGAGGAAGTCATAAGGAAGCCTGGAGTGCAGCGAGCATCTGTGCGTTGTCTTCGGCCGTGCCCACCGTGAGGCGCAGGCAGTTGGCCAGCAATGGGTGCATTGTAGAAACGTTCTTGACCAGCACCTTGCGCGCCTTCATGCCCTCATACGCCCGTGCGGAATCGGCCACGCGCACCAGCACCATGTTGGCCTCGCTGTCCCAGCATTTTTCAATGCCGGGCATCTGGCGCAGCGCGTTCACCAGCACCGTGCGCTGGGCGCGCAATTCGGCCGCCTGCGCGGCAAACACATCAGCATGTTCCAGCGCGAACAGCGCGGCTTCGCCATTGAGCACGCTCACGTTGTAGGGCGGGCGCACCTTGTCGATCTCGGCCACCAGCGCGGCCGTGCCGATCAGGTAACCCAGGCGCACACCGGCCAGACCGAACTTGCTGAGCGTGCGCATCAGCAGCACATGGGCATTGCGCGCGGGCTCGGCACGCATGCGGTCGAGAAAGGTGCGGCTGGCAAAGGGCTGGTAGGCCTCGTCCACCACCACGATGCCGCCCTGGGCACCGGCGGCGTCGATGATGCGCTGCACCGCACCCTCGTCCCACAGCGTGGCCGTGGGGTTGTTGGGGTAGGCGATGTAGGTGATGGCGGGCTGATGCTGCGCAATGGCGGCCAGCATGGCCGGCTCATCGAGCGCGAAATCGGCCGTGAGCGGCACGCCCACAAAGTCCAGGCCCTGCAGCTGTGCGCTCATGGCATACATCACGAAACCCGGCACGGGCGCCAGCGCCACCGGTCGCTTGCCACCGCAGGCCTCGGCCGGCAGCGCGCAGGCCAGCGAGACGAGGCTGATGAGCTCGTCCGAGCCATTGCCCAGCACGATGGCGCAGCCCTCGGGCATGCCAGCGTGGCGCGCCAGCGCGGCCTGCAGTTCGCCCACACGCTCGCCCGGATAGCGGTTTAGCGCCAGCGCGCCCAGGCGCTGTCCCAGCGCGGCCTGCAGATGGGCGGGCAGGCGAAACGGATTTTCCATCGCGTCCATCTTGAGCATGCCGGTGGCGGGCTGCACCACATAGGAATGCATGGCGCGCACATCAGGACGGATGCGGGCCAGGGCCTTCAAAGGGGTGGATGGAGCGGCGGGGGAGTTCATTCGGCAGTGTCCAGTGCGTTGGGGGCCACAAGAAAGGGGCTGGTCATGGGCACGGCATCCATCCGGACATCGTGCATAAAGGCCTCGTCAGCCTTGCGCTTGCTTTGGCGACGGCTTGAGCCGCATCTCCGCCGCCCGCGCGTGGGCTTGCAGGCCTTCGCCATGGGCCAGCACGCTGGCGATCTGGCCCAGCGTCTGCGCACCGGCTTCGCTCACCTCGATCAGGCTGCTGCGCTTTTGAAAGTCATACACGCCCAGTGGCGAACTGAACCGCGCCGTGCCGCTGGTGGGCAGCACATGGTTGGGGCCTGCGCAGTAGTCGCCCAGGCTCTCGGACGTGTAGGCACCCAGAAAAATGGCGCCTGCGTGGCGCAGCAGTGGTTCCCAGCGGTGCGGGTCGTTGCTGCTCACTTCCAGGTGCTCGGGCGCGATGCGGTTGCTGATGGCGCAGGCCTCTTCCATGTCTTTCGTGAGGATCAGTGCGCCACGGCCCGTGAGGCTTTTGGCAATGATCTCGGCGCGCGGCATGGTGGGCAGCAGGCGGTCGATGGCCTCTTGCACGGCATCGATATAGGCGGCATCGGGGCACAGCAGAATGCTTTGCGCCAGCTCGTCGTGTTCGGCCTGACTGAACAGGTCCATGGCCACCCAGTCGGGTGGCGTGCTACCGTCTGCCAGCACCAGGATTTCGCTGGGGCCCGCGATCATGTCGATGCCCACGGTGCCGAACACGCGCTTTTTCGCGCTGGCCACATAGGCGTTGCCGGGGCCGGTGATCTTGTCCACCTTCGGAATCGTGGCCGTGCCGTAGGCCAGCGCGGCCACGGCCTGCGCGCCGCCGATGGTGAAGGCGCGCGTGACGCCCGCCACGTAGGCGGCGGCCAGCACCAGGAGATTTTTGGCGCCTTGCGGTGTGGGCACCACCATGATGATCTCGCCCACACCCGCCACATGGGCGGGGATGGCGTTCATGAGCACGCTGCTCGGGTAGGCGGCCTTGCCGCCGGGCACATAGATGCCCACGCGGTCGAGCGGCGTGACCTTTTGGCCCAGCAGGGTGCCGTCATCGTCGCGGTAGCTCCAGCTCTCGCCCGAAGCCTTTTTCTGCGCCTCGTGGTAGCGGCGCACGCGGGCGGCGGCGGCCTGCAATGCCTCGCGCTGCACGGCGGGAATGGCGTCGAACGCGGCTTTCAACTCGGCCTGCGTCAGCTCCAGCGTCTCCATGCCCAGCGCAGTGAGGCCGTCAAAGCGCTGGGTGGCTTCCAGCACCGCCGCATCGCCGCGCTGGCGCACGTCGGCCAGGATGTCGGCCACGCGCTGCTCGATGGCCGCGTCGGTGTCGGCAGACCAATGCAGGCGGGCTGCAAAATCAGCCTCAAAAGTGGCCGCAGCGGTTGACAGACGGACGGGAGCAGCTACCAAAGTCATAGTGTGATTCGGTGGGGTTTTCAGTTGTTTTCGGGGGGAATGGCAGAGGCAAACGCATCGATGATGCGGCGCAGCGGCGCCTGCTTGAGCTTGAGCGCCGCCTGGTTGACCACCAGATGCGAGCTGATGTCCATGATGCGCTCCACCTCGACGAGGTGGTTGGCCTTCAGCGTGTTGCCGGTGGACACCAGATCGACGATGGCATCGGCCAGACCGGTCAGCGGCGCCAGCTCCATGCTGCCGTAGAGCTTGACCATGTCCACATGCACGCCCTTGGTCGCAAAGAAGTCGCGGGCGATGCTGGTGTATTTGGTGGCCACCTTCAGGCGCGAGCCCTTCTTGACGGCCTGGGCATAGTCGAAATCGTTGCGCACGGCCACGCTCACGCGGCACTTGGCGATTTGCAGATCGAGCGGCTGGTACAGGCCCTGGCCGCCATGCTCGATGAGGGTGTCCTTGCCCGTCACGCCGATGTCGGCGCCGCCATATTCGACATAGGTGGGCACGTCGGTGGCGCGCACCAGCACCACGCGCACATTGGGCTGGTTGGTGGGCAGGATGAGCTTGCGCGACTTCTCGGGGTCTTCCAGCACCTCGATGCCGGCCGCAGCCAGCAGCGGCAGGGTTTCGTCAAAGATGCGTCCCTTGGAAAGCGCCAGGGTGATCATGTTGCTGCTGCTCATGCTTTTACCCGTTCGATGTCAGCGCCGATGCCGCGCAGCTTGGCTTCCATGCAGTCGTAGCCACGGTCGAGATGGTAGAGGCGGTCCACCGCCGTCTCGCCATCGGCCACCAGGCCCGCAATGACCAGGCTGGCCGAGGCGCGCAGATCGGTGGCCATCACGGTGGCGCCCGACAGGCGCGGCACCCCTTCGATCACTGCCACCTTGCCATCGACCTGGATCTTGGCGCCCAGGCGCAGCATCTCGTTGACGTGCATGAAGCGGTTTTCAAAAATCGTCTCGGTTACCGTGGCCGTGCCCTGGGCGATGCAGTTGAGCGCCATGAACTGCGCCTGCATGTCGGTGGGGAAACCGGGGTATTCGGTGGTGCGAAAGCCCTGGGCCTTGAGCGTGGCGCCGCCCGCGCTTTGCACGCGAATGCCGCCGTCCACGACCTGCACGGTGGCACCGGCTTCGCGCAGTTTTTCGATGACCGCGTCCAGGTGGTCGGCGCGGCCATGGCGCAGCAGCACATCGCCGCCCGTGGCCGCCACGGCGCACAAAAAGGTGCCGGCCTCGATGCGGTCGGCCACCACGCGGTGCGTGCAGCCGTGCAGCTTGTCCACGCCCTGAATGCGGATGCGGCTGGTGCCGTGGCCTTCAATCCTTGCGCCCATGGCGATCAGCATCTCGGCCAGGTCGGAAATCTCGGGCTCTTGCGCGGCGTTTTCGAGCACCGTCTCGCCCTCGGCCAGCGCGGCGGCCATGAGGAAGTTCTCGGTGCCCGTCACGGTCACCATGTCGGTGGTGATGCGGGCGCCCTTCAGGCGCGTGCGCCCTGCGGGCAGCTTGGCGATCATGTAACCGTGTTCGACCACGATCTCGGCGCCCATGGCGGCCATGCCCTTGATGTGCTGGTCCACCGGGCGCGAGCCAATGGCGCAGCCACCGGGCAGCGACACCGTGGCCTCGCCAAAGCGGGCCAGCAGCGGGCCCAGCGCCAGCACCGAGGCGCGCATGGTCTTGACCAGTTCGTAGGGGGCCTCGGGCGTATTGAGCGCACCGGCGTCAATGCGCACGGTGCCGTCGTCTGAACGCTCGGCCACCACGCCCATGTTGCGGATGAGCTTGAGCATGGTGCTCACATCCTGCAACTGGGGCACATTGAGCAGCGTCACGGGCTCGGCCGTGAGCAGGGCGGCGCACAACTCCGGCAAGGCGGCGTTCTTGGCGCCGGAAACCAGCACCTCGCCATTCAGGGGGCGTCCACCGCGGATCAGGAGTTTGTCCATCTCGAAAAACCAGAAATATGAATGAAAATGGCCTCTAGCGCTTATTCAACGAGCGCCATAAGCTATCAATAAATGAGCTATCGGGCTGGCGCGTCAGTGCGCCTGCGCCGCCCATTCTGCGGGGGTGAAGGTCTTCATCGACAGCGCATGCACTTCGTCGGTCTGCATTCGGTTGCCCAGGGTGGCGTACACGCTGCGCTGACGTTGCAAGGTGCGCTGGCCCTCGAACTCGGCCGAGACGATGGTGGCATACCAGTGGCGGCCATCGCCTTCGAGCGTGATGTGTTCGCAGGCCAGGCCGGCGCTGATGATGTCTTTGAGTTGGTCTGCAGTCATTTCAGTTTCTGATTTTGTAGCCCGTGCGCAGCAGGTGCACCGCCAGCGCGCTCACGGCCAGCCAGGCAAGGCCCACGATACCCAGGCTGAGCCAGGGAGATGTGTCGCTCTGGCCGAAGAAGCCATAGCGAAAGCCGTCGATCATGTAGAAAAACGGGTTCAGGTGGCTCACGGTCTGCCAGAACGGCGGCAGCGACTGGATCGAATAGAAAACGCCCGAGAGAAAGGTCATGGGCACGATGACAAAGTTCTGGAACGCGGCCATCTGGTCGAACTTGTCAGCCCACAGACCGGCAATCAGCCCCAGCGTGGCCAGCAGCGCCGCGCCCAGCAAGGCAAACACCACAATCCACAGCGGCGCGGCAAACTCAGGCCGCGCAAACGCCAGCGTAACGATGAACACCCCCAGCCCCACCACCAGACCGCGCACCACGGACGAGCCCACATAGGCTACGAACCATGCCCAATGCGACAGCGGCGTGAGCAGCAAAAACACCAGGCTGCCCATGATCTTGCTCTGCACCAGGCTCGATGAGCTGTTGGCAAAGGCGTTCTGCAGCACGCTCATCATCACAAGGCCTGGCACCAAGAAGGCGGTGTAGCTGATGCGGTCATACACCCGCACATGGTCTTCGAGCACATGGCCGAAGATCAGCAGGTAGAGCACGGCGGTAAGCACCGGCGCGGCCACGGTCTGGAAGCTCACTTTCCAAAAGCGCAGCACTTCCTTGTAGAACAGGGTTTGCCAGCCGGTCACAGTGCCACCTCCGACAGAGGAATGTTGGACGCCGAAGTGCCCGACATGACCTGCAAAAACACGTCTTCCAGGTCCGGCCGGCGGATCTCCATGTCCTGCACCTCCACGCCCGCCACGCGCAGGGTGGCCAGGTGGTTTTCGATTTCTGCCGCATCGTTGGCAGGCAACTGCACGATGCGGCCCGTCACCCGCGCCAGATGGGCCAGTGCGGGCGGCAGCAACGTGTCGGTCTTGAACTGCAGCACGCTGCCCGAGGCCGCCTTGAGCAGCTCGGAGGTAGCGTTCAGCGCAACCACCTGCCCCGCCTTGAGCATGGCGATGCGGCCACACAGGGCCTCGGCTTCTTCGAGGTAATGGGTGGTGAGCAGCACGGTGTGGCCCTCCTTGTTCAGGCGGGCGATGAAATGCCACAGCGTCTGGCGCAGCTCCACGTCCACACCGGCCGTGGGCTCGTCGAGCACGATGATGGGCGGCTTGTGCACCAGCGCCTGCGCCACCAGCACGCGGCGCTTCATGCCGCCGGACAGCTGGCGCATGTTGGCGTTCGCCTTGTCGGCCAAGCCCAAGTTCTCCAGCAGCTCGTCGATCCAGGCGTCGTTGTTCTTTACGCCGAAGTAGCCCGACTGAAAGCGCAGCGCCTCGTGCACGTTGAAGAACGGATCAAACACCAGCTCTTGCGGCACCACGCCCAGCTTGCGCCGGGCCTCGGCGTAGTTGAGCTGCACATCGCTGCCCTGCACCAGTACCCGCCCTTGCGTAGCGCGCGCCAGGCCGGCCAGGATGCTGATGAGGGTGGTTTTGCCGGCACCGTTGGGACCCAGGAGCCCGAAGAACTCGCCCTCCTCGATGTCCAGACTGACCTGGTTCAGTGCTTGGAAGGGGCCTTTGGCGGTAGCAAAGGTCTTGGAGATGGCTTGGAAGGAGACTGCGGGCATGAAGCCTTTGATTTTAAGGCCTTGGCCTGCATACCGCACCACGGCGGCAACGACACCCGGCGCCCGATGGTGTCAAAGCGGGCCCGGCCGACCGGCGCACCCGTTCAGTCGGCCACCTGCAGCAAGCCATCCACGCCATACAGACCGGCCATGCCGACCAGCGCTGCGGGCAGGCCCTTCACCACAAACGCTTTGCGGTCCGACAGCACCTCGCGTCGGCATTCGAGCAGCACCGCCAGCGCGGAGCTGTCGAACACGGTCAGCGCGCTGGCATCCACCACCACCTCGGGTCCCTTGAGGACCTTCAGCCCCTGCACCAGCATGCGCAGGCAGGCGCTGGCCTGTTCGTGGGTGAGTTCGGAAGGTAGTACCAGCATGCGCGGGATCTCGCTGTCAGCCCTTGGCGGCATTCGTCTTGTTGCGGGATACCAGCGCTTCAATCAGGCCATCCACGCCGCGCGCATTGATCTCGGTGGCAAACTGGCTGCGGTAGGTTTCGACCAGCCACACACCCATCACGTTCAGGTTGTAGATCTTCCAGCCGACGCCTTGACCGGGGGTTTTTTCGAGCCGGTAGTCGAGCTGGATCGGGTCACCACGGCCCGTGATCTCGGTGCGCACCAGCACATCCTTGTCGTCGGCCGCAGCACGCATGGGCTTGATGGTGATGGTCTGGTCGCTCACCTGGGCGAGAGCGCCCGCATAGGTGCGAACCAGCAGAACCTTGAACTCTTCCTGCAGGCGCTTTTGCTGCTCGGGGCTGGCCTGGCGCCAGCCCGGGCCCACAGCAGCCGCCGTCATGCGCCGGAAATTCACGTTGGGCATGACCACCTTGTCCACCAGGGCGATCACCTTGTTGAGATCGCCCGCCTGGATGGCCTTGTCGCCCCGAACAGTGCCGATCACTTCCGTGGACAGGCGCTTGATCAGCGCGTCGGGCGCCTCGTCGGCAGCCAAGGCGGCCCATGGCACCGCCACGGAGCAGGCCACGGCCAGTGTTGCGGCCAGGCGGCCCAAAGTGCGTCGGTTCATCGTCATGTCAGTTCTTTCCATCGGGCGACTGCGTCGCCTGTCAAATCATTGTGGTTGAGCGGGATGTACGCCATGCATCGGTGTGTTGCGCTTGCGCAAGCAGTTGCAAGCACATGCAACAGCGACCGGCGCCCCTCAATAGTCGGATTCTTGCGGCAGCACACCGCCGTTGTCGTCGCCACCGTTGGCATCCGCGGCACCGGGGCGCCCTGCGCGCTGTGCGCGCACCTGCAGGTACACGTCCCGCGTGAAACTGTATTTGTCCAAGGCGGCGCCTTCCAGCACAGCCCCGGCCCCCAGCAGGCTGGCCCGGGTGTCCACCGCCCGCAAGCCATAAAGCGAATTGCGCACAGCAGTCGAATCAAACTGGCCCACCAGGTTTCCCTGCATGTCCACGGGCAATGCCGCCGTGTCGCGCACCGTGGACGGCCCCAGCAGGGGCAGCACCAGATAAGGCCCCGTGGGCACGCCCCAGCGCCCCAGCGTGAGCCCGAAATCCTGCCGGTTGCGGTCCACCCCCATCTCCGAGGCAATGTCGAGCAGCCCGCCCAGGCCAAATACCGTATTGACGTTGAAGCGCACCAGGCTGGAGAGCGCCTCTTCGGGGCGCAACTGCAGGACGCTATTCACAAACGACCAGACATCGCCCAGGTTGCCGAAAAAGTTGTTCACGCCGGTGCGCACGGTCGACGGCACAACGTCCTTGTAGGCCGTCGCCACAGGCTTGAGCACTGCCTCATCCACGCCGTCGTTGAACCGGGTCATGCTGCGGTTGTAGGGCTCCAGCGGATCGTTGGAATTGGCGCCCGGTCCGCTGGCACAGCCGGCCAGCAGCAAGGCACCCAACACCAGTGCGCACCAGCGCAGCCCCGCGCGAGAGACCCCAGACTGTCCATCAGGGCGGGCAAAACCCGCAGTCATCCATGTCATCATTTTTTTCTACCTGCGTCCGATGGCTTGCCGCCCTCTTCCGCCTTGCTGTAAAGAAACTGCCCGATCAGGTTTTCCAGCACCACGGCGGACTGGGTGGCAGTGAGGGTGTCACCTGCCACCAGATTGTTTTCGTCGGCGCCGGGCTCAATGCCGATGTATTGCTCGCCCAGCAGACCACTGGTCAGGATCTTCAGGGAGCTGTCCTTGGGAAAAGCGTACTGCTTTTCCAGTTCCAGCGTCACGCGCGCCTGAAAGGTCTTGTCGTCAAAGGTGATCGACGCGACACGCCCGACCACCACCCCCGCGCTGCGCACTGCCGCCTTGGGCTTGAGCCCGCCAATGTTGTCAAAACGCGCGGTCACCCGGTAGCCGGTCTGGAAGTTCAGGTGCAGCAGGTTGGCCGACTGCAGCGCCAGAAACACCAGCGCAGCGGCTCCGAGCATGACAAACAGGCCTACCCAGAGATCGTTTTTGGATTGTTGCATCGTGCTTTCCTTGTCACGCCGGCTGTGCCCGCGTCAGATACTGAACATCATGGCCGTGAGGACGAAGTCCAGCGCCAGCACTGCCAGCGAGGCCATCACCACGGTGCGCGTAGTGGCGCGCGAAACCCCTTCCGGCGTCGGCTTGGCTGTGTAGCCCTGCAGCAGCGCCACGAAGGTCACGGTGAAACCAAACACCAGGCTCTTGATGACGCTGTTGCCCAGGTCACTGAAAATATCCACGCCGCCCTGCATCTGGCTCCAGAAGGCCCCGCCATCCAGGCCAATCATGGGCACGGCCACCACCCAGCCGCCAATGACACCTACCGCGTTGAACACCAGCGACAGCACCGGCATGGCAATGACACCGGCCCAGAAACGGGGCACGAGAATGCGGCGCACGGGGTCCACGGCCATCATCTCCATGGCGCTCAGCTGCTCGCCGGCGCGCATCAGACCAATTTCGGCCGTGAGCGAGGTGCCCGCGCGCCCCGCAAACAGCAAGGCGGTGATGACCGGCCCCAGCTCGCGCAACAGGCTCAGCGCCACCAGCTGACCGAGCGCCTCGGTGGAGCCAAAATCCTGCAGCGTGTAGTAGCCCTGCAGCGCCATCACGAAGCCCACAAACAGGCCCGAGACGGCAATGATGGCCAGCGAATAATTGCCCAGGAAATGCACCTGGTCGCGCACCAGCCCGGGGCGCTGCACGGCCGCCGGGAACAGCCGGATCAAGCGCCAGAACAGGCGGGCAGCCTGCCCCGCATCGGCCAGCTGGCTGCGCACGGCCAGGCCTACATCCGAAGGACGCCACCAGCTCATGCAGACCTCCCGTCCAGCGGACCGAAATCACTGGCCACCGTGGGCCCGGGGTAATGGAAGGGTACCGGCCCTGTGGGCAGCGCATTGACAAACTGGTGCACCAGCGGATCGGTGCTGGCGCGCACTTCGTCGGGGGTGCCCTGCGCCGCCACCACGCCGGGGCCCAGGATGATCACATGGTCGGCCAGCGCGAAGGTGGCTTCCAGGTCGTGCGACACCAGGATGGTGGTGAGCCCCATGGCGTCATTGAGCTGGCGGATCAGTTGCGCGGCCGTTCCCAGCGAAATGGGATCGAGCCCGGCAAATGGTTCGTCGTACATGACGAGCTCAGGGTCCAGCACAATGGCCCGCGCCAGGGCCACGCGCCGCGCCATGCCGCCCGAAATCTGGCTGGGCATGAGGTCGCGCGCACCGCGCAGACCCACGGCATGGAGCTTCATGAGCACGATGTCACGCACCAGCGCATCCGACAGATCGGTGTGCTCGCGCAGCGGAAACGCCACGTTTTCAAACACATTCAGATCGGTGAACAGGGCGCCAAACTGGAACAGCATGCCCATGCGCCGGCGCGCCGCATACAGGCCCGCCGCATCCATGCGCCCCACATCCTTGTGGTCGAACAGGACTTCGCCCTGCTGCGCCCGGTATTGACCGCCAATAAGGCGCAGCACCGTGGTTTTGCCCCCACCCGAGGCGCCCATGAGCGCCGTGACCTTGCCGCGCGGGATCTTCAGCGACAGGTCGCGCAGGATCACGCGCTCACCGTACCCGAAGGTAACGTTGCGTAACTCTGCCAGCGCGCTGGCGGGCGATGAATCGTTGGATGGCATGGTGCAGAACAAAAAACGCCGCCAAGGGCAGAGACCCCGACGGCAGGCCCAGCATCATAGGGGAAAGCCCTTGGTCTTGCCGAGGCAGTCGTTAAAACCTGTGGTTGACATACGACGCTTGGCTATGCTTGACGGTTATAAAAAATTCGTCGCACAAACACGCTTTGCCGATGGGGTGCGTCCGGCCTCCCACCGACCGGGGTCTTGGTTGGGTTCCTGGCAAAGCCTCGCCTCAACCTAGGCATTCAGGCCTACAACGCTATTAAATCAATAGCTACTAGCGCCTAATCCACAAGCACAGGGCACCGATTTCATCCAAAAATCAAAGCATGTGCTGCAAAAACGCCCGCGCCCGCTCATGCCCCGGATCGGCAAAAAACTCCGCCGCCGGCCGCGCGGCCACCAGCTCGCCCTGGTCCATGAAGGCCACGGTGTGGGCCACCTCGCGCGCAAAGCCCATCTCGTGGGTCACCACCAGCATGGTCATGCGCTCCTCGGCCAGTTCGCGCATGGTGCGCAACACTTCGCCGGTGAGCTCGGGGTCGAGGGCCGATGTGGGCTCGTCGAACAGCATGATGTCGGGCTCCATGCACAGCGCGCGCGCGATGGCCACCCGCTGCTTTTGCCCACCCGACAGGCGCTCGGGGTAGTTGTCCCGCTTGGCCGACAGGCCCACCTTGGCCAGCAGCGCCTCGGCGCGGGCTACGGCCGCGCCGCGCGCCACGCCCTGCACCACCATGGGCGCCTCGATCAGGTTCTCCAGCACCGTGAGGTGCGGGAACAAATTGAAATGCTGGAACACCATGCCGGTCTTGCGGCAGATGCGGCGCAGCTCGGCCTCGGGGGCGTAGCTGCAGCGGCCCTGGGCGTCGGTGCTGGCCAGCGTTTCGCCCTCGATGGCAATGTGGCCGCTGTCGATGGTTTCCAGGTGGTTCAGGCAGCGCAGAAAGGTGCTCTTGCCCGATCCGGACGGCCCGATCACCGCCACCACCTCGCCCCGGCGCACCTGCAGCGACACGCCACGCAGCACCGGGTTGGCGCCGAAGGCCTTGTGGACGCCCCGCGCCTCGATCATGGAGACGTCACGGGTCGTGTCACTGATCGAATTTGGCATAGCGTTTTTCCAGGCGCTGGAAGCCCCAGGTCAGCAACAGGGTCATAAACAGGTAGAAGGCCGCAGCCACGATGAACGGCGTGGTGGTGAAGTCACGCTGCACGATGCCGCGTGCGGCGCGCAGCAGATCGTTGAGCGCCAGCACGTAAATGAGCGACGTGTCCTTGACCAGCGTGATGGTCTCGTTGCTCATGGGCGGCAAAATGCTGCGCACCATTTGCGGCAGCACGATGCGGCGCATGGTCTGGCCGTAGTTCATGCCCAGCACCTTGGCGGCCTCGTACTGCCCCCGGTCCACCGACTGGATGCCGGCACGAAAGATCTCGGCAAAGTAGGCGGCGTAGTTCAGCGCAAACGCCGCCACGGCGGCCGGAAAGTCGGGCAGGCGCACGCCGATCACTGGCACAAAAGGCAGCGCAAAGTAGATGAACAGCATCTGCAGCATGAGCGGCGTGCCGCGCATGAGCCAGATATAGCCGTTCACGGCCGCCGACAGCGGTGCAAAGCGCGACACGCGCGCCAGCGCCAGCACCAGGCCCAGCGGCACGGCGAGCACCAGCGTGATCGCAAACAGCTTCAGGGTGACGGCGGCGCCCTGCGCCAGCGGCCCCAGGAGGGAGAGTACATAGTCCATGGGGGAGGTCAGGACGGTTCTGTGTCTTGCAACGCAAGCCACCGCTGCAACTGGCGCTCCCCAAGCCAGGGCAGCCGAGCAAGGGCCGCCCCGCAGCGAGGGCTGCGTCCCCCTTCCCGCAACGCGCAGCGTTGCGAGAGAAGGGGGAAGGCGCGCAGCGACACAGGGGGTTGTTCGCAGTTATTTAATGATGTTCTTGCCAAACCACTGCTCGGCAATCTTTGCTGCGGCGCCGTCGGCCTTCATGTCGGCCAGGGCCTTGTCGATCTTGCCATGCAGGTCGGTGTCGTCCTTGCGCAGACCCACGCCATATTCCTCGGTGCCGAAATTGTCGTCGAGCACGGCGTAGTCGCCCGGCTTCTTGGCCACGTAGTAGCGCCCCACCACCTCATCCACCACCACGGCCTCCAGGCGACCGGTGGTCAGGTCCATCAGCGCCGTCACGTTGTCGCCAAAGGTCTTGAGTTCCTTGAACGACTTGAAGACGGCGTCTTCCTTCTTCACGGCATCCACGGCGCTGCTGCCTTCCTGGGCGCCGACCACTTTGCCGGCCAGATCGGCCTTGGTCTTGATGGCAGAGTTGGCGGCCACCACGATGATCTGGTGGTTTTCCATGTAGGGCGCGGTGAACGCAATGTTCTGCTTGCGCTCTTCGGTGATGGTCAGGCCGTTCCACAGCGCATCCACACGCTTGCCCGACAGCTCGGCCTCCTTGGCGCTCCAGTCAATGGGCTTGAATTCCACTTCCACACCGAGGCGCTTGGCAGCTTCCTTGGCCATGTCGATGTCAAAGCCGACCAGCTCATTTTTCTCGTTGCGGAAACCCATGGGCGGGAAGTTGTCGTCCAGGCCGACGACGATCTTGGTCACTGCCGCCGGCGCGGGTGTGGCGGCGGGCGCAGCGGGCTCTTGCTTGGAGCATCCAGCCAGCACGGCGCCCAGGGTCAGCAAAGCAACAGCGGCAATTTTCTTCATGGTGTAGCGATTCTCGAAAAGAAAGAAAAGAACGGACAAAGGGGAAACAGGGCGCGGCCCATGCCCGCACGGTGGCGCGACACGGAGCACCATCCCCGGGGAAAACCCTCGATTGTCCCACCGATATACGTGGCGGTGGGCCGTGGGCCTTCGCCGAACGCTGAATTACAGTGAAATCAACCTGCAGCGCCCCCCCATAAAGCGCGAATAGCTATCAACTCAACAGCATATGAAAACGGCGCCCGAAGGCGCCGTTCATCCATCAGAGCCAAAGCCGGTCAGCGTGGCAGATCGGAGTAGCCCATCAGGAACTCGTCCACGGCACGCGCCGCCTGGCGGCCTTCGCGGATCGCCCAGACCACGAGGCTTTGTCCCCGGCGAATGTCGCCGGCAGCAAACACCTTGGGCACGTTGGTGGCGTAGCCGCCATCAAAGTCGGTAGTGGCGCGGGCATTGCCGCGCGCATCCTTGTCCACACCAAAGGCATCGAGCACGGGAGCCACGGGGCTCACAAAGCCCATGGCCAGCAGCACCAGATCGGCCTGGTAATGCTTTTCGGTGCCGGGCACTTCCACCAGCTTGCCGTCCTTGAACTCGACCTGCACGGTGGTCAGGCTCTTGACCTTGCCCTTTTCGCCCGTGAACTCCTTGGTGGAGATGGCGAACTCCCGCACGCAGCCCTCTTCATGGCTGGAGCTGGTGCGCAGCTTGAGCGGCCAGTAGGGCCAGGTCAGGGGGCGGTTCTCCACCTCGGGGGGCTGGGGCATCACCTCGAACTGGGTCACGCTGGCCGCGCCATGGCGGTTGCTGGTGCCCACGCAGTCGCTGCCGGTGTCGCCGCCACCGATCACGATGACATGCTTGCCCGTGGCGAGGATCTGGCCTTTGAGCTTGTCGCCCGCGTTGACCTTGTTCTGCTGGGGCAAAAACTCCATGGCGAAGTGGATGCCGTCGAGCTCGCGGCCCGGCACGGGCAAGTCGCGCGATTGCTCGGCGCCGCCGGTCAGCAGCACGGCGTCGAACTCCTTGTTCAACTGCTCAGGCGTGACGGTTTCCTTGGCCCAGTTGGTGACCTTGGAGTCCTTGCCCAGACCGTCTTTGGCGGCGCCCACAAACACGCCGGTGCGAAAGACCACGCCTTCGGCTTCCATCTGCTTGACGCGGCGGTCGATGTGCGACTTCTCCATCTTGAAGTCGGGGATGCCGTAGCGCAGCAGACCGCCCACGCGGTCGTTCTTTTCGAACAGCGTGACGCTGTGGCCAGCCCGCGCCAGCTGCTGGGCCGCTGCCATGCCAGCGGGGCCCGAGCCCACCACGGCCACCTTCTTGCCGGTCTGGTGCTTGGCCACGCGCGGCTGCACCCAGCCCTCAGACCAGGCGCGGTCAATGATCGCGTGCTCGATGGACTTGATGCCCACGGGGTCGTCGTTCACATTGAGCACGCAGGCCGCCTCGCAGGGTGCGGGGCAGATGCGGCCGGTGAACTCGGGGAAGTTGTTGGTGCTGTGCAGCACCTCGATCGCGCTCTTCCAGTCCGCGTGGTACACCAGATCATTGAAGTCCGGAATGATGTTGTTCACCGGGCAGCCGTTGTTGCAGAACGGCGTGCCGCAGTCCATGCAGCGCGCGCCCTGCACCTTGGCCTGGCTCTCATCGAGGCCGATGACGAATTCCTTGTAGTGCTTCAGGCGCTCGGGTACGGGCTTGTAGCCCTCTTCGATGCGCTCGTATTCCATGAAGCCGGTAGTTTTTCCCATGACGATGTCCTTGTTTATGAATGCTGTGCGAAGGTCTGCGGTAAAGCCTTACTTGGCGGGAACCGCTTCGTTTTTGGTAGCAGATACCGCTGGTGTAGCGGACTCCTCCAGCACTTTTCGCTCATAAATTTCAGACAATGCACGCTTGTACTCGGTCGGGAAGACCTTGACGAACTTGCTGCGCGATGCGGCCCAGTTGTCCAGCAGCTCGCGTGCACGCTTGCTGCCCGTCCAGCGGTTGTGGTCTTCCAGCAGCTTCTTGAGCTGGGCTTCGTCCGTCTGGCCGTTGTGCCAGATCGAGCGTGGCACCGTGGCCTCCTGCTCGGTGGCGGGCAGGATGCGCTCCAGCGTCACCATGGCCATGTTGCAGCGCGTGTCGAACTGGCCGTCTTCGTCGTACACGTAGGCCACGCCACCGCTCATGCCGGCGGCGAAGTTGCGGCCGGTCTTGCCCAGCACCAGCACGGTGCCGCCGGTCATGTATTCACAACCGTGGTCGCCCGTGCCTTCGACCACCGCCGTGGCACCCGACAGGCGCACGGCAAAACGCTCGCCGGCCACGCCGCTGAAAAAGGCCTCGCCCGTGGTGGCGCCGTACATCACGGTGTTGCCCACGATGGTGTTGCGCACCGCGTCACCCCGGAAGTCGATGCTGGGGCGCACGATGACACGACCACCCGACAGGCCCTTGCCCGTGTAATCGTTGGCGTCGCCAATCAGGTACAGCGTAATGCCGCGCGTGAGGAACGCGCCGAACGACTGGCCGCCCGTGCCTTCGAGCTGGATGCGGATGGTGTCGTCGGGCAGACCTTCAGGGTGCACACGGGTCACCGCGCCTGACAGCATGGCGCCGACCGAGCGGTTCACGTTGCGCGCCACCTCGATGAACTGCACACGCTCGCCCTTTTCAATGGCGGGCTTGCTGCGCTCGATGAGCTTGCGGTCCAGTGTGTGCTCGATGTTGTGGTCTTGCACATCCACATGGAAGCGCGGCACATCGGCGGGCACGTTGGGCTGGGCAAACAGGCGGCTGAAATCCAGGCCACGTGCCTTCCAGTGCGAGAGGCCAGCGCGCATGTCGAGCAGATCGGTGCGGCCGATCAGGTCGTCAAATTTGCGAATACCCAGCTGGGCCATGATCTGGCGCACTTCTTCCGCGATGAAGAAGAAGTAGTTCACCACATGCTCTGGCTTGCCCGAGAACTTCTTGCGCAGCTCGGGGTCTTGCGTGGCCACGCCCACGGGGCAGGTGTTCAGATGGCACTTGCGCATCATGATGCAGCCTTCCACCACCAGCGGTGCCGTGGCAAAGCCGAACTCGTCAGCACCCAGCAGTGCGCCAATGGCGACGTCACGGCCGGTCTTCATCTGGCCGTCGGCCTGCACACGGATGCGGCCACGCAGGCGGTTGAGCACCAGGGTCTGCTGGGTTTCTGCCAGGCCGATTTCCCAGGGGCCACCCGCGTGCTTGATGGAAGACCAGGGCGATGCGCCCGTGCCGCCGTCATGCCCGGCGATCACCACATGGTCGCTCTTGCACTTGGCCACCCCCGCAGCGATGGTGCCAACACCCACTTCGGACACCAGCTTGACGCTGATGCCGGCGTGCGGTGCCACGTTCTTCAGATCGTGGATCAGCTGGGCCAGGTCTTCAATCGAATAGATGTCGTGGTGCGGCGGCGGCGAGATCAAGCCCACACCCGGCACGCTGTGGCGCAGCTTGCCGATGTAGTTGGACACCTTGCCGCCAGGCAGCTGACCGCCCTCGCCGGGCTTGGCCCCCTGGGCCATCTTGATCTGGATCTGATCGGCCGACGACAGGTATTCGGCCGTCACACCGAAGCGGCCCGAGGCCACCTGCTTGATGCGGCTGCGCAGCGAATCGCCGTCCTGCAAGGGCAGGTCCACCTCGACGTTCTCGGCGCCGATCACGCTCTTGAGCGTGTCACCCTTCTTGATCGGGATGCCCTTGAGTTCGTTGCGGTAGCGTGCCGCGTCCTCGCCACCTTCACCGGTGTTGCTCTTGCCGCCAATGCGGTTCATGGCCACGGCGAGCGTGGCATGCGCCTCGGTGCTGATGGAGCCCAGCGACATGGCGCCGGTGGCAAAGCGCTTGACGATTTCCTTGGCGGGCTCGACTTCGTCGATCGAAATGGCCTTGGCGGGGTCGATCTTGAACTCGAACAGACCGCGCAGCGTCATGTGGCGCTTGCTCTGATCGTTGATGATCTGGGCGTATTCCTTGTACGTGTTCCAGTTGTTGGCGCGCGTGCTGTGCTGCAGCTTGGCAATCGCGTCGGGCGTCCACATGTGGTCTTCGCCCCGGGCGCGCCAGGCGTATTCACCACCGGCGTCCAGCATGGTTTCGAGCACGGGGTCGTCACCAAAGGCGGCCTTGTGCATGCGGATGGCTTCTTCGGCGATCTCGAACACGCCAATGCCTTCCACGCGGCTGGCGGTGCCGGTGAAATATTTGCCCACGGTTTCCGTGTTCAGGCCGATGGCCTCGAACAGCTGGGCGCCGCAATAGCTCATGTAGGTGCTCACGCCCATCTTGGACATGATCTTGGACAGGCCCTTGCCGATGGCCTTGACGTAGTTGTAGATGGCCTTGTCGCTTGAGAGGTCGCCGCCCAGGTCCTTGTGCATCTCGGCCAGGGTTTCCATGGCCAGGTAGGGGTGCACGGCCTCGGCGCCGTAGCCCGCCAGCACGGCAAAGTGGTGCACTTCGCGGGCGGTACCCGTTTCGACCACCAGGCCGGCCGTGGTGCGCAGGCCAGCGCCCACCAGATGCTGGTGGATGGCCGACAGCGCCAGCAGCGCGGGTATGGCCACTTGCGTGGCGCTTACGGCGCGGTCGCTGATGATGAGGATGTTGGCGCCGCCCTTGATGGCATCCACCGCCTGCGCGCACAGCGAGGCCAGCTTGGCTTCCACACCCTCACGGCCCCAGCTCAGCGGGTAGGTGATGTCGATCGTTGCGCTTTTGAACTTGCCGTGGGTGTGGCGCTCGATGTCGCGCAGCTTGGCGATGTCGGCAAAGTCGAGCACGGGCTGGCTCACTTCGAGCCGCATCGGCGGGTTGACCTGGTTGATGTCCAGCAGGTTGGGCTTGGGGCCGATGAAGCTGTTCAGCGACATCACGATGGCTTCGCGGATCGGGTCGATCGGCGGGTTCGTCACCTGCGCAAACAGCTGCTTGAAGTAGTTGTACAGCGGCTTGTTCTTGCCCGACAGCACGGCCAGCGGGCTGTCGTTGCCCATGGAGCCGATGCCTTCTTCGCCGTTTTTGGCCATGGGCGCCATCAGGAACTTGATGTCTTCCTGGGTGTAGCCAAAGGCCTGCTGGCGGTCCAGCAGCGGCAGCGTGGCAGCAGCGGGGGCTGCAGCGGCTTCACCCGTCTCGATGCTGTCGAGCTTGATGCGCAGGTTTTCGATCCACTGCTTGTAGGGCTTGGTGTTGACGATGTTGGCCTTGAGCTCGTCGTCATCGATCATCCGGCCCTGCTCCAGGTCGATCAGGAACATCTTGCCGGGCTGCAGGCGCCACTTGCGCACGATCTTGTTCTCGGGCACGGGCAGCACGCCCGACTCGGAGCCCATGATGACCAGGTCGTCGTCGGTGATGCAGTAGCGCGAGGGACGCAGGCCGTTGCGGTCGAGTGTGGCGCCAATCTGGCGGCCGTCGGTGAACACGATGGAGGCGGGGCCATCCCAGGGCTCCAGCATGGCGGCGTGGTATTCATAGAAGGCGCGGCGGCGCTCGTCCATGGTGGTGTGCTGCTCCCAGGGCTCTGGGATCATCATCATCACGGCCTGGCTGATGGGGTAGCCGGCCATGGTCAGCAGTTCCAGGCAGTTGTCGAACGTCGCGGTGTCGGACTGGTCGGCAAAGCTGATGGGGTAGAGCTTTTGCAGGTCGGCCGCGAGCACGGGAGAAGCCATCACGCCTTCGCGGGCCTTCATCCAGTTGTAGTTGCCCTTGACGGTGTTGATTTCACCGTTGTGCGCCACATAGCGGTACGGGTGGGCCAGCGGCCACTCGGGGAAGGTGTTGGTGGAGAAACGCTGGTGCACCAAGCCGATGGCCGAGACGCAGCGCTCGTCGGACAGGTCCTTGTAGTACACGCCCACCTGGTCGGCCAGCAGCAGGCCCTTGTAGACAACGGTGCGGCTTGACATGCTGGGCACGTAATACTCTTTGCTGTGCTTGAGCTTGAGGGCCTGGATGTTGGCGCTGGCCGTCTTGCGGATCACGTACAGCTTGCGCTCCAGCGCGTCCTGCACGATCACGTCGTTGCCGCGGCCGATGAACACCTGGCGCAGGATGGGTTCCTTCTTGCGCACCGTGGGCGACATGGGCATGTCCACATTCACCGGCACATCGCGCCAGCCCAGCAGCACCTGGCCTTCGGCCTTGATGGCGCGCTCCATCTCCTGCTCACAGGCCAGGCGCGAGGCATGCTCCTTGGGCAGGAAGATCATGCCCACGCCGTACTCGCCCGCCGCTGGCAAGGTCACCCCTTGCTTGGCCATCTCTTCGCGGTACAGCGCGTCGGGGATCTGGATCAGGATGCCGGCGCCGTCGCCCATCAGCGGGTCGGCACCCACCGCGCCGCGGTGGTCGATGTTTTCCAGGATCTTCAGGGCCTGCGTCACGATGTCGTGGCGCTTGATGCCCTTGATGTGGGCCACAAACCCGAGGCCGCAGGCGTCGTGTTCGTTACCCGATGAATACAAACCGTGTTGTTGCAGATGCTGGATCTCGGCAGCCGTGGTCATGGCGCACTCCTCATGTTTTTCGCAGGGACTGCAAGATTAGTGCAATGCAACATATCTACGCAAGCACAATAATTGGGGTCAGATTCTAATTAATCGCATGATGATTCAAAGAAAATTAAATAAGGGACATATCTTATTTAATAGCACTTAGTGTAGGAAAATAAAGCGCTTGACGGCTATTTTGTGGGTGATTTTTTGTGGAGCGCAGGGCGGCCCGGTCTGGCTTTCGCAACCCGGCGTGTCGATTTTTTTTGTAGCTCCGCCACAAAATCCGCATCGCCCAGCGCCCAGCCACGCAATGCCGCGTCGGTCAGAGCCGCCTGCTCACCACTGCCGACGCCTGTCTGCACCAGTGCGGCGTAGGCTGCCTCGCGCGCAAAAGGGGTGTTGCCCAGCGCCCAATACAACGCATGCGGCGTGACCAGTTTGTCGACGCGCTGGCCCAGGTAATGGGCGTGACTGGACCAGGGCCAGGCAGCCGGCAGCGCAACCATGCCAGCGCGCACCGGGTTCAGGTCGATGTAAACCATGCACGCCAGCAAATAGCGCTCGGTCTCGATCAGCGTGGAGCGGTAACGCCCCTCCCACAACGTGCCACTGCGGCCATGGCGCTGGTTGAAATAGCGCACATAACTGCGCCCCACCGCCTGCATCATCAGCGGCAGCGCCTCGGCCGTGGCAGGCGTGGCCAGCAGGTGAAAGTGGTTGTCCATCAGAACATAGGCATGGATGGCAACGGCAAATTTCAGTGCGTTCTCGGCCATCAGCGCCAGCATGGTCTCGAAATCCTGCCGGTCCACAAAGATCACCTGGCGGTTGTTGCCGCGCTGGATGATGTGGTGCGGGTAACCGGCAAGCGTGAGGCGGGGCAGGCGGGCCATGGCAAGCTCCAGGAAGAAGAATGGCCTCCATTTTAAATGGGGTCAGACTCCAATTAGACGCGCCTCGGCTTAGCCCACCGGCAAGGCAATGTCGTCCGCCGGCACTGGCAGCCCGAACCGCGCCCCAGCGCCTGCTCCAGCCCGAACTCACGCAGGATGGCACGCAGCCTCTCCCGGGCGCTGCGCTTTTTCTGCCCGGTATAACGGGCAATGATCAACTCGTTCTTCATGCTGTGCTCCCAGCCCACCAGCTCGGTCACCGTAACCTGGTAGCCACTGGCCTCCAGGTGCAGGCAGCGCAGCACGTTCGTCACCTGGCTGCCCAGTTCGCGCGTGTGCAGCGGATGGCGCCACAGCTCGGCCAGCGGCGTACGCGCCAGTTGCAGCGCCTTCCCCTGACGCAGGCAGGCCGCAACTTCGGCCTGGCAGCAGGGCACGATGACCATGGCGCGCGCCTGCTTTTGCAGTCCGAAGGCAATGGCATCGTCGGTGGCGGTGTCGCAGGCGTGCAGCGCGGTCACCATGTCGATGCGCTCGGGCAGCCCGGCCGCCTCGGTCGATTCCGCCACCGACAGGTTCAGGAACGACATGCGACCAAACCCCAGCTGCTGCGCCAAGGCGCGCGATTTTTCGACCAGCTCGGCGCGCCACTCAATGCCATAAATATGGCCGCGCCCCAGCGCCTTGAAGTACAGGTCGTAGAGAATGAAGCCCAGGTACGACTTGCCCGCGCCATGGTCGGCCAGCGTAGGGCTGTGTCCGGCTGCCGACAGTTCTTGCAGCAAAGGCTCGATGAAATTGAACAGGTGGTACACCTGCTTGAGCTTGCGGCGCGAATCCTGGTTCAACCGCCCTTCGCGCGTGAGGATGTGCAGCTCTTTCAACAGCTCGATGGACTGGCCCGGGCGCAGTTCGGACAGTTCTGCGCTGATTACCGGCGCACTCTTGCCAGACGGCTTGGCGACCGCCTTGTGGTGCGCGGCCTTCATGCCCGGCCCTTCGTCGTTTCAGATTTTGGCGCCGCGGCGCCCCCCCCTGCCCCCACATCCAGCGCCTGCCAGCCCGGCATGCCCAGCTGCTCCAGCACCTCCATGTTGCGCTCGTAGATGGCTTCCGCTTCGGGGTAGGCCTGCACAGCCCGGTCGATGCTGTCTTCGCGCAGCAGGTGCAAGGTGGGATACGGGGCGCGGTTGGTGCAGTTGGTCACATCGTCCGCAGCGGTGCCGGCAAACTGGAACTGCGGATGAAAGCTGGCAATCTGCAGGGTGCCGTCCAGACCCAGCTCTTCCAGCACGGCATCCGCCACCGCCAGGAAATCGTTGAACTCGAGAAATTCGTGCAGGCAGTCCGGTGCCACCAGCAAGGTGGTGTCGCGCACCTGCGCAGCGGTTGCCGCCAGATCGACCAGCTCGCGCCGCAGATCCTGCACCAGCGCAGCGCCGTCGGTGGCTGCGCTCACCACATAGTGAATCTGCCCCCTGGCGTGCACGCCCTTGGCAAAAGGGCACAGGTTCAACCCGATCACGGCCCGCTCGAGCCAGCGCACCATGTCCTTCGTAACCAGGCCCGCCCGTTCAGAAGGTGCAGGGGGCGAGACAGGGGCAGCAAGGTTCATGGCAGATCGATTCACAAGACAACAATGGGGCCGTGAATTTTACCGGCCGGCCGCCACCGCGACGGTTCCGGTCACTGCGCCTCAGCCCAGCAGACACAGGCCGGTGAGGCGCTCGTGCTCGCGTACCGCAAATCGGTCGGTCATCCCGGCAATGAAATCCGCCACCGCACGGGCGCGGGCAGACGCCTCGCCCTCCAGCGCCCGGCGGGTAAATCGCGCCTTCATTTCGCGCGGCTCGGCCTCATACGCGGCAAACAATTCGGTCACCACGCGCTGGGCGCGCCCGGTGGTCTCCACCACTTGCGGATGGCGGTAAAGATTCTTGAAAAGAAACCGCTTCAACTCCGATGACTGGGCCCGCATGGGCGCGCTGAAGTTCACCAGCGCTTCTGCCGCGCGCACTTCCTCCACACTGCGCGGTGCGGCGCTGGCAAGCGCCGCGCTGGTGGCATCGATCACGTCATAAACCTGCGCGCTGAGCATGCGCCGGATGGTTTCATACAGCAGGCGCCGCTCCATCGCCGCGCCTGCGAGATGCGGATGCTCTGCCTGCGCCACGCGGCGGTACTGCTCGAACAGCGGAACATCAGCCAACTGCGCCAGCGTGACCAGGCCCGAGCGCACGCCATCGTCGATGTCGTGCGCGTTGTAGGCAATTTCGTCGGCCAGATTGCACAGTTGCGCCTCCAGACTGGGTTGCTCCTTGCGCAGGAATCGCGCTCCCACGCCGCCCGGCTCTTGGGCCTCGAGTCGCTGCGCATTCGCCTGCGAGCAATGCTTGAGCACACCTTCGCGCGTTTCGAAGGTGAGGTTGATGCCATCGTAGTCGGGGTAGCGCTCTTCCAAATGGTCCACCACCCGCAGGCTCTGCAGGTTGTGCTCGAACCCGCCATGCGCCTGCATGCACCCGTTCAGCGCGTCCTGCCCGGCGTGCCCGAACGGGGTGTGACCGAGGTCATGGGCCAGCGAGATGGCCTCTACCAGATCTTCGTTGATGCGCAGCGACCGGGCAATCGAACGACCCAGCTGTGCCACCTCCAGTGAATGCGTGAGCCGCGTGCGAAACAGATCACCCTCGTGATTCAGAAAGACCTGGGTTTTGTAAACCAGCCGACGGAACGCCGACGAGTGCACGATGCGATCACGGTCGCGCTGGTAATCCGTGCGTGTGGGCGCTGCAGGTTCGGGGTAGCGGCGCCCGCGCGACAGCGCCGGATCGCAGGCATAGCAAGCCAGGAAAGGATTTTGAATCAAATTGGCCTCTAGCGCCTAATCAACAGGCGCTTACAGCTACATATTTAATAGCAACTGATGCAAAACGCACCTGGTGATTGCCCATCACCCGGAGCAGCAGGCCGCAATCACCTCGCGCACCAGTGCGTCAGGTGCGGCGCGCACGCAGGCCCTGCCCGGCCCGTCAATCAACACAAAGCGGATTTCACCCGCCTCCGCCTTCTTGTCCACGCGCATCAGTTCCAGGTAGCGACCGGCATTGTCGGCTGCGTCCAGCACCGGCCCGCGCAGGGGCAGGCCGGCACGCTGCACCAGCGCTCTCAGGCGGGCGGCAAATGCATCGTCCACCAGACCCAGCCGGCGCGACAGCTCGGCTGCCATCACCATGCCCGCGCCCACGCCCTCGCCGTGCAGCCAGGCGCCATAGCCCATGCCGGCCTCGATGGCGTGACCGAAGGTGTGACCAAAATTCAAAATGGCGCGCAGACCGGCCTCGCGCTCGTCCTGCCCCACCACCCAGGCCTTGATTTCGCAGCTGCGCCGCACCGCATGCGCCAGCGCCGTGCGGTCGCGGGCCAGCAAGGCATCCATATGCTCTTCCAGCCAGCCCATGAAATCCATGTCGGCAATCGGCCCGTATTTGATGACCTCGGCCAGCCCGGCGCTGAGCTCGCGTGCCGGCAGGGTATCGAGCGTGGCCAGGTCGCACACCACCAGCTGTGGCTGGTAGAAAGCGCCGATCATGTTCTTGCCCAGCGGGTGGTTGATGGCCGTCTTGCCGCCCACCGAAGAATCGACTTGCGCCAGTAGCGTGGTGGGCACCTGCACAAACGGCACACCGCGCATGTAGCTGGCAGCGGCAAAGCCCGTCATGTCACCCACCACACCACCACCCAGTGCAAACAGCACCGACTTGCGATCGCAGCCATGCTGCAGCAAGGCATCAAAGATCAGGTTGAGGGTCTGCCAGTTCTTGTGCTCTTCGCCATCGGGCAGCACCACCAGGTGCACCTGTGCGTACTTGGGCGCTAGTGCGGTGCGCAGGGCATCGGCATAGAGCGGGGCTACCGTGGTGTTGGTGACGATGAGGGCGGTGGCCGCCTGGGGTAGCGCGGCATAGATGGCATGCGCACCCATCAGGCCTGCACCAATCACGATGGGGTAGCTGCGGTCGGCGAGATCAATGGCAACGGTTTGCACGGCATTAGCGGGCGATGAAATCGACGACGAAGTAAAGGACGCAGTTCCAGCACCGTCGGGCTGTAACGCTGAATTCGGTAAGGTGATGGCAGTGGACATGGTGTGCCTAGTTTAGAGGAGGCGCACCAAGAGCTTGCTTACTGGCGCCTCAACCAAAGCATATCTAATGCTTTTGCAGCTGTAGGCCAAAATCAACCCAACGGGCAGATCAATGGCGCCTGCCCTCCCCCCTAATTACTCTCATTACTCTCGTCAGTGTCGTCAGACAGTTCCAAGATCGGCGCTAGCCCACGGGTAGCCGTCGATCAACAGGTCAGTCTCAAGAAACGCCACCATCTGACCAACGCTCAACGTACCGCCAGATGGCGAAAACATCGCTGCCTGGTAGGCCGATGGTGGCAACAACGGTCGTATTTGAGCCTGTCAGAAACTTTGTGTGTGAGGCATAGCATGTCAACAAGGAGCATGAATGCCACGCAAGACGAAGACAACCGCTGCGGCGGACAAGGCGGCGCAGCCGCAATTCTCAGCCGAGCTGCTGGAGCAACTCATCCCCGGGCCGGTAACGCCGGCCGAGCTCGAAGGCATCTTCCAGCAGTTCAAGAAGTCGGTTCTTGAGCGCGCCCTGGGCGCCGAGATGAGCCATCATCTGGGCTACACGCCCGGCCAGGCCAAGCCCGAAGGGGCTGGCGCCAATCACCGCAACGGCAAGAGCGCCAAGACGGTGCTGACCGATGCGGGAGCGCTGCGCATCGACGTTCCCCGCGACCGCGAGGGCACTTTCGAGCCACAACTCATCGGCAAGCACGAACGGCGCTTCACCGGCTTCGATGACAAGATCATCGCCATGTACGCCCGGGGCATGACGGTGCGCGAGATCCAGGGCTTCCTGGCCGAGATGTACTCGGTGGACGTCTCGCCCGACCTCATCAGCAGTGTCACCGACGCCGTGATGAGCGAGGTCACGGCCTGGCAGACGCGCCCGCTGGAGGCGATGTACCCGGTGGTGTTCTTTGACGCGCTGCGGGTCAAGATCCGCGAGGATGGCGTGGTGCGCGCCAAGGCCGTGTACCTGGCGCTGGGTGTGCTGCCCGATGGCAGCCGCGACATCCTGGGCATCTGGATCGAGAACACCGAGGGTGCCAAGTTCTGGATGAAGGTGTTCAACGATCTGAGGACACGCGGCGTCCATGACATCCTGATCGCCGTCACCGACGGGCTCAAGGGTATGCCAGAGGCGCTGGGCGCGGTGTTCCCGGCCACGACGCTGCAGACCTGCATCGTGCACCTGATCCGCAATAGCCTGGACTTCGCAAGCTGGAAGGACCGCAAGAGCCTGGCGGCGGCCATCAAACCCATCTACACAGCAGTGAGCGCCGAAGCGGCCCAGACTGAGCTCGATGCGTTTGAAAAGGGGCCCTGGGGCCAGAAATTTCCCACGGTCGTGGGCGCCTGGCGCAGGGCCTGGGACAAGGTGATCCCATTCTTCGCCTTCCCGCCCGAGGTGCGACGCGTGATCTACACGACCAATGCGATTGAAAGCGTGAATGCGCGGCTGCGCAAGATCATCAAGACCAGAGGACACTTCCCCAGCGACGATGCGGCCACCAAGCTGATCTGGCTGGCCCTGCGCAACATCACCGAGGACTGGGGGCGAGCAGCCAACCATTGGAAATCAGCGATGAACCAGTTTGCAATCCTCTACGAAGAACGATTCATGAAACCGAGCACGTAAGATATCCAACCAGCTTCACGAAATCGGTGAAGGTTCAATGAGCCTCACACACGGAAATTCGGACACGCCCTCGTATTTTTAACCGGAAAAATTAACCGCTCGTACGGCAGTTGTTCACGCCATAAGGAGGCGTCAAGAACGAACCATTCTTGTCATCACCTTCAATAAAGTCCGTCCTGTAGAGCTTCTCAACAACTCCTTCAGACCCTGCCACGCTGGTGGTGACTTTAACTGCATAGAAAAGCCAAGTTGCTACGTTCATGGGGTACTCGACCTGAATGGTTGCACGACCGTTCGTACCGGTTGTTTTGGCCCCTACATAAGAGAGGATCACATCGGCCTTTCGAGGGGAGAGCACTCCATTACTATCGCTATCTTCCCCCGCATCCAGGAAACCGTTACGATTTGCGTCTTCATTCAAGCACAAGGTGCGTGTTCCCTCATACAAGCCCTTGCCATAGACTCGCAGATCTACGCTCGCAGAGATCTGCGCATTAGGTACTGCATTGCCTGCAGCATCAGCAACTGCAATATCAAATTTTTTGATATAGGTGAGGTTGTCCGCACCTCGGGCCAGTTCATTGTTATCACCCAAAGTAATCGAAAGCGGTTGGCTGGCGACTGTCATGGTTGCAGTCCTGGAATTAGGACAGGCACCATTAGCGATCTCTACATCGGTCAGACCATAGCAAACGCGAATCTGAACACCATCAGTTGGGCTGGATCGCGTACCGGCGATATAGTCAGCCAGCGCTTGACCATTGGCATCGCTATAAACTGTTGCAGTACCGGTAGAAATCGCCTCGCCACTTCCGAGCCCTGGAGCAACGATCTCGAATCGGGCACGCACATTCTGAATTGCTTGGTTAGACGCATTTTGGAAAACTGCCCGTAAACCAGCACGACTCGTGGTAGAGCCCGACACATTGGGAGCAATGGTGTTAGGCGTAATGGCCAAACTGGCGGCGCTGATCACTCCCGTTGCATTGGGAATCCCGGTTCCACCAGGCTGCAAAACCTGAACGTCTTTGCGCTCAGTTACGCCCGAAGCTGCTGCCTCAACTGTATAAACCCCAGGGGTACCCGGAACTGCTTGTAATTGAACGGAGGCGTTGCCACTGCTATCGGCATTCACAGCCTGCGTGAATCCAAGTGTGCCGCCCAACTTAATGGATGCTTGTGCGATACCATTCCCATTGACATCAGTCACTTTCACAGCCAACGTCGCCGTACCACCTGGAGCTGGAGTTGCAGGAACCAAAGACAAAACAACCTTGCTGCCAGTCACAGGAATAACCGCTGTCGCAGCCTGACCGCCCATTTTCATTACTGCGGTAATTTCTCGATTGGCCTTGCTGCCTCCAATCGAAATCTTCCCAGAAGCTTTGCCAGTAGCATCGGAAATAGCTACCATTGGCGTATAAACCCCAGAATTCACTGACACTGTTAAAGGAGAATCTGCCACTGGATTATTATTTGCATCCAGAGCAGTAACAACTAAAGTTGCCTCATCAGCACCCGAGTTAGTCAATGCATTCTTATCGAGTTGATACACAATGCTGGCAACGCTTGCCGCAACCGGATTACTTCCAGGCTTAGAACCCGGATTACCCCCACCGCCACCGCAGGCCACCAATACAGCAATCAATGGCACCGTCAAGATTCTGAAAAATTTCCTCATTTTTCCCCCAATAATTAATTTATTTATCGCACTGGTCCGCGGTCAGTAATAACTTTAGGCGTAATAAAAACCAACATTTCACGCTTGGAGGACTCTTTCGTCCTGCTCTTGAACAAGTTTCCAACGACTGGAACATCGCCTAGCAATGGAATCTTGTTCTCTTGATTGGCGTCTTCCATCTCGAAAATGCCACCAATCACGACAGTTCCGCCATTTTCAATCAGGATTTGTGTCTTGATGTGCTTGGTATCGATGGCTACACCCTGCGTAGTGGTCTCACCCCGGCTGTCCTTATTGATATCCAGGTCGAGAATAATGCTGCCTTCTGGCGTGATTTGGGGAGTTACCTCGAGTTTCAGCACTGCCTTCTTAAATGCCAAAGTGGTGGCACCGTTCGGCGCGGTCACCGAATAGGGGTATTCCGTACCCTGTTCGATCAAAGCCTTGGTCTGGTCGGCCGTGATAATGCGTGGGCTCGATACGATCTTGCCTTTGCCATCGGCCTCCATGGCCGAGAGTTCCAGCGTCAGGAACCTGTTAGCAGCAGAGTTAAAGATGGAAAGGGCAAAACTCCCCACACTGCTGACATTGGACAGGCTGGCAGGCAAGTTGACAAAATTACCATCGGTGTTGGTGGTGCCACCAGCGCCGCTGGATGCCACCGCATTGCTGTAACTGGTGCCAAACGCCACCCGGTTGTTTCCGCCAACGCTGTAGCCACCATCGCCACCACGATTGGCACGCAGGTCGGTTCCGCCCAAGCGCACACCCAGGGACCGACCAAACGTGTCCCGAGCTTCAACAATACGCGCTTCAATCAAAACCTGACGCACTGCGATATCTAGCGTCGAGAGCAATTGACGCACTTCTTCGAGTTTGGTGGGAGTGTCGGTCACAAACAACTGGTTTGTACGAGGCTCCGAAATGGCACTACCGCGTTCCGTCAAAAATCTTGTAGAAGAACCAGTCCCGCCACTTGAACTGGACGTTAGCTGCGTCACCATGTCTGCCGCTTTGGCATAATTAAGCTGAAAGGCTTGAGTTTTCAGTGGCTCCAGTTTCTGGATGGCCAACGCAGCTTCAAAATCTTTCTTGGTGCGCGCATCGATTTCGTCCTTCGGGGCAATCCACAACACGGTCCCTGATTTGCGCATGCCCAAGCCCTTGGCATCCATGATAATCTGAAGCGCCTGGTCCCATGGAACGTCCTTCAAACGCAGCGTCAAGGCACCGGTTACGGTGTCGGACGTCACAATATTAAAGTTGGTGAAATCCGCAATCACCTGCAACAAAGATCTGACTTCAATATTCTGAAAATTCAGTGAAAGCTTTTCTCCACTGTATCCAGGGCCTTGAGTCAATTTCGTCAAATCCACCTTCTTTTGACGAATTTCCACGACAAACTGGTTATTGCTTTGGTAAGCACTGTGCTCCCAGTCTCCAACCGGCTCGACCACCATGCGCACGCGATCACCCTGTTGGGATGTCGTCACCATTTGAACGGGTGTTCCGAAATCGGTCACATCCAGGCGCCGACGCAAGCCTTCTGGCAAGGAGGAACGGAGAAAATCGACGGTCAGCCCCTTGCCCTGGCGCTGGAGGTCCACACCGACCTGGCTGTTGGCAAGCCCCACGATGATGCGGCCAGAACCATCAGTGCCCCTGCGAAAGTCCACATCTTTCAAAGGAAGCGTGTCGCTGCTACCGCTTTCTGCAAATATCGTGGCAGAGGACTGCTGCGATGCTGCTACTGAAGTAGTAACAGGCACCAGAGAAATAAGAAGGGTCTTGCCTTGCAGTTCCGCCTGGTAAGAAGTGGCCTGCTTGAGATTCAGAACCAGGCGGGACCGATCGCCCGCTTGCACGACGTTGATGGACTTTAAATTTCCCTGATTCACATCGACAACGGACCGCCCCATTGCATTGGTGGTGCCAGGAAAATCCAGCGCAATGCGCGCGGGCGACTGAATTGCAAAGCCCGTAGGAACAGCGGACAGTGGCTGAGACAGTTCAACACGAACCACTTCTGCGCCACCTTGCATCGTGCCAGTAACCGCCTCGATCGCACTTTGTGCCATGGCAGCCGTTGCGGCCAGCGTGGTCACTACCGCAAATATGGCGCTTTTGTAGCGATTCATCATCCAGATATTTTTCGTTGTCATTTCTTTCCCTCTTGCAGGTCAAGCGATGCGGTACGCTCTATCCAATCCCCCGTGGCGTCTTGCACTATTTCGCGCAAACTAATTGCCGTTTCCGATATTTTGGTAATTTTTCCATAATTTTGACCAAGGTAATTTCCCACCCGAACCTGGTACAGCAAATTATCGACTTTGAGTAGAGCTGTAGGCGTTCCGGTCTTATTCAGACTACCGACCATTGCCATCGCATCCAATGGAAACGCCTCCAAAGGCTCTTTTCTACGCGCCATCTCGGGAGCAATCAGCATAGCATTGGAGGCGATCTGAACTGAATCTCGCCGCAATGCCTGCGTGAGCTTGAGTTGATTGAACGGTTCGATACCATTTTCTACCGTATAAGCCTGCGGCTGAAAATTTTTGGGCTCGGAAAGGGGTGTAATGCGCGGCTTGGTCGTGGCACGCTGATCGGCCATCCATTGGCGCAATTCATCCTCGCCCGTCGGACCGCAACCGCCCAGAACCCCTGCACATAAAATCAAAACAAAACGACCGGCCCACATCATTTCTTTCCTCCGGCATTTTTTTGCGCCTGAACCTCTTCAGGATCCAGGTAGCGGAAAGTTCTCGCCGTGGCATCCATGGACAACATGCCTGCATCCTTGCCTGCAGGAGCAATCGAGATGTTGTTCAAAGTCACAATACGAGACAAGTGCGCAACATCGGACGCGAATGACCCCATATCATGGTATTTGCCCGTCACCCTGACGGCGATGGGAAGCTCGGCGTAATAATCCCTGACAACGATTTGCCCCGGGCGAAACAAATCAAACTGCAGGCTACGACCCAAACCCGCCTGGTTGATGTCTGAAAGCAATGCAGCCATTTCCGCCTTGCTTGGCAATTGTTTTTCAAGCTGAATCACATACTGCTGTATCTGTTCGCGCTGCTTCTTGAGCGCCTCCAGACTTACGGCCTTTACAAGCTTCTTCGTGTAGTCTTCACGAAGAACAATTTCCTTGCCACGCTCCAGTTCAAGCTCTGCTTGGTAATCAGTCAGCTTGACAAACCAGAGCACGACTGCAACACCGATGGCGATGAATGCACAGAGCAAGAATTTCGGCAAAACCGGCCAAAGTGATGGGTCCTTGGTATCCAGATTTTTAAACTGCCGCTGCAAATTGCTCTGCAGCGCAGCGAAATCAATTTTTGGAGGTTGTGTTTTCGCCATACGTTACTTTCCAGCCGAGGCAGCAACAGCCGAACTAGCGGCATCCATGGCTTTTTGAGCTTCACTGGATCGCACGAGCTGGAATCTCAAATTGAAAGCACCAACGCGACGCTGGTCCCGTGGCGTCAATGCCACGTTGCTGGCGACAATTTCCACCAGTTCGGGCTTCGAAAACCAGGGGGTGTTGTTGGTAAGGTTGCGCAGCATCTCCGAAACGCGTTCATTGGACTGCGCCATGCCTTGCATGGAAATGGTCTGGCCATCTTGCTTCATGCTGGTGATGTAGACGCCATCGGGCAACTGCCTGACGAGCTCATTCAGCAGATGTACCGGCAAATTCCGGTCCGATTGCAGATCCTCCACAGCCTTCTGCCGTGCGCGCAAAGAAGCAATTTCTTCTTCGATGGACGCAATTTCCTTGATTTGCCCCTCAAGGACCTTGATTTCAGTTTGCAGAAAAGCATTCTTTTCTTGCTGGTCCGTAATCATTACCTGGAACCACCAATAGATAGCCCCTGCGATGGCAAGACCCAGCAGAAACGATGCAAACATCGTTGCCTGAAAAGCCTCGCGCCTGCGTTTACGCGCAGCCTCCCGGTGCGGGAGCAGATTGATCAAAATCACTGCAGAAACCTCCGCATAGCCAAACCACATGAAGTGAGATAGGAAGGGGCTTCACGCACCATCTTTTTCAATCGGACGGAACTTCCAATCTCCATTCCGTCAAACGGATTGACTGCACTGCAAGCAAAGCCGGTTTGCTGGGTTACGGCTTCCGTCAAGCCTGGAAGTGGCGCCGATCCGCCGGCAAGCATGATGTGGTCTACCCGGTTGTGCGGGGTACTAGTGAAGAAGAATTGCAGCGCTCGACCAATTTCCTGTGCCATGCTTTCCACAAATGGTCGAAGTACCGCGGCCTGGTAGTCTTCTGGCAGATCTCCATTGCGCTTCTTGCCTTCGGCCTCTTCGACGGAAAAACCATATTGCCGCACGATAAGTTGCGTCAGTTGCGCCCCGCCAAAAGCTTGGTCGCGGTCATACAAGACCTCTTCATTGCGGATGACCTGCATGCTCGTGGTGAGCGCACCGACTTCAAACAAGGCCACAAGAGCATCCACCCCCTTGTTGGGCAGCGCCTCGATCAAGCGGCCGGCAGCAAGCCTTGATGCATGCGATTCGATGTCAACAACCACCGGCTTGAGTCCCGCAGCCTCGGCAAGACCCTGCCTGTCTTGCACCTTTTCACGTCGTGAGGCTGCAATCAGCACATCCACGTCGCCGGGCGCATTCTTGCTGGGCCCAATCACGCAGAAGTCCAGACTGACCTCATCCAGGGAAAAAGGAATGTACTGGTTCGCCTCCGACTCGACCTGGACCTCGAGCTCCTGCTCCGTCATTCCACCGGGCAGCGTGATTCTCTTGGTGATCACCGCAGATGGAGGCAACGCCAAGGCGACATTTTTGGTGCGGGTGCCGCTCTTTTTGACAAGCCGGCGCAAAGCGTCGGCCACTTCATCGAATTTTTCGATGTTACCGTCTGTGATCCAACCACGCTCCAACGGCTCGATAGCGCAACGCTCAAGCACCAGCCCTCCCACCTTGTCATGCCCTAACTCCACCAGCTTGACGCTGGAGGAACTGATGTCGATACCCAGTAGCGGCGCGGACTGGCGGCTAAAAAAAGACCCCGTAGAGATCAAGATTGGTCTCCTGTAACTTGCCAAAATGACGCAACAAAACTTAACATTTCACATGAATGCTATCAGCAAGGTAGTTCACCAGCAAAGCGTTTTAGCCACTTGCGTTCTTTCGAACGTTGTCAAAAGCAGACGATTCTTGGGTGTGCATCTATGTCCTTGATGAACTCGCTATCCGCCGTTGTTTGCCGGTGAGATCACGATCCGACCCAAATTACAGAATCGGATGTTGCCGTTTTTTATAATGGCGGCTCCTTTCCACCCGGAGCGATATGACGCCGCCCACCCCCCCTAAAGCATCTCCAAAGCCAGCAGCAACTTCGACCGGCCGGCGCCCTGGCTGGCTACGCTGGATTTTTCGCGTCTTCCTTTGGATCGGGGGGCTCGGGTTGGCGGGCGGTCTGGCTTTGCTGTTGGTCATTGGTGTGGCGCTCGCCATGGCCTACCCCAATCTTCCAGACGTCTCTGATCTTGCGGACTACCGGCCCAAGCTGCCGTTGCGGGTCTACTCGTCCGAGGGTGCTCTGCTGGGTGAGTTCGGTGATGAACGGCGCAACCTGACCCCCATCAACGAGATCCCCACCGTGGTCAAAGATGCGGTGCTGGCCATTGAAGACACCCGGTTTTTCCAGCATGGCGGCGTCGATTACAAAGGAATGCTGCGCGCAGTCCTTGCCAATCTGGGGCGTGTCAAAAGCCAGGGCGCTTCGACTATCACCATGCAGGTGGCACGTAATGTTTATCTGTCATCGGAAAAAACATTTACGCGGAAAATTTACGAAATCTTACTAACATTCAAACTCGAACATTTGCTCACAAAAGACCAAATTCTCGAGATTTACATGAACCAGATTTACTTGGGTAACCGCGCCTATGGATTTGCAGCGGCAACCGAGGCCTATTTTGGCAAACCGCTGAAATCGGTTTCCATCGCCGAAGCAGCCATGTTGGCGGGGCTGCCCAAGGCGCCCTCTGCGTACAACCCGATCAGCAATCCCAAACGCGCCCGCGCACGCCAGCTCTACATCATTGAACGGATGCAAGAAAACGGCTTCATCACGGCCCAAGAGGCAGCGGCCGCAAAGGTGGAAGAAATCAAAATTCGCTCAGGGCAGGACAACACCCGCGTCCATGCCGAATATGTGGCCGAGATGGTTCGGCAACTGATCTTCAGCCAGTATGGCAATGAGGCATACACCCGCGGCTTGAACGTGTACACGACGCTGAACGCAGCCAACCAGGATGCCGCCTACGCGGCCCTGCGACGCGGCATCATGGACTACGAACGACGCCAGCAGTATCGCGGCCCTGAACAATTCGTGGACCTGCCCAAGGCTCCGGAAGAGGTAGAAGACGCCATCGACGAAGCGCTGGCCAGCCATCCTGACAACGGGGATGTCATGGCAGCGGTGGTGCTGGAGGCGACCGCGCGCAAGATCGTGGCGGCGCGCGCCAACGGCGACACTCTTGAAATCACCGGCGACGGACTCAAACCCGCGCAGTCCGGCCTGAGCGACAAGGCCGCTCCCAACATCAAGATTCGCCGGGGTGCCGTGATTCGCGTGGTCAAGACGCCCAAGAACACCTGGGAAATCACACAGTTGCCGGAGGTAGAGGGCGCCCTGGTGGCCCTTGACCCCCGCACGGGTGCCATCAAGGCGCTGGTGGGCGGCTTTGATTTTGACAAGAACAAGTTCAACCATGCGGCGCAGGCTTGGCGCCAGCCAGGGTCGAGCTTCAAGCCCTTTATTTACTCTGCCGCACTGGAGAAGGGCTTCACTCCGGCCACGGTCGTCAATGACGCTCCCCTCTTCTTTGATGGGGGCGTAACCGGCGGCCAACCCTGGGAACCCAAGAACTACGACGGAAAGTACGACGGTCCCATGACCATGCGGACCGGTCTGGCCAAATCCAAAAACATGGTTTCCATCCGCATCCTGCAGGCAGTCGGCCCCAAGACGGCGCAGGAATGGGTGAGCCGCTTCGGCTTCGACGCTGAAAAGCACCCCGCTTACCTGACCATGGCATTGGGAGCGGGTTCGGTCACACCATTGCAGATGGCGTCGGGGTTCTCGGTATTTGCCAATGGCGGCTATCGCGTCAACCCGTGGCTGATTGCACGGGTGACCGACCACAAAGGCCGCGTGATTTCCGAAAACCCACCTCCTGCAGTCAGCGACCTGCCCCGCGCCATTGATGCACGAAATGCCTTCATCATGGACAACCTGCTGCAGGAAGTCACACGCACAGGGACTGCCGCACGGGCTCAGGCCACCCTCAAGCGGCCGGACCTGCACGGCAAGACAGGCACAACCAACGACTCCGTGGACGCATGGTTTGCCGGTTACCAGCCCACCCTGGCCGCAGTGACCTGGATTGGCTACGACAAGCCCCGCAATCTGGGCAGCCGGGAAACCGGGGGCGGGCTGAGCCTGCCGGTGTGGATCAATTTCATGGAGCGTGCACTCAAGGGAGTGCCCGTCATGGAAACCACTGTGCCGCCTGGCGTGGTGAATGTGGGTGGTGAGTGGTTCTATGAGGAATATGCGCGAAATGCGGGGGTTGCCAACTTGGGCCTGGAAAACCGGGGCACGGCTTCATCACCCGTGGCGCCGCAAGCGCCGCCACCGACCGAAGAGCGCAATCGCATCCTCGATCTCTTCCGCAACTGAATCTCCGCCTCCAGAAGTCGGGGGGGCGCCCTCAACGGGGTCAACCCCATATAACCATCGTTTCCTGCCCCTCCCCCGGCAAGGCCGGGGTGCCTCCCCGACAGATACGGTGATTTCGAGAGCGAGACCGATGCGCCTTTTCAAGCTTTGAATCGAAGCGGTGTACCAGACTGCTGCGCCGCATCCTGGCTCAGGCGGTCAAAGAATTCACCGGCACCTTTGGTGTCTTGCCAGACTGCCCCGTCAAACCGGTAGTGGTAGCCACCCGATTTGGCCGCCATCCAGACCTCATGCAGAGGTTTTTGCAGATTGATGATGATCTGGCTGCGGTTCGGAAATGTCAGGGTCACCATGCCGCCGGTGCGCTGGCTATCCACATCTGCATCGCCCGTGTCATTGATGCGATCGCAGTTGCGCTCCACCGCGAGCAACAGTTTTTCAGCCTGGTCCAGAAATTCAAGGTCGGTCATTACAATTTACGCATGTTGAGAGCTCCCCAAATTCTAGTCAGGACCATTGCCCTTGCTGCGAGCACGGCGGCATTGGTAGGCTGCGGCCAGCGCGGCCCTCTGTATCTCCCCGGGGCGCCCGAGGCCAGGCAACGGGCAACACTGCCTGAAACCCTTTCCCCCGTGCTGATGACTACGCCGGCATCCACCCCCACTTCTCCCGCGTCGGTGCCGCGCTGATGGTGTTCGGCCTGCGGCCATTGCGCAAAAATCAACGATGGGAAGGACGGTAGGCTTGATTTTTATCAAGCACAAATTGCAGGGGTAATCGTACAGTCTGCGCTTTATTGCACCACAGCACCGACATGCCCCTGGAACTCTATCGCGACAAGAATCACGCCTGCCTCATGTTCACCGACCTCATCGAGGAGGACGGGCAAGCGGTTCAAGCCAACCAGTTCCTGATCGTTGACGACGACACCGGCGCCATCATCGACCCGGGTGGCAACCTTGCCTTCAATGAACTGTTCATGGGCATGTCCAAACATTTCGCGCCCGGCAAGCTGTCGTATGTCATCGCGTCGCACGCCGATCCAGACATCATCGCCTCGCTCGACCGCTGGATGACCAGCACCAAGGCGTCGCTGGTGATTTCTCGAGTGTGGGAGCGGTTTGCCCCCCACTTCACCAAGGTGGGCAAGACCGAAAACCGGGTGATCGGCGTGCCGGACAGTGGCGGACATCTGCCACTGGGGCGCCACGAACTGGTGCTGTTGCCAGCGCACTTCATGCACTCCGAGGGCAACTTCCATTTCTACGACCCGGTCAGCCGCATCCTGTTCACCGGCGATCTGGGGGTGTCGATGATGTCGGGGGCCGAGGCGCGCATTCCGGTCACCGATCTGGCGCCGCATATCCCGCGCATGGAGGCTTTTCACCGCCGCTACATGGTGTCCAACAAGATCCTGCGGCTGTGGGTGCGCATGGCGCGCCAGCTGGACATCGCCATGCTGGTGCCTCAACATGGCGCACCCATCATGGGCAAGAAGGCCATCAATGACTTTCTGGACTGGATCGAAAACCTCATGTGCGGCATCGACTTGTTTGATGACCGCGCCTACCAGATTCCGACCGCCCACATCGACCCGGTGAGCCGGCAACTGCGGCCGGCGCTGCGGGCGGTCAACGCCTAGCAACCAAATTTGACCCAAAACCGGTGCTATCGCTCACCAGCAAAGCGCAAGATGCTATATTTAATATAGCAATCAGGAAGGTGTGGCGGTTTTACCGCGCCCCACCGGCGGGGCGGTCCTGAAGGCCATGCGCCGCCACAGGCGCCATCCCAGCAGGGCCGTGAGGATGGCGCCATACACTGCGACTTCCGCAAAGTCGTTCTTGCCGGAGCGCATCCAGAAAAAATGCAGGATAGCCAGTCCGGCCACCCCATACACCGCCCGGTGCAGTGCCTGCCAGAGGCGCCCTCCCAATGCCCGGATGGCACGGTTACACGAGGTTGCCGCCAGCAATACAAGCAGGCAAAACGCCAGGAAGCCCACCAGGATGAAGGGCCGCTTGGCAATGTCGCGGGCGATCTCGCCAAGGTCAAAGCCCATGTCGAACCCGCTGTAGCTCATCAGGTGCAGCAGCGCATAGAAAAACACAAACAGACCCAGCATGCGCCGAAAGCGCGCCAGTTGCGGGCTGGCGGTCATCACGCGCAGCGGTGTCACGGCCAGCACCACACACAGGGCCCGCAAGGTCCAGTCGCCGGTGGCGCGGATCAGTGCTTCGTCGGGGTTCGCGCCCAGGCGGTCGGTGGCGGCCGCATAGGTCAGCCACGCCAGGGGCAGCAGACACAGCACGAACAGCAGGGGTTTCGCCGCCGGATGAAGCAGGTGTTTTCTCATGGCACAGCAGACCGGTCGCCTCGCCGGAAGGTCAGTAGCGGGCGCGTGGGTCAGTAGAACTTCTTGAGATCCATGCCGGCGTAAAGTTGCCCCACCTGGGCCTCGTAGCCGTTGAATATCAGTGTCTTACGCTTCTTGGCAAACAGGCCGTCTTCACCAATACGGCGCTCGGTGGCCTGGCTCCAGCGCGGATGATCCACGTCGGGGTTCACGTTGGAATAGAACCCATATTCCTGTTTGGCCGCCTTGTTCCAGGCCGTGCCCGGCTCTTTCTCCACAAAACGGATCTTGACGATGCTCTTGGCGCTCTTGAAACCGTATTTCCATGGCACCACCAAGCGCACCGGCGCACCGTTCTGGTTGGGCAGCACTTCCCCATACATTCCAAACGCCAGCAAGGTGAGCGGGTGCATGGCCTCGTCCATGCGCAGGCCTTCCACATAGGGCCAGTCGAGCACGCGCGAACCCACGTAGGGCATGGTTGTCTTGTCGGCCAGGGTGACGAATTCCACATATCTGGCGCCACCCTGCGGTTCCACACGCCTGATCAGCTCCGCCAGCGAGTAGCCCACCCAGGGGATGACCATGGACCAGCCCTCCACGCAGCGCAGGCGGTAGATGCGCTCTTCCTGCGCGCTGAGCTTGAGCAGGTCTTCGATGCCGTACTTGCCGGGCTTCTTGACGAGGCCTTCCACCTCCACCGTCCAGGGCGTGGTCTTCAGGGTGTGCGCATTGCGGGCGGGGTCGGCCTTGTCGGTGCCGAATTCGTAGAAGTTGTTGTAGGTGCTCGCATCCTTGTAGTCGGTGAGCTTTTCCATTGAGACAGCCCCCGGCACTGCCGACCTCGCGCCCGCGAGGGGGGCCAGTTTGCCGGGACGCGGAGCCTGTTGTGCGAGCGCTTCACGACCGGCCCAGGATGCCAACGCGGCCCCCGCAGCGCCGCCCGCCATGAGCTTGAGCATCTGGCGACGGTCTTCGTAGACCGAGCGCGGGGTGATTTCGGAGGAATGGGGGTGGTTGAAACCCGAATCGCGCGATGGAATCAGCATGGGTGGCTCCGGTCATTCTCTGGTGGAAACAGCTGTACGGTAGAGCAGGACAACGACTAGTTCGTTCCCTGGACCGCCCAGGTTACACCCAAGACGCAATGGTCACAGGCTTGCTGCCGCAAGCCCGGCACCTCCAGCACGCCATCAAAGCGTGCCGTAGCTGTGCAGGCCGCTCAGAAACATGTTCACGCCCAGAAACGCGAACGTGGTGACCACCAGCCCGACCAGCGCCCACCAGGCGGACACGGTGCCGCGCAGGCCCTTCATGAGGCGCATGTGCAGCCAGGCCGCGTAATTGAGCCAGACGATCAGCGCCCAGGTTTCCTTGGGGTCCCAGCTCCAGTAGCCGCCCCAGGCCTCGGCGGCCCACAGGGCGCCCAGCACGGTGGCAATGGTGAAGAACGCAAAGCCCACGGCGATGGACTTGTACATCACATCGTCTAGGATCTCGAACGACGGCAGGCGCGCCGCAATGCGCTTGCGGCCAAGCAGAATGCCCGCCACGATGAGGGCGGAGACACCGAAATACACCATCCAGTAGCTGCTGCCCGCCTCGCCACCAGCCTGGCGAAAGACCACGGGCTCAAAGCACAGCACCACGCCCAGCAGCCACAGGGGCGCCAGCTTGTACCAGCGGGTCTCGCTGGCCTGTTGCTTGATCAGGTAGGCAAAAGCCACCATGGCCGCCAGCGCGAAGGTGCCATAGCCGATGAAGTTGGCGGGCACATGCAGCTTCATCCACCAGCTCTTGAGGGCAGGCACCAGGGGCTGGATTTCGTGCGCCTCGCGCACCACGGTGTACCAGAGCAAAAAGCCTACGGCGGCACTGACCACCAGCATGACGAAGCCGCCCAGAGCGCGCGTGCCGTACTGCTGTTCGTAATACAGGTAGAACGCCGCCGTCATCCAGCAGAACATCACGAACACTTCGTAGAGATTGCTCACCGGGATGTGGCCGACATCGCTGCCGATGAGATAGCTTTCGTACCAGCGCACCAGGGTGCCAATCAGCGCCATACCCACAGCCACCCACGCAATGCGTGAACCAATCAGGCTCATGGTGTGGCCTTCGCCACGCGCAAACATGCCCATCCAGTAAAACGCCGTGCTCATGAAAAAGAGCATGCTCATCCACAAGATGGCCGACTGGCTGGACAGGAAGTATTTGAGGCCGAAAACGCTTTCGGCCCGCGCAAGGCTGCCCGCGCCATCCTGCTGGTACAGACCGATGGCCACCAGGGCCAGCGCCACCACCACCAGCATCAAGACCCGCAGCGGGCGCCAGAACCAACCCAGCCAGATGGTGCACGGAATGGCTGCCAGCAAAATGCCTTTCTCGTACACGTCCATGTAGCTGCCATAGCGTTGCAAGGCATACAGCCCCCCCGCGGCCACGATGGCGGCGAACAGCCAGTCGAACCAGTTGCGACGGGAGAAGAACCCCTCGTTCAAAGAGATGGTGGTGGTAGTGGCGGTATTCATGCGTTGCCTCAGTGGGGACGAGCCCCGATCAGTTTGTCAGCGAGCTGGACGAACTCACGGTCGCCGTCCATGGTCTTGCGATTGGTGGACAGCGCCATCAGGGCGTGCGACTGCTCCCCCTGCGGTGCGATCCACACCCACACGCGGCGCTCGCGCACGTAGAGCATGGCAAAAACACCCAGAATCAGCAAGGCACAGCCCAGATAGACAATGTTCTTGCCAGGGGCTCGCGCCACCTGAAAGACACTGGCCTGCACCTGGGTGAAGTCCTTGAGTTCAAAAACCAGCGGCGCCGGGTAGATCTGCGCATCACTGAGCGAGAGCACCGCCTGCGTCATGAACGTCTGTGTCTGGTCACTCTGTTCCAGGGGTTTGAGGCCAGCACGCTCGCGCGTGAGCTGCGCCAGCTCGAACAGGGCGCCGTTGAGAATGCGCACCAGCACCTCGCCAGCACGCGAGCGTTCTGCCTCGGGCACGTTGGCTTCCATGAAGTCGGAAATGGCCGGCAAGCCGCCAATCTTCTTGCCCTCGGGCCCATTGCTTCCGGCAAACAGCGCCAGTGCGCGCGACGCGGATTGCGACAGCTGCTCGGCCAGTTCGGGGCGGGACGCCTCCACCGCCTGCGATACATACCGGCGCACGGCCTGCTCACGCGCCGCCGGGTCACCCAGCGCGGCATGAAGGCGCATGAACCCGTCCATGGAGCTCTGGTCGTCGGCAGGAACACGCAGGTAACGGAACGGATCGGCGGGGTTCTCGCGCACCCCCAGCAGGAACACGGGCATTCCATCGCCGGTGTCCACCGGCAGCATGTAGTTGTGGAACTCGCGCGCCTGGCCGGCCGCATCGCGCAGCTTGTAGCTCACGCTGGGGCCCACATTGCGCAGTTCCTTCTTGCTCACGGTCTTGTTGGCGGCACCCAGGCGCGACTCCACCGACTCACGCAGATCGACCTTGCGCACATCGACGCCCGATCCTGTCGCCGTTCCAGCACCGCCCAGGTTCTCGACATTGATGATGCGCAGGGCCGTGAATTCGAGCGTGAGTTTCTCGCCACCCGTCGCACCGCCGCTGCCGACCAGTTCGGTGGATCCGCCCACCGTGCCTTCGATGTCAAATGCCTTGGCCCCCGCCACCATGGGCATGGCGCGCAGCTTCAGGTGCGAGCCGCCATCGTCAAAACTCGACTGGTAGATCTCGACCCCCTTATAGCTGGCGGGGTGGTTCACCTCGATGCGGGCGGGCGTTTTCGCGCCAGTCTCCTTGTCGTGGATGATGATCTCGCTGGCGAACAGCTTGGGCATGCCGGTGGAGTAATGCTCCACGATGAACTTCTTGAGTTCGATGGCAAAGGGCAATTCCTGCAACAGCACGCCGTCGGACTGGCTCAGGATGGCGGTGCTCGACTGCGTACCCTCGGCCACCACCAGGTTGCCGCGGAACGTGGGGTTGCGCTCGGACAGGCGGTGTTCAGGCTTCACCTCGGAAATGAGGCCACTGCCGGCATAGGGCGTCTTGCCGCCCAGCAGCATCTGGGCCCGCACGATCAGGTCGCCGTCGAACAAACCGCCCAGGCAGATGAGCACGATGGCGCTGTGCGCGGCGATATAACCAATCTTGTTGGCAGCTCCCGCCTTGGCCGCCACCATCCAGCCAGAACCAGAGCCCTTGACCGAATCGCGCTGCTGCAGCCGCACCTTCCAGCCGCCACTGGCCAGGGTGCTGCCGATGCGCCGCGCTGCGGCCTCGGCAGATTCGGTCAATGGCGCCTCGGCCTTGTGGTGAAAGGCCTTGAGGCTTTGCTCGCGGATGTTTTCCTTGTAAACCTTGAGATCCACCAGAATTTTGGGGGTGTTGCGGGCAATGCACAAAGAGGTGCTGACCACCAGAAAGGCGAGAATCAGCAAGAACCACCATGCGCTGTACACCGCATTGAGCTGGATGGCTGCAAACAATTCCGCCCAGAACGGGCCGAACTGGTTCACGTAGTTCACCGCAGGCTCGTGCTGCTTGAGCACCGTGCCAATGACCGACGCAATGCAGATCACCGTCAGCAGCGAAATCGCAAACCGCATGGAAGACAGCAGCTCGATGCCTGCACGCAGGGCCTGGGGCCAGACCGGACTTGAACGCCTTGGGTTGTGTCAGACATGAGAGGGGGTGAACGCAGGCACTAAAGAAAAAGGGCGGGGCCATCTGAACGATGGGCCCGCCCGTTTTGGGGTTTGTTATTGGCGGTTGGTTCCAGCCTTCCCGCCTGGCGGGGCCGGAAAGATCAAAAAACCTCAGCGCAGGCCGGCAATATAGTCGGCCACTGCCTTGATTTCCCGGTCGTTGAGCTTGGCAGCGACCTGGGTCATCTGGTTGCTGTTGCCGCGCGAGCCGTCGCGGAACATCTTCAGTTGCGACGCCGTGTAGTCGGCATGCTGGCCCGACAGGCGCGGGTATTGGGCCGGAATGCCAGCGCCGTTGGGGCTGTGGCAGCCCGCGCAGGCGGCAATCTGGCGGTCCGCAATGCCACCGCGGTAGATGCGCTCGCCCAGGGCCACCAGGGCCTTGTCCGAAGCAGCACCTGCCTTGGCGGGCTTGGAGGCCGCCCAGTAGGCGATGTTCTTCATATCCTCGTCGGTCAGCATCGACGCAAAGCCCGTCATGATGGCGTTGTTGCGCTTGCCGGACTTGAATTCCTGCAACTGCTTGACCAGATATTCAGGGTGCTGCTGCGCCAGCTTCGGGTTGGCCGCAATGGCGGAATTGCCATCCGCACCGTGGCATGCAGCGCACACCGCGGTGAAGCTGGCCTCGCCCTTGACCAGGTCGGGCTTGGCCGCCTTGGTCGGCGCCGCAGGAGTTTCGCCCGCAGAAAAGGCCGGGAAAGCGGGCGCTGCCAGTGCGGCAGCCATCAGCATAGAGGCGAGCAACTTCATATCGAGGGTCTGTATTTAGGTCCGCAAAACCACGCGATTCTACAATGAGGCTCCAACGCATCCGAACTTTCCATGACGACACCCTCCTCCGCGCCAGTTGCTGGCTCCCTTCCGCCCGCACCTGACGCCAAGATCGCCATGGGCTGGATGCACACCGCCAAGTTTCTGACCACGGCTGCGCAACTGCACCATCTGCCCCCGATCGATGTGCCCGAGATCGCCTTCGTGGGCCGCTCCAACGCGGGCAAATCCACCTGCATCAACACGCTCACGCAGCAAAAACAGCTGGCCTTTGCCTCCAAGAAACCCGGCCGAACGCAGCACATCAATTTGTTCTCGCTGGGCAAGCAGGGCGTGACCGACGCGGTGCTGGCCGACCTGCCCGGTTACGGCTATGCCGCCGTGTCGCGCTCGGACAAGGTGCGCTGGCAACAGGTGATGGTGAACTACTTGGTCAGCCGCCCCGGCCTCACCGGCATCGTGCTGCTGTGTGACCCGCGCCTGGGCCTGACCGAGCTGGACGAGGCCCTCCTTGAAGTGGTGCGCCCGCGCGTCGAGGAAGGCCTGAAATTCCTGATCGTGCTGACCAAGGCCGACAAGCTCACGCGCGCCGAGCAGGCCAAGGTGCTGTCGATTACGCGACTACAGGCTGGCGGCGGCGAGGTGAAGATGTTCTCGGCCCTCAAGAAGCAGGGCGTGGACGAAGTAGCGCAACTGCTGTGGCAATGGGCACACCCGGTGTTGCCGGCGACTGTGGCCTCAGAAGCAGCGCCCGAGCCCACCCCCGAAACCCCAGAGGATTCCCAGCCAAACTAGGCGCTGGCGCTTATGCATCAAGCGGCAGAAGCTACTGAATGCATAGCACCATGATTTCTACACAAGACTTGGCTCTGCCGCATGGCATCACCCTGCAGTGCCGCGTGAGCGGCGTGGCGGGCCGGCCCACCCTGATTTTTCTGCACGGCTTTCCGGAAGGCGCTTTCATCTGGGACGCGTTGCTGCTGCATTTTTCGCGCCCTGAAAACGGCGGCTACCGCTGCGTGGCGCCCAACCTGCGCGGCTTTGGCGCATCCAGCAGCCCCAACGACGTGGCGGCCTACCGCGCCAAATACCTCGTGCAGGATCTTGTCGCGCTGATCGCCGCCGAATGCCCGGCGGCGCTTTGGAATGCCTGGTGGCACATGACTGGGGCGGCGCGGTGGCCTGGAACCTAGCCAACCAGCAGCCGCAGTTGCTCAAGCGGCTGGCCATCTTCAATTCGCCGCACCCGGGCGCCTTTTTGCGCGAGCTGCAGCACAACCCCGCGCAGCAGGTGGCCAGCCAGTACATGCACTTTCTGTGCAGGCCCGATGCCGAGGCGCTGCTGGCCGAAGACGACTTTCGCCGCCTGTTCGCCTTTTTCAACACCCGTGATGGCAAAGCACCCGACTGGCTCACCCCCGCCGTGCGCGCGCAATACCGCGCCCTGTGGCAGCGCGGCCTGACGGGCGCCTGCAACTATTACCGCGCCAGCCCGCTGCGCCCGCCGCGCGCGGGCGACCCGGCCGCACAGGCCATCACCCTGCCCGAATCGATGCTGACGGTGGATGTGCCCACGCTGGTGCTGTGGGGCATGGACGACCCCGCCCTGCTGCCGGGTCTGCTCGACGGCCTGCCCGGCTGGGTGCCGCAGCTGCAATTGCACCGCATGGCAGGCGCATCGCACTGGATCGTGCACGAGCACCCCGAGCGCGTGGCCATGGAATTGCAGCGGTTTTTGCAATCAAAACAATAGCTGCTGGCGCTTATTAGATAAGCGCTTGCCGCCAATTTGATTCAAATTTTCAGGAATACACTGAAGGCTCGCCTTCGGGCCGCGTCTTGAAGCGCTTGTGCACCCAGTAGTACTGCCCGGGCGACACATCGATGTAGCGCTGCAGGTTGGCGTTCATGAGGGCCGTGTCGGCCGCGACATCGTCGCTGGGATAGCCGGGCCAGGCGGGCGAAATCTCGGCGCAATAGCCCGTGGGCGTGAGGCGGGTGACCATGGCGATCACCTTGGCGCGCCCCAACCGCGCAAACCGGGGCAGCGATGGCACGGTGGCGGCCTGCACGCCATAGAACGGCACGAACAACGAGTCGTTGCGGCCAAAGTCCATGTCGGGCAGCAGGTACAGCAGCCCGCCCTTGCGCAGGTTGGAAATGATGGGCTTGACGCCATCGGCCCGGTTGAGCATGCGCACATCGCCAAAGCGCTGGCGCCCCGCCATGAACCAGGCATCCACGGCCGGATCGGGATGCGTGGAGAAGATGGACGTGAACGCGCGCGGCGTGTGCAGCGTGAGCGCCGTGCCCCCGGCATCCATGCCATAGAAATGCGGGGCAAAGATGATGGTGGGGGTGTCGCCCTCCAGTTCAGCCAGCGCGCCCTGCAAGCGCACGCGCCGCTGCACCACCTCGCGCGGGGCAAACCACAGCCAGCTGCGATCCAGCCAGGTCTGGCTGAACACCACAAAGGTTTCACGCGCCCAGCGGCGCCGTTGCGCAGCGGACACATCGGGGAAACACAGCGCCAGATTGCGCAGGGCCACCTTGCGGCGCGGCGCGGCCAGCAGGTACGCCAACTGGCCCAGGCACCAGCCCAGCGCCCGCAGCGCGGGCAAGGGCACATGCGCCAGCACCCGCATGAACCACACACCCAGGCGCCCCGTCATGCGGCGCCCCCGGCAGCGGCTTCAGCTCGCGGCTGCTTGTAGCGGGCATAGCCCCACAGGTATTGCTCGGGACATTGGCGGATGAGATGTTCCATGGCCTGGTTGATTTGCAAGACAGCAGCCTCCAGCCGCTCATCGAGCGGCGCGGGCAAGGTTTCGAAGTGGGTGACAAAACCACGGCCCCAGGACAGGCGCTCGCAGCGCGCCAGCACCACGGCCGCACCGGTCTGCTGGGCCAGGCGCACGGCCAGCGTCATGGTGTAGGCATCGCGGCCAAAAAAAGGCGACCAAACTCCCTGCCCCTCGGGCGGCACCTGGTCGGGCAGCAGGCCCACGGCCTCGCCGCGGCGCAGCGCCTTGATCATCTGGCGCACGCCCGACAGCGTGGTGGGCACCGCCAGCATGCCGGGGCGATTGCGTGCGGTCGCCATCACGGTGGCCAGCCAGGGCTGGCGCGCCGGACGGTAGAGCACCGTGATGGGCCCATGCACCGCGCTCCAATGCCGCGCCGCCATCTGCGCGGACAGCTCGAAACAACCCAGGTGGGGCGTGAGAAACACAATGCCGCGCCCGGCAGCGTAGGCCTGCTCCACACAGGCCTCGTTCGACATACCGCAGGGCAAGGGCGCACCCAGCCACAGCCGCGGCAACTCGGCCACCATGCGGCCCGCATGGGCCACTGCAGCGCGCACCGCGCCAAACGAATAACCCGCCAGCGCCGAATTCGCCAGGAACCGGCGCCGGTAGGCAGGGGATGCGCAAAACGCCACCCAGCCCATCGCCGAACCCATGACATGCAGCAACCACAGTGGAAATACGGAAAAGAATCGAAAGACAACTGGCATTAAAATGGGCAGGTCGCTGAGTTAAATGAGCAACTTGCAGGGCGACGTTAAAAAAATCTGCTAAAGCGTTCGCCAAAGCTCCTTCGGGGTGAGGGCAACGCCCCAGATGCCGGAACACAGGAGTTTATTCAAATGGCGAACGACTTTCTTTTTACCTCGGAATCCGTCTCCGAAGGCCACCCCGACAAGGTGGCTGACCAGATCTCGGATGCGATCCTCGATGCAATCCTCAAGGCAGACCCGCGCGCCAGGGTTGCGGCAGAAACCCTGACCAATACCGGCCTCGTGGTGCTGGCAGGCGAAATCAGCATCCGCTCCGATGCCCAGACGCCCGATTACATTCAAATAGCGCGCGACACCATCAAGCGCATCGGCTATGACAACACCGATTACGGCATCGACTACAAGGGCTGCGCCGTGCTCGTGGCCTATGACAAGCAATCGAACGACATCGCCCAGGGCGTGGACCACGCGAGCGACGACCACCTGAACACCGGTGCCGGCGACCAGGGCCTGATGTTTGGCTACGCCTGCGATGAAACCCCTGAGCTGATGCCTGCGCCCATTTACTATGCGCACCGCTTGGTCGAGCGCCAGGCCCAGTTGCGCAAGGACGGCCGCCTGCCCTTCCTGCGCCCAGACGCCAAGTCGCAAGTGACGATGCGCTACGTGGACGGCAAGCCCCACAGCATCGACACCGTGGTGCTGTCCACCCAGCACCACCCAGACCAGAGCGAAACGCAAACCAAGATGAAGGCCAGCTTCACCGAAGCCATCATCGAAGAGATCATCAAGCCCGTGCTGCCCAAGGAGTGGCTGCAGAACACGCGCTACCTGATCAACCCCACCGGCCGATTCGTCATTGGCGGCCCCCAGGGCGACTGCGGCCTGACCGGCCGCAAGATCATCGTGGACACCTACGGCGGTGCCTGCCCCCACGGCGGCGGCGCCTTCAGTGGCAAGGACCCAACGAAGGTGGACCGCTCGGCCGCCTACGCCGCACGCTACGTGGCCAAGAACATCGTGGCGGCGGGCCTGGCCAAGCAGTGCCAGATTCAGGTGGCCTACGCCATTGGCGTGGCCGAACCCATGAACATCACCGTGTACACCGAGGGCACGGGCGTGATTTCGGACGAGCGCATCGCCGCGCTGGTCAAGGAACACTTCGACCTGCGCCCCAAAGGCATCATCCAGATGCTGGACCTGCTGCGCCCCATTTACGAAAAGACGGCCGCCTATGGCCACTTCGGCCGTGAAGAACCCGAGTTCAGCTGGGAACGGACGGACAAGGCTGCTGCACTGCGTGCGGCAGCGGGCCTGTAAAGGCCCCGAGCGCAGCGAGTTTGACGCTGCGTCAACGCAGGCTCATATCGGCAACACCGGTGTGAGGGGCCGAAAGGCCCGTGCCGCAGCCAACAGACGGACAAGGCAGCAGCACTGCGTGCTGCTGCACGCTCTCAGCGCAGTACACCCCTCAGAGTCATGGCAGCGCCCCGCAGCGCTCCAACGCCCTCACCCGAGCAGCGCTATTACAACAGGAGCAGCCTGCGCCTGTATATTGGTCCCCTGGAGCCAAAAGTGACAGGCAACCCAGAAAAATCCAGCGCAAGGCGCTATTGTTTTTGATACAAGCGAATCCCCACTTGCGCCCCAGGAGACCGGAGACCCATGTACGACATCGCCATCTACATCGGGCGTTTTGAACCCGTCCACAACGGCCACATGGCCTTGCTGCAGCGTGCGCTCGCCAGCGCCCGCCGCGTGATCGTGGTGATGGGGTCGGCCTGGCAGGCACGCTCGCCCAAGAACCCGTTCACCTGCCATGAGCGCGCCGACATGATGCTGGGTGCCCTGACCGGGCCCGACCGGGCCCGCGTGCAGATGCTGCCGATGCGCGACTACTACGACGAGGCCGTGTGGGTGCGGGCCGTGCGCAAGGGCGTGGCCCAGATGGCACCGGAAGCAGCCCGTATCGGCCTCGTGGGCCACTTCAAGGATGCCACCAGCAGCTACCTGAGCGCCTTCCCAGGCTGGGAGCTGATCAACGTGGACCGCCAGGGCCGCATCGATGCCACGGCCATCCGCGATGCCTACTTTGGTGCCACGCCGGGCACCGTGCGGGCAGGTCTGGACGACCTCGCCACCCAGATGCCCGACAGCACCCTGGGCTTTCTGGAGCGCTTTGCACAAACCGCCCATTACCCTGCGCTGCAGGAAGAGTGGCGCATGCTGCGCGGCTACCGCGAGGCCTGGTCTGCTGCCCCCTACCCGCCGGTGTTCGTCACGGTGGATGCCGTGGTTCGCTGCCAGAACCAGGTGCTGCTGATTCGCCGCGCCCACGCACCCGGCAAGGGCCAGCGGGCAGTGCCGGGGGGCTTCATCGAGCAGCGCGAAACGGTGTGGCAGTCATGCCTGCGCGAGTTGGCCGAAGAGACCCATTGCACGCTTGCCGAAGCCCGCATGCGCGCGGCCCTGCAGTCGGTGGCGGTATTTGACCACCCGGACCGCAGCCAGCGCGGACGCACGATCACGCATGCACACTACTTCGACCTGGGCGATGCGCCGTTTCCGGCCGTGCGGGCCGATGACGATGCCATGCAGGTGGAATGGGTTCCCGTGGAAAAGCTGGCCGCACTGGAAGAAGAGTTCTTTGAAGACCATTTCCACATGCTGGACCACTTTCTGGGCATTACGGGTTCTGTGTAAAAGCGGTTCACCGCGAGCGGGGACCTTGCAGTCATGCGGCGCAAGGCCGGCCCGCTGGAACGATTCACCCGTGCAATGGCCCGCACCACCGCGTCAGACATCAGACCGGAACGAGCCCAGCGGAGTGGCACCAGGAACTGAAGGCAGGTACTCACTCAAGACTGGAGCACCTGCGCTTGTCCCACCCTTCAGCGCCGCTGGACCGCCAGCCTGCGTACCACGGTCGTGAGGCAGTCGATTTCGTCGAACGTGTTGTAGAACGCCAGCGATGGCCGCACCGTGGTTTCCACGCCAAGCGGCGCAGGATTCCCAACGCATTGGACACCTGCGTGACGACCACGATCTTGGTGCGATCGTTCAGCAGTTTGCTGTATTCATCCAGCAGCACCTGCCCGGAGGCGCCCACAGGAATCACGCGCAGCTTCGCGCCCTTGCGACAGCGAGCTGCTGCCAGGGCGCGATGTTGGCGTGATGTTCCATGTGGCTGACGATGATCTGGTCGCCCTCGCCAATGTGCTGTGCACCCAGCTATTCCAGTCAGTGGCGTGCCGCGCTATGCCAGCCGATAACTCCCTTTTCCCCGCTCTCGCACAGCGTCAGCAGCAACCAGCCTCCTCATCGCCAAGCCGACGGATCCCAGTGGTATTCCCGCACCGTGGGCAATAGTCCCTTGGGTCAAAGCCACCCAACTGCGACGGTCCAATACCTTTTTCAGGTGCGCCAGGACCTTTTCGTCGTTTGAACTCAGGCGTTGAGGCTGGCTCGCCGCTTCCTTCGTGCGCTTTCGCAGTGGTTTGGCCTTGGACGACTGCCGGTGCGGCGCGGGCTTGACGACCACATCTTGCGCGTCGTCAAAGTTTTCCGCACCGTGATGGACACGAGAGCGGCTTGCCTGGTCTGGCAACGCAACAATGACTGGCGTCTCGGGCTGCATCATTTCCGCCGCTGCCCCGTACATTGTTTTGAGTTGTTCTTCGATGCTTTGCAGCTCATGCGCCATGCGAGCCGCAGCGCGCAGTTGGGTAAAGGCGCGATCGGCCTCGGCACTGAAAGGTTCGCTGGCAACGATGCCAACCACACGACCGGCATTTGACTGGACTTCGTGCGCGAATGCCTGTCGGGCCGCGTGCAAGCCCTCCCCGGCTTTTTGCAGGGCCAACAGGGTCGAGGGAGAAATGGACATCGGAGCTCCTGAAAAAAGTCATGCCGGCGCAGCATGCTGCGCGATGCCATCGCCGTGAAAGATTCGAGTTTAGGGGAGTCCCGACAAGTACGCGGCACGGGAACTGCCACAACACTGCTCCTAGAATCCGCATCGCGTGCCTGAATTCGTCAGGCAGCGCATATCAACTCCCAAACCCAAAAAGATTCACCATGGCAACTGCAAAGAAGACATCCACGCCCGTCAAGAAGACTACGAAAGCGGCTCCCGCCGCCAAGAAGGTTGCACCTGTTGCCACCAAACCGGTAGCGATCGCCGTCAAGCCCATCAAGACGGTTTTCAACAAGACCACGCTGATCGCCCATCTGGTCGAGCAGTCTGGTGTGGAGCCCAAGGCAGCCAAGGCAGTTTTCGCCGCACTGGAAACCGCCATCCTCGGTTCGGTGCACAAGAAGGGATCGGGCGAGTTCACCCTGCCCGGCCTGATGAAGATCGGCTTGCAGCAGGTGCCCGCCAAGAAGAAGCGTTTTGGCAAGGATCCCTTCACGGGCGAAGAGCGCTGGTTCCCCGCCAAGCCGGCATCGGTGAAGATCAAGACGCGCGCGTTGAAGAAGCTCAAGGACGCAACGCTCTGATCCAGCGTTCGATCTGGGCGCTGCTCATCTGCGGCGCCCTTCGAGAAAAACTGCGGCTTGAATCTGGCCGGGTTTATGGAGGCTCGACACGCTGAGGGGCTTGAGCCAGGATCAAGTCCAACAAGCTTTTCCACTCGGTCCGCAACGCGCATTGCGGCTGGTGCAGAAACACAGATGCAGATTGAAGCTGAGACACGGGACGCGCAGCTTCTGGTGACCCAATCGGCGTCAGCGCTACACGCGCTCAAATCACTGAACGGCAGCGCCGCTGCAGACGCTCTGGACACCGCACAGGATTTTGATGGATCATGTGCATTCGCAAGAGCCAAGGCAGGTTTCGAGTCCGCTTTGGCTTGCGTCATCCTGAAGCCACCTTGTCCGAGGAGGTCAGTCATGAGTTTCCATCTCTTTGAGCACCGCCGCGACGCCCACATCCGCCGGTCCCGCGAGTATCTGGAAGAAGCGAATGTGGCGCGGGTTGAACACCAGGCTGCTGCGGAGCACCATTCGGCCCTGGCAAAGATGTACGGCGAGCGGATCGCCAGAATCGAAGCGGAAATCAACAATGCGTTGCAGCCCCCTTCATTGGTTGCGCGGCCTTTGGTTGATGAATCAGGCAACGATGACGAGCGGCCCAAGATGGAGTCCGTCGTGACTTATCCGGCGCGATCAGTGCGCTCCTGAGTACCGCTGGAAGCGGCAGACACTGGCCGCTGTGACGACTGGTATGCAGGGTTCGCAGGATCAATCGACCGTGATCTACGGTGAAGCCATCCGTTTGTTGACTTCGCACGGCTATCTCGACATGGGCGCGCGTGTGGGTGAGCGTATGGGCCGTTCGGCGCACGACAGGATCGGTCCGTCAAGTAGCGTTATGCGAACGAGAGTGCTGCCCCTGTGCCAATTGCCGCAATTCCTTTTGCTTGATCTCCGCGCACTGCGTGCGGCACGGCCCTTCGCCATCGGCGACTGCTTCTTGGTCGGCTCTATTTCGAGATATCCATCGACTGACGCCCCCACCGGGCGCGACTGCCCATGGCTGAGACCTATACACCGGGATCGAATGTGGCCATACTTTGTTTGCCCTTCGCCCTCGCCCCAAGGCCGGGCGACCCAATTGGCCGACTATCAGGAGATGTCATGTCCAAGCACGTCTACAAGACCCTGGAGCTCACCGGCTCCTCGCCCTCTGGCATTGAAGATGCGGTCAGCACGGCCATCGCCAAGGCCAGCGAGACCGTCCGCAATATGCAGTGGTTTGAAGTGGTGGAAACGCGTGGCCACATCCATGAGGGCAAGGTCGCCCACTGGCAAGTCACCATAAAAGTCGGATTCACCCTCGAATAAGAGGGGATGAGGAGCGCCGCCCCCAGCGCGCTCCGGTCACTCGACCGTCACGCTCTTGGCCAGGTTGCGTGGTTTGTCCACGTCGGTTCCCCGCGCACAGGCCGTGTGATACGCCAGCAGCTGCAGCGGCACCACATGCAGCAGCGGGCTGAGGTGGCCGTAGTGTTCGGGCATACGGATGACGTGGATGCCCTCACTGCTTTCGATGTGGGTGTCGGCGTCGGCCAGCACATACAGCACGCCGCCGCGCGCGCGCACTTCCTGCATGTTGCTCTTGAGCTTTTCCAGCAGCGCGTCGTTGGGCGCCACGGTCACCACCGGCATGGCGCTGGTCACCAGGGCCAGGGGGCCGTGCTTGAGCTCGCCCGCAGGGTAGGCCTCAGCGTGGATGTAGCTGATTTCCTTGAGCTTGAGGGCGCCTTCGAGCGCGATGGGGTAATGCAACCCACGGCCCAGGAACAAAGCGTTTTCCATGCGCGCAAAGTCTTCGGCCCAGCTGATAACTTGGGGTTCCAGCGCCAGCACGGCCTGCAGGGCCACGGGCAGGTGGCGCATAGCCTTGAGGTGGGCGGCTTCCTGCTCTTCGCCCAGGCGGCCTTTGGATTGGGCCAGCGCGAGCGTCAGCAAAAACAGGCCTGCCAGTTGCGTGGTGAAGGCCTTGGTGCTGGCCACGCCGATCTCGACACCCGCGCGGGTGATATAGGCCAGCTTGCATTCGCGCACCATGGCGCTGGTGGCCACGTTGCAGATGGTCAGCGTGTGTTGCATGCCCAGGCTTTGCGCGTGGCGCAGTGCAGCAAGGGTGTCGGCGGTTTCGCCCGACTGGCTGATGGTGACCACCAGGGTGCGCGGGTTGGGCACGCTGGTGCGGTAGCGGTATTCGCTGGCCACTTCCACCTGGGTGGGAATGCCGGCGATTTCCTCCAGCCAGTATTTGGCCGCGCAACCGCTGTAGTAACTGGTGCCGCAGGCCAGGATGAGCACGCTGTCAATTTCCTTGAAAACGCGCCAGGCGGCGGAGCCCGGCTCACCATGCAGGCCAGCGCCGTCAAACAGCTCGGGCACGATGCCCGCGACGCCTTCGAGCGTGTCGGCAATGGCGCGCGGCTGCTCGAAGATTTCCTTTTGCATGTAGTGGCGATAGGGCCCCAGCTCGGCCGCGCCGCTGTGCGCCTGCACGGTGCGCACGGGGCGTTGCGCCGGCGTCAACGCCGTGCCGTCTTTGCCCACGATCCAGTAGCGGCCCAGTTGCAGGTCCACCAGGTCGCCCTCTTCCAGGTACACGATCTGGTCGGTGACGCCGGCCAGGGCCATCGCGTCGCTGGCCAGGAAATGCTCGCGGGACGCCAAAGCCCCTTCGCTCGCATCCTGGCCCACACCCAGGATCAGCGGCGAGCCCGCACGCGCGCCCACCACGCGATGGGGTTCGTCCTTGTGGATCACGGCAATGGCGTAGGCGCCATGCAGCTCGGCGATGGCGGCCCGCACGGCGTCGAACAGGTCGCCGCTGTAATGGCTGTCCACCAGGTGCGCAATGACTTCGGTGTCGGTCTGGCTCACAAACACATAGCCGCGCGCCTGCAGGGTGGCACGCAGCTCTTCGTGGTTTTCGATGATGCCGTTGTGCACCAGGGCGACGCGGCCCGGCCGCGCCGGGTCGCTTTCGGCTTGCTGGCCTGTAGCGGCGTCGCTGCCCGTGCCGTGGCTGAAATGGGGGTGGGCGTTGTGCACCGCCGGCGCACCGTGCGTAGCCCAGCGGGTGTGGGCAATGCCGGTGGCGCCTTCCAGGTGGTCGGCCTGCACCTGCGCCAGCAACTCGGCCACGCGCGCCGTGCTGCGGGCGCGCCGCAGTCCAGCGTCCGGCGTGCCATGGGGCGCCGCGTTCGGGCTGGATGTGTGCACGGCCACGCCGCACGAGTCATAGCCCCGGTATTCGAGCCGCTGCAGGCCCTGGACGAGGATGGGAACGATGTTGCGTGTGGAGACTGCGCCGACGATGCCGCACATGGTGGTTGCCTCAGTTGGAAAGAGATGGGCCGATGGTAGACAGCATCGAGAAAAATATTCGATTGATATTTGGCTGTATTTGAACTTTAATTTCATGCATCGCAGCGAATGAAATTTACGTTCATTTTTAATTGAGATATGGAACAAATATCACTCGACGCCACCGACCTGCAACTGCTCAACATCCTGCAAACCGACGCCGCGCAGAGCAACCAGTCTTTGGCGCAGCAGGTGCATGTGTCGCCGCCCACCTGCCTGCGGCGGGTCAAGCGCCTGCACGATTCCGGGCTGATCGAGCGCCAGGTTGCCCTGCTGCAACCCGACCGGCTGGCGGCGCTGCAGGGCCACGGGCTGTCGGCCATTGTGGAGGTGACGCTGGACCGCCAGGGTGCTGAATGGCTGGATGCGTTCGAGGCCCGCGCCGTGGCCGACGACTGCGTGCAGCAGTGCTGGCGCGTGTCGCCGGGGCCGGATTTCATGCTGGTGGTGCACACGCGCGACATGCCGGGCTACCTGGCGCTATCGCAGCGCCTGTTCACGGCCGATGCCAATGTGCGCAACGTCAAAGCCTTTTTTGCCACCCGTCGTGCAAAATTTGAAACAAAAATACCGCTAACCATTACCTGACAAGCGGTTGCAGCTATCTTTTTTGAATTTCCAAGGGTGCATGGCGCCTGCGGCTAGCGCCCCGGATTGCCATGGCGCTGGCCCGGGGCATACAGTAGCCCCAGCAACTGCCCCGCGCAGCCCCACCGCGAAGGAAACGCCGCATGGAATTCAAGGACTATTACCAGGTACTGGGTGTCAGCAAGACGGCCACTGCCGATGACATCAAGAAGGCCTACCGCAAGCTGGCGCGCAAATACCACCCCGACGTGAGCAAGGAAGCCGACGCCGCAGCCCGCATGGCCGAGGTGAACGAGGCCAACGCCGTGCTCTCCGATCCCGAAAAGCGCGAAGCCTACGACGCGCTGGGCCGCCAGGCGCCACACCGCCCGGGGCAGGATTTCCGCCCGCCACCCAACTGGGACGCCGGCTTCGAGTTCTCCGACGGGGCCGGCACAGCCGGTGGGCCCGACGGCGAATTCAGTGACTTCTTCGAGCAGCTGTTTGGCCGCCATGCGCGCGCCCAGCGTGCCCAAAGCCATTACCGTGAAGCGCCAAGGGATGCCGAATGGGGTGGCACACCACAGCCATCGCGCGGCAACGACCACCACGCCAGGATCGAGCTCGATCTGCTGGACGCCTACCAGGGCGCCGAGCGCAGCCTGACGCTGCGTGGTGCCCGGCTCGACGACGCGGGCCGCATGGTGCACGAACAACGCAACCTGCAGGTCAAGATACCCAAGGGTGTGCGCGAAGGGCAGCTCATCCGCCTGACGGGCCAGGGCAGCCCCGGCACGGGCGGCGCCCCTGCGGGCGACCTGTTCCTGGAGGTGCAATTCAAACCCGACCCCCGCTGGCGCGCCATCGACCGCGATGTCTACCAACCCGTGGCCGTGGCCCCCTGGGAGGCCGAACTGGGCGCCGTCATCGAGGTGCACACCCCCGCCGGCGCCCTGGAGGTGACCGTGCCAGCACACTGGAAATCCGCGCGCAAGCTGCGCCTGAAGGGCCGGGGCATTCCGGCCGCCACGCCAGGAGACCTGTACTTGGAACTGAGCGTCGCCCTGCCGCCGGCCCACAGCGACGCCGAGCGCGCCGCCTACACCGCGATGGCCAAGGCCTTTCCCCGCTTCGACCCGCGCGCCACCCCGGGAGCCTGACCATGACAACTGCCCACAACACCCCCAACGTGCAGCCGGGCGAACTGCTGGACGACACCGCCCTGTTTTCCCTGGAGGACCTGGCGCGCATCTGCCACGTGGCGCCGGGCTGGGTCAGCGAACGGCTGGAGGCCGGCCTGCTGCAGGCCGACAGCCTGGGCGGCCACTGGCGCTTTGCCAGCGCCACCGTGGTGCGCGCGCGCCGGCTGGCCCAGCTGGAAACCACCTTCGACGCCGACCCCCAGCTCGCCGCCCTCACGGCCGACCTGATCGAAGAAGTGGCACACCTGCGCCAGCGCCTGCAACACCTGGAAGCCGCCATGGGCCACGGACCACGGCCTGGGTGACATTCCCGATGAAATCCCCCGGTGACATTTTTTGCTGGCGCTGGCGGGGCGCCACCTGTAGGATTTGGTAACAACCAACCCTTTGCACGCTCCCAGCACATCGCGTCCCTGCGGCGTCTGCCTGACTGATCCACCATGCCCGATCCCAAGCGCCAACTCCCCCGTCGGGTCTATCCCTTGCGTGTGCTGGGCATGGGTCTGGGCGCAGTGGTGGTGAGCGTGGTGCTGTGGGAGCGCAACGCCAGCGTGGTGGCCTGGCTGTACATGGCGCTGATCACCTTGGCCTGGCCCCATGTGGCCTACCAGTTGAGCCGCCGCAGCGCCGACCCTTACCGTGCAGAAATACGCAATCTGCTGGTCGATTCGGCGCTGGTGGCGGCCCTGGTGCCACTGATGCACTTCAATTTGCTGCCCAGCGTATTGCTGCTCACGCTGACCATGGTGGACAAGATCACTACCGGCATTCACGGCCTGTGGGCCCGCTCGCTGCCCGGCATGGCGGGCGCGGCGGCGGCCAGTGCGGCCTTGACCGGCTTTCACTGGGCACCAGTGACATCCATGCTGGTGATCATTGCGTGCCTGCCCGTGATGGTGCTGCACACCCTGTCGGTCAGCGTGGTGAGCTACCGCCTGATCCGCAAGGTGTCGCAGCAAAACCAGTTGCTCGACGAATTGCGGCGCATCGACGCCCTCACCGGCCTGTATGGCCGCGGCCACTGGCAGGAGCAGGCCGAAGCCACGCTGCGCCGCCACCATGCCACTGACGAACCCGCCTGCCTGGTGATGCTGGACATTGACCATTTCAAGCAGATCAACGACCGGCATGGCCACACGGTGGGCGACGAAGTGCTGCGCGCACTGGCGCGCATCGTGCTCAACAACGTACGCGCCACCGACTGCGCAGGCCGCTACGGCGGTGACGAGTTCGCCATCGTGCTGCGCGGCATGCACCTGGACAATGCCATGCTGGTGGCCCAGCGCATCCGCGAACAGGTACAAGCCCTGCAGTTGCACGAGCTGCCCTCTCTGCGCTTCACCAGCAGCCTGGGCGTGGCAGCGGCCGACCACCGCCACAACAGCCTGCGCGCCTGGACCAATGCCGCCGACGCCGAGCTTTACCAGGCCAAGGCCGCTGGGCGCAACCGCGTGTCGGCCGGTGCCATGCCGGTACTGGCGCCCGTGGTGTAGCCGCCCGCTGCGTCGTCTTGCAGCGCCTGCACCACCGCCGACAGCAGGAATTGAGCATGCCGACCCCCAGTGCCTCGGTGCGCGCGGGTAGCCGACAGCGGGCAATCATACGGATTTGCATTCAATCGGATAACCAGGCGGGGAGCCGAAGACAGTGCTGTAGCACGGCGAGGCGACCCAACGACGTTATACGGTTGAAGGCAAATCCGTATCAGTCGGCGGGCGCTGCCGGCCACTCCACCCGCACCGTGCACCCACCGCCCGGCACGGCCGTGGCGCTGATCTGCGCGCCATGGCGTTGCGCTATCGCGCGGCACAGCGCCAGCCCGGTGCCCACGCCGTCAAACTCGGTCTCGCGGTGCAGGCGCTGAAACACACCAAACAAGGTGCCCGCACGCGCCGGGTCAAACCCCACGCCGTTGTCCTGCACCGTGAAGGCCACCTGGCCTGAGGGCGCGGCATCGGCCTGCACGGAGATGCAGGGCTGAAGCACAGGGCGCGAGAACTTGAGGGCATTGCCCAGCAGTTGCACCAGCAGCGCCTGCAGCAGCGCCGGGTCGGCCTGCAGCGTGGGCAACCCTGCGGCCACGCGCCACTCCACGGCGCGGTCCGCTTCATCGGGGGACAGCGCCGCGCGCGCACTGGTGATGGCATCCGCCAGCGACACGGATTGCGGGTGCAGTGGCGCGCGGCTGGCGCGCACCAAGGCCAGCAGGCCATCGATCATCAGCCCCATGCGCCGGGCCGACTGGTCCATGGTGGCCAGAAAACCCAGCGCCTCCTGCACCTCGGGGCCTTGCAGCACCTCGGGCGGCAGATCGCCCAGCACCTCGCGCACCAGCGTGCCGTAAGAGGTGACGTGGCGCAGCGGCGCACGCAGATCGTGCGAGACGGCGCGCAAGAACTCGTCCTGCGCGGCGGCCATGTCGGCCACCTGCTGCTGGCTGCGGGCCAGCGCGGTGCGCAGTTGCTCGACCTCTGCGGAGCGGGCGGTCTGCGTCATGCCTGCATCATCCCTTGGGCAACTTGGCGGGGCGCTGCCAGTTTTCTTTGGTGATCTGCTTGCCGCGCGCCACGCTCAGCGCCCCGGGCGGCGCGCTCTTGGTGATGGTGCTGCCACCGCCCACCGTGCCACCCGCACCAATGGTGACGGGCGCCACCAGCACGCAGTTACTGCCAATGTGCACATCGGCCTCGATCACGGTACGGTGTTTATTGGCGCCGTCGTAATTGGCGGTGATGCTGCCCGCGCCGTAGTTCACGCGCTCGCCCACGGTGGCGTCGCCCAGATACGCCAGGTGGTTGGCCTTGGCGCCGTCGGCCAGGGTGGAGTTTTTCACCTCCACAAAATTGCCGATGTGCACCTCGCGGCCCAGTTGCGCGCCGGGGCGCAGGCGGGCAAAGGGGCCAATCAGCGCGCCCTCGCCCACGGTGGCGCCCAGCTTTTCGCCGTCGATGTGCGTGTAGGGGTGGATGACGGCGCCCGCCGCGATGCGCGCATTGGCGATGCAGCAGTTGGCGCCGATGCTCACGCCCTCACCCAGCTCCACGCGCCCGGTGAAAACGCAGTTCACGTCAATCTCCACATCCTGGCCACAGACCAGTTCGCCGCGCACGCCGGTGCGTGCATCGTCGCGCACATCGAAGCGCGCAGGGTCGGCCAGGCGCACGCCCTGCTCCATCAGGCCCCGCGCGGTGCGGAGCTGGTGGGCGCGTTCGAGCTCGGCCAGTTGCAGCGGGCTGTTCACGCCCGCCACCTGCAGCGCATCGGTGATGCGGTGAGCCACCACGGGCACGCCGTCGGCCACGGCCATGGCGACGATGTCGGTCAGGTAGTACTCGCCCTGGGCATTTTGGTTGGTCAGCCGCGCCAGCCAGCCGCGCAGCAGGCGCGCGGGCACGGCCATGATGCCGCTGTACACCTCGGTGATGGCGCGCTGCGCGTCCGTCGCATCCTTGTGTTCGACGATGCCCTGCACGGCGCCTTCTGCATTGCGCACGATGCGGCCATAGCCCGTGGGGTCGGGCAGGGTCACCGTGAGCAGCGCCATCTGCCCGCCGGCGCTGGCGGCGACCAGCGCGCGCAGCGTGTCGGCCTGGGTCAGCGGCACATCGCCCGACAGCACCACGACCGTGCCGTCATCGCGCAGGTGCGGCACGGCCTGCTGCACGGCATGGCCGGTGCCCAGTTGGGGCTCCTGCCGCACGAACTTCAGGTCAAAAGTGCCGCCAGCGCTTGCTGCATCTGCGGTGGCAGCTTCCACTTCTGTAGCACCGTGGCCGGTGATGACAATGGCGCTGCGCGCCTGCAGGTGCGCCGCCTGGTCCAGCACATGGTGGAGCAGCGGACGCCCGGCCAGACGCTGAAGCACTTTGGGGATACGGCTTTTCATGCGCGTGCCCTTGCCGGCCGCCATGATGAGGATGTCGAGTGAGGTCATGGAAAAGAAGTGTTTGTGTGCGCAGCGCAAGCCCGGTGCGCGGGCGTGGAGTGAATTATCGGCTGCGGAATACGGGGCATCAAACGCTATTCAAACAATAGCTGCTAGCGCTTATCCAATAAGCGCTTGATGTCATTTTGATCCAATTTTTTGGCACAGCAGGCTGCACCTACAGCAGCGGCATCAGCCGCGGCGGCGTGTCGTAGTACTCGGCAATGCGCGCCAGCGCCCGCGTGTTGAGCAGGCGCAGCCGCCCGTTCTTTAACTCATGCAGGCCCAGCAGCGACAGGCGCCGCAGCGTCTTGTTGGTGTGCACCAGCGACAGCCCCAGCGCATCGGCGATGTGCTGCTGGTTGAGCGGGAACGCCACCGTGCCGTCCTCCACCAGCCCGATGCGGTCGAGCCGCCGGTACAGGTGCATGAGCAGCATGGCCACGCGCTCGGTGGCGTTGCGGCGGCCCGCCGTGAGCAGGTTGTCGTCCACATGGCCTTCTTCGTGGGCCGACAGCCAGGTGATGTCGTAACCCAGGCGCGGGTGCTCGCGAAACAGCGCCCACAGGCTGTCGTTCTGGAACACGCACAACGAGCAATCGGTGAGTGCCTCAATGCCATGGGCGGACACATCGCCGAACTCCTGCTGCAAGCCCACCAGGTCGCCCGGCAGCAGGAAATTGAGGATCTGGCGGCGCCCGTCGCTCATGGTCTTGTAGCGAAACGCCCAGCCCGAGTACAGCGTGAACAGCTTGGCGTTGGTCTGGTTCTCGCGCACCAGCGCGCCACCCGCAGCCACCGCCACACTGTCGGTGCGAAACCCCTCAATGAAATCCAGCACCTCGGGCTTGACCGCCGTGAACGCGCCCGTCTTGCGCAAGCGGCATTGCTGGCAAGAGGGAGGGCATGCGTGGGGCGGCAGAGAGGCATTCATGGTGTGCCGATTCTAGGGATGGCCAACCCGCCATTTCCATCATGCAACAGCACCAGCCCGCTGGCGTTGTGCCTTGGTGAGATCGGACGGTGCATCGATGGTTACATCTATGTCTTTTGACATTGCGCGGTAGGCGGGCCCCGCCTACATTGGGCCGCACTTATGAAACCCTGCTCCGCCCTCTACGAGGTTCTCTATGTGAGCACCCTCGCCCCCACGCAACCGCTGAGCGTGGTGGCACAGATCGCCGGGCGCGCACGCTTGGTCAACGCGGAACTCGACATCACCGGACTGCTGATCTTTGACGGGCAGCGCTTTTGCCAGCAACTAGAAGGCCCGCAAAACGCGGTGCTCAAGCTGATCGAGCGCATCCGCAATGACCCGCGCCACATCAACGTCGAAGTGTTGCACCATGGCCCGTTGGCGGCGCGGCGGTTTCTGCAGTTCAGCCTGGCTTTCAGCACGGTCGAAGACGTAGACGCCTTGGCCCGCATGGAGACCCTGGACGGAGACGCAGCGCTGGCCGCGTTTGATACCGTGCGCGGCGAGCTGGTGCGTTAAGGGCGGCCTCACTTACGACTGCACGCAACTGGTCGCCCGCTGGCGCTGGTGCGCAATGCGATGCCCCACGAACCGGGCCAGGCCGGCCGCACACTGCCCGCCCGCGCCCGCCACATCCACCACGGCAGCGCCCAGGGCGCGCCCGCCCTGGGCCAGGGCGTGCACCAGATCGCGCAGCGGCTGCACTACGGCGCACTCCCAGTCATGGGCGATCGCGCTGGCAGTCGGCGCCGTGGCCGTGGCCGAGGGCGAATTGGACAGCCAGCGGAATGCCACGGCATCAGCGGCGCCGCCGGATGGGTTCCACGCCTCCATCACCACATGCTGGCCCGGCGCGACGGCGAGGCGCTCGCCCGCCTGGAGCACATGGTCGGCCGCGGCACCGGGCAGATGGTTGAGCGACCCGGCGAGGGTGAGCCACACACGGCCCCGGGCAATCTCCAGCACACCGGGTGCGCGCGTGTGCAGCGAAACAGCCTGGCCAGTGGCCAGCTTCCAGCTGCCGGCCACCGCGCAGCCCGTCTGGCTGGCATGAACGGATTGTTGCAATTCCAGAACGTTACGAGATGACATGACAGCCTCCTTGGACCACGCAATATGCATTGCGAAGACCAGATGGTGCGCCGCCCCATGCACACAGTCCAATGAAAACGCGCTACGCTATTCATTCCATCCACGCATGAATCGCCAAGCCCATGCCCCCTGCCGAATTCGCCCCCGCCGTGCTGCGCACCCGCCCCGTCGCCACCGGCCACTGGCGCGCCTTTCTGGCCGTGGCGCGGCACCTGAACTTCCGCGCGGCCGCCGATGAACTGGCGCTGACGCAATCCGCCGTCAGCCGCCAGATCCAGGCGCTGGAGGACGAAGTGGGCGTGGCGCTGTTCCTGCGCCACACGCGGGCCGTCGAGCTGACCAGCGCGGGCGCGCAGCTGCAGCGCGCCGTGGCCCGGCGCTGGAGCGCATGGACGCCGCCGTGCGCCTGGTGCGCCAGACGGCCGGGCGCCGCAGCGTGGCCATCACCACCTGGGCCAGCTTTGCATCGATGTGGCTGATTCCGCGCATGGAAGCGTTCCAGCGCGACAACCCGGGCATCGACATCCGCATTGATGCGAGCGACGTGCCGGTGGACCTGGAAACCTCGGACGTGGACCTGGCCCTGCGCTACAGCCTGCCGGGCCCCGGAACGCAGGGCGGGCAGCGCCTGTTCGGCGAACAGCTGGCGGTAGTGGCCAGCCCCTGGCTGCTCAAAAGCGGCAAAACCCTGCGCACGCCGGCCGACGTCGCCCAGTTCACGCTGATCGAGGCCGGCGATGCACACCGCAGCCAGCACCTCGAATGGCTGAGCTGGCGCCGGTGGTTCGATGCGCGCGACCTGACCAAGCTGCAGCCCGAGCGCTGGCTGTTTTTCAACTACGCCCACCAGATCGTGCAGGCCGCACTGGCTGGCCAGGGCCTTGCGCTGGCGCGCATGCCGCTGATTGCCGATGCGCTGGCCTCCGGGGACCTGGTGGAGGTGCTGCCCGACCACCGCATCGATTCGCCGCTGGCCTACTGGCTTCTGGTCGGGCCACGCAGCGCGCAACGGCCCGAGATCAAGGCGTTTTGCGCCTGGCTGCATATCCAGGCGCAGGCCACGCGCGAGGCAATTGGCGATGTGCCGGACCCGGACTTGAACGACAACCTGGACTGACAACAAGAAAGCGCTGACCCAGCCGGGCTCAGCGCTTTTTTTGATAGCTGCCAGCGCTTATCCATCAAGCGCTATCGGCCATTTTTATCAAAATTTCAGGCCAAAGTCACTCGTGCAAACTTGCGTTTGCCCACCTGCACCACGTAGGTGCCGGCATCGAGCTTGAGCCCCTTGTCGCTGACAACGCCGCCATCCACACGCACGCCACCACCCTCGATCAGGCGATTCGCCTCACTGGTCGACGGCGCCAGGTTGGCCTGCTTGAGCAGCGCGCCAATGCCCAGCGGCGCGCCCGACAGGGCCACCTCGGGAATCTCGTCGGGCACACCGCCCTTGCTGCGGTGGATGAAGTCCTGCTCGGCCGCATCGGCCGCCGCCGCGCTGTGAAAACGCGCCGTGATCTCCTTGGCCAGCGCCACCTTGGCGTCCTTGGGGTTGCGCCCGCCCGCCACCTCGGCCTTGAGGGCCTCAATCTGCGCGAGCGACTGGAACGACAGCAGCGTGTACCAGCGCCACATCAGCGTGTCGGAAATGCTCAGCACCTTGGCATACATGGTGTTGGCGTCTTCACTGATGCCGATGTAGTTGTTTTTGGACTTGGACATCTTCTCGATGCCGTCCAGGCCTTCGAGCAGTGGCATGGTCAGGATGCATTGGGGCTCCTGGCCGTATTCCTGCTGCAGGTGGCGCCCCATGAGCAGGTTGAACTTCTGGTCGGTGCCGCCGAGCTCCAGGTCGCTCTTGAGGGCCACCGAGTCGTAGCCCTGCATCAGCGGATAGAGAAACTCGTGCACCGCAATGGGATTGCCCGCCTTGAAGCGGTCGTGGAAATCGTTACGCTCCATCATGCGCGCCACGGTGAACCTGGAGGCCAGCTGGATCATGCCCGTGGCGCCCAGCGGCTCGCTCCACTCGCTGTTGTAGCGGATCTCCGTGCGCGCCGGGTCCAGCACCAGGCTGGCCTGGCGGTAGTAGGTTTCGGCGTTCAGTTTGATCTGCTCGGGCGTGAGCGGGGGGCGTGTGCTGTTACGCCCCGAGGGGTCGCCGATGAGGCTGGTGAAGTCGCCGATCAGGAAGATCACCTGGTGGCCCAGATCTTGCAGCTGTCGCATCTTGTTGAGCACCACCGTGTGGCCGATGTGAATGTCTGGCGCCGTGGGATCCAGCCCCAGCTTGATGCGCAAGGGCTGACCTGTGGCTTCGGATCGGGCCAGTTTCTTGATCCACTCATCCTGCGGCAGCAGTTCTTCCACGCCGCGCAACGAGGTTTCGAGGGCCTGCCTTACACCATCGGATACCGGGTTATTTGTAACAAGAGATTGATTCATAAGGGTTTTCTGGGATGTCCGAACAGCATGCACCGCTATACTTCAGCCCACATTGCAGTGGGCGGATTCTAGTGGTCTCGCCGTTTCGACGCCCTGGTAGCCCTGTCGAATGCCTGCAAACTGACAGCTCGTGCCCCCGGTTCCCCCTCGCTTTACCATGGGAAAAACCGCCGGTCGCACCATCAACCATGGGGACAGACCTTTGATTAACGGCTTCACCACAGCCAGCAAGGCATTGCTTGCCCGGCTGACTCACAGTGTCCAGAAACACCCGAAACGTATCACCGCCGTCGTGGCCACCCTGCTGCTGACCGGTGGCGGTGGCGCCTTTGCCGTGGCATCGCTGGCACCCGATGCATCGGATCTGCCGGTGAGCGAGATCACTTACGCCGTCGAGTCGCTGGCGGCCAACCCGGTGCTGGACGCCCTGGAATCGCCCGGCTTCTCGCTGTACCGCTCGGAGCAGACGCGTAGCAGCGACACTGCGGAATCCTTGCTGCAGCGCATGGGCGTGGCCGATCCGGCCGCTGCCGCCTTCCTGCGCAGCGACGCCCCCGTTCGCCAGAATTTGCTGGGCCGCGCCGGACGCTCGGTTTCAGCCGAAACCACCGACGACCACCGCCTGCTGCGCCTGACGGCCCGCTGGGCCCAGGACGACAGCGGCAACTTCAGCCGCCTGGTGGTGGAACGTGCGGGCGAGAAGTTCACCTCGCGCATCGAGTCCGCACCCCTCACCACAGGCAGCCGCCTGGCGGGCGGGGTGATCCGCAGCTCGCTGTTTGACGCCGCCGATGCAGCCAACATCCCTGATTCCGTGGCCGTGCAGCTGGCCGAGGTGTTCTCGGGCAACATCGACTTTCACCGCTCCCTGCGCAAGGGCGACCGCTTCTCGGTGGTCTATGAAACCCTGGAAGCCGACGGCGAACCGCTGCGCAGCGGTCGCGTGCTGAGCGCCGAGTTCAACAACAACGGCAAGACCCACCAGGCCATGTGGTTCCAGGACCCCGGCGCCGCCAAGGGGCCTATTACACCCTCGACGGCGAAAGCCTGCGCCGCGCCTACCTGACCTCGCCGGTCGAGTTCTCGCGGGTGAGTAGCACGTTCAAGATGCGGTTTCACCCCGTTTTGCAAACATGGCGTGCCCACCTGGGAACCGACTTTGCTGCCCCCACGGGCACGGCCGTGCGCACGGTGGGCGACGGCGTGGTCGAGTTTGCCGGCGTGCAGAACGGCTTTGGCAACGTGGTCTTCGTGAAGCACCGCGACCAGCATGAAACCGTGTATGCGCACCTGAGCCGCGTGGATGTGAAAAAAGGCCAAACCGTCGAGCAGGGCCAGACCATCGGCGCTGTCGGCGCCACGGGCTGGGCCACGGGGCCACACCTGCATTTCGAGTTCCGCGTGAACGGACAGCAGCAGGATCCGCAGGTCATCGCCCAGCAAAGCGAATCCGCCGCCCCGGTGTCGAAGGCAGGCCGGCCCGCCTTCGACCGACTGGCCGGCAACATGCGCGTGCAACTGTCTGCTGCCGCACTGGTGCAGCAGGCCAGCGCGGAATAAGACGAAACCGGCACGCCGCTCTGGTGCAGTTGCAGGAGATGCCCGGCTTGTACATCGGCCTCATGTCGGGCACCTCGCTCGACGGCATCGATGGCGTTCTGGCCGACTTTTCACAAGACAAAATGGCCATTCTCGGCCATGCGTCAGCACCTATAGCTCCTGATTTAAGAGCAGAACTGCTCGCCCTCAATACCCCCGGCCCCAACGAACTGCACCGTGCGGCCCTCGCGGGCAATGCACTGGCGCGGGCCTATGCCGACGTAGTGCACAGCCTGCTGGAGCGCAGCGGCACCCCCGCCAGCGCCGTCCGGGCCATTGGCGCCCATGGGCAGACCGTGCGCCATCGCCCCCAGGAATTCGACGGCACGGGCTACACCCTGCAACTGAACAACCCGTCCTTGCTGGCCGAGCGCACAGGCATTGCCGTGGTGGCCGATTTCCGCAGCCGCGATGTGGCCGCTGGCGGCCAGGGCGCCCCGCTGGTACCGGCCTATCACCAGGGGGTGTTTGGCCGTCCGGACGAGACAGTGCTGGTGCTCAACATTGGTGGCATCTCCAACCTCAGCGTGCTGGGCGCCGATGGCAGCGTTGCGGGCTTTGACTGTGGCCCCGGCAATGCACTGATGGACCATTGGTGTCAGTTGCACACCGGCCAGGCGTTTGACAAAAATGGAGCCTGGGCTGCCCGGGGTCGGGTGCTGCCCGACCTTCTTGTCACACTGCTGCAGGAGCCTTTTTTGCAGCAACCCCCACCCAAAAGCACCGGGCGCGATCTGTTCAACCCGGCCTGGCTGGCGGGCAAGCTGGCTGCACACGCCAGCGCCCGGCCCGATGACGTGCAGGCCACATTGACCGAATTGACCGCCAGCGCTTGTGCAACAAGCGCATCAAGCTATGGAAAAAATAGCAAACTACTGGCAGTGTGTGGTGGCGGCGCCTTGAATACGCACCTGATGCGGCGTCTGCAGGCCTTGCTCCCGGGCGCATCGGTGGTACCGACCGATGCCTTGGGCCTGCCCGCGCTGCAGGTGGAGGCCGCCGCCTTTGCCTGGCTGGCTCGCCAGACGGTACGAGGGCAAACGGGCAGCCTCCAAAGCGTCACGGGCGCCCAAGGCGCCCGTGTTCTGGGGGCCGTCTACCCGGCCTGAGAGAGAGAAAAGAGGAAACCGGCGGGCAGATCAGGCCGAGAAGCTGGAACCACAGCCGCAGGTGCTGGTGGCGTTCGGATTCTTGATCACGAACTGTGCGCCCTGCAGGTCTTCCTTGTAGTCGATCTCTGCGCCCAACAGGTACTGGTAGCTCATGGCGTCGATCAGCAGCGAGACACCATTCTTGGTCATGGTGGTGTCGTCTTCGTTGGTGATTTCGTCAAAGGTGAAACCGTACTGAAAACCCGAGCAACCGCCACCCTGGACAAACACGCGCAGTTTCAGGTCGGGATTGCCCTCTTCGGCGATCAGGTCTGCCACCTTGGCTGCCGCGCTGTCAGTAAACAGGATGGGGGTGGGCATTTCGGTCTGGATATTTTCTGCAACGGCACTCATGGGGTACTCCAATTCAGGATTTGGCATGAATGCTACTGCAATTCAGTCGGGAATTCAGGCCAGCGGCTTTTGACGCCAATTTCAGTGGGGGCATTGCACCCGGCAACAAAAAACCGCCCGAAGGCGGTTTTTTGTTGCAGCAGCAAAGCTTAACGCTTGGAGAACTGCTTGGCGCGGCGTGCGGAGTGCAGACCGACCTTCTTACGTTCCACTTCGCGGGCGTCACGCGTCACGAAGCCGGCTTGGCTCAGGACGGGCTTGAGCGTCGCGTCGTAGTCGATCAGGGCGCGGGTGATGCCATGGCGGGCAGCGCCAGCCTGGCCGGATTCACCACCACCATGCACGTTGATCTGGATGTCGAAGGTTTCGACATGGTTGGTCAACGCGAGGGGTTGCTTGGCAATCATGATCGAGGTTTCGCGACCGAAGTAGGACTGAATGTCCTTGCCGTTCACCGTGATCTTGCCGGAGCCTTTTTTCAGAAACACGCGGGCGACGCTGGACTTGCGACGGCCGGTGCCATTGTTCCATTCACCAATCATCTCAAGGCTCCTTAGATTTCCAGCGCTTTGGGCTGCTGGGCGGTGTGGGGATGCTCAGCACCACCGTACACCTTGAGTTTCTTGATCATCGCGTAGCCAAGGGGACCCTTGGGCAGCATGCCCTTGACAGCCTTTTCCAGCGCGCGGCCGGGGTGCTTGGCTTGCATGTCGCGGAAGTTCGTGGCCGTGATACCGCCGGGGTAACCCGAGTGGCGGTAGTACACCTTGTCCAGGGACTTGGTGCCGGTAACCTTGAGCTGGGCGGCGTTGATGATGACGATGAAGTCACCGGTGTCGACGTGAGGCGTGTAAATGGCCTTGTGTTTGCCGCGCAAACGGAGAGCAACTTCGCTGGCTACTCGTCCGAGGACCTTGTCGGTCGCGTCAATCACAAACCACTCGTGCACGACCTCAGCGGGCTTAGCGCTGAAAGTAGTAGTCATGAGTTTTCTCTTGAGAAGAGGGTTTGGCGGGTCCTTTTCCACGGTCGGTGCTTCTCTTTCGGAAGCCTCTTAGGTGGGATTGAATCTTCGCCGCGGGACCACAAAAGCGCTGCGAAGCCTGCCATTATACGAAGCAGCGCTCTTTTTTGGCAAGCAGGATCGCCAGATGTGGCCTTTGCCTCAGTTTTGCATCTGCCGGCGCTGCAGGTCATCTTCCTGCCGCCGGCGGGCTTCCACGCACACCGGATGCCCTGTCAGACCCGGCTTTTTGCATTCATTGAAGATGCACAGGGGGCGGGCCAGGAAGCCTGCGTCGGCGCACGCCTCTTGCGGACCTGCTGTGCGCACAGTGGTCACTTTGGGTTTGGGTGCCACCACCGACTCGGGATGCGGCGCAGGCATGTCCTGCACCGCCACCGGAGCGGCACCGGCAGGCTCGGACAAGTTGCGGCGCTGCCCGGCAGAGCGCACGGCGGGGCGCACTGCAGGGGCTTCGACAACCGCTGGCGCGGCGCTCAAGCTGCCTGCACCTGACACGGCCTCCTTGTCGGCGATGCCCGCCAGTGGCGCGTCGCTGGCCGGGCTGGCTGGCACGGCCTGCACCGGGGCAGCTGCCACCGCAGCCGTCGCAGCGACCGGCGCGGCCGCCGGCTCCTTGAGTTCAGTGAGGATGTCATCGGCGGGCCGCGAGGCAGACCGGCCCTGAGCCCACCACAGTGCCACCGCCACGATGGCCAGCGCCAAGAAAGCCCCCAACAGCCACACCGGCGACGATTGCAGACGAGCCCGGGTGCCTGCGGCAGCGCGCTCCGGCGCCTGCGCCTGATTGCCTGGATCTTTTCGCGTTCGCCCCGGGCGCTCCGCACGCGCAGGCGGCACCACCGGGGCCTTGTCGGCAGCATGGGCATCCTCGAACACCGAGTCTCCGACATCGATGAATACCGTGTCGGCCATGTCTGCCGCCACCGTGTCAGGCCCTTCGTTGGCATGGATGTCACGCCCATCCTGCATGGGCGCGCCAGCGGAAGGCAGGACAGGCCTGGCCGAACGGTAGGTCAGGTCCTCCAGATCGGCCATTGGGCGGGGTGCTGAGGTCACGTCTACCGTGGGGGCAGGCACACCAGGGCCCGGATGGTCCGCCGGCTCCACCCAGATACTCCCCAGCTCGGCGCGGAAGTCGAAATGCTCGATCCCTTCGGGCGGCGAGGTCATGCCCATGGTTTGCAGGAAGGCGTCAATGCTCTGGGGTCGATCCTCGGGGCGCAGTGCAAGAGCCTGGGCGATGGCGGTGACGAATGGCGCCGAATACTCCACCCCGAACTGGCGCTGGACGGTCCTGGCCACGCGCGAAAACGACACCATGCGGTCGCGGATGGAGCGCAGCGTAGCCGGGAGCGGGGTGTCGTTGCACAGACAGCCGTACACCACCGCAGCCAGCGAATACAGATCGCTCCAGGGGCCTTGGCGCAACTCATCGTCGCCTTCGGAATACTGCTCGATGGGCGCGTAGTTCACCTTGAGCACGGCGGTGTGCTTGCGGCCCTGGTCGTTGATGGCATGGCGCGACGCCCCCAGGTCCAGCAGCACCGGCGGCCCGTTGTCCTGCAGGAAGATGTTGTCCGGAGAGATATCCCGGTGCAGCGTGTTGCCCTCGTGCAGTACCCGAAGCGCACCCAACACCGACCAGAGCATCTTGCGCAGCCAGGCCTCAGGGGGCGGCGTGCGCATCTGCGCGCGCGCCTGCTTGAACGTCATGCCGGTGTAGAGCGGCATGACCATGTATGCGGTGTTGTTGGCCTCCCAGAAACGGAAAACCTTCACCAGGGACGGATGGTCAAACTGCGCCAGCAGGCGCGCCTCGCCCATGAAGGACGCCAGCCCGGCCTGGAAGGTCTGCTGGTCGGACGACGATCGCACCCACAGCGATTGTCCCTGCGAGCGGCCTGCCAGCGCCGACGGCATGTATTCCTTGATGGCCACGGCGCGGTGCAACGAATGGTCGAACGCCTTGTAGACCATGCCAAAACCGCCCACCCCGAGCAACGCCAGTATTTCAAACTCGGCCAGGCGGGTGCCCGGTGGCAGCGCGTCCACATGGTTCACGCGGCTGGCAGAAGTTGGACTGGGGTTTTCAATCATCATGGACAAGGTAATGCAGGCACATGTCCTGGGCAGCTAGGGGGTGGAGTGGTGGCGCCCGGACCGTCTCGGCTGCCATCATGATGCATGCGCCGCCGATCCCGGAAACAAAAGGCATCGTGTCTGCCAAAAACATCACCCAGTGGCACGAACGCCACCGATTGTGCCGTTTTTGCCCCCTTGTCCGAGCCGCGCCGCCCCGGACCGCGCCAGCACCACACACGGCAAAGCAAGGCGAAAACGGCACACATCCCTTTTGCAGCATGCGCAAACAGCTCCTGTTTTCATAGCTTTGACGCCCGACACTCTAGCTAACGCGACGCGACGGTGTTGCGCGGTGCAGCAGCGCCCCGGGCAACCAGGGGCCGAGTCGTTACCATTGCGCCATGTTCAGTTATCGCCACGCCTTTCATGCGGGCAACCACGCCGACGTGCTCAAGCACACCGTGCTGATTGCCACCTTGCAACACCTCACCGAAAAAGACGCGGCCCTCACCGTGCTCGACACCCATGCGGGCGCGGGCCTGTACCGGCTCGATGGCGACTATGCCAGCACCAGCGGCGAGGCGGTGGACGGCATCTTGCGCCTCACGGCACCGGGCGCTGCCGCCCTCACGCCCGCGCTGCAGGCCTATGTGGACATGGTGAAAGCCTTCAACCAGGGCGCCACCACCAAGGTGTACCCCGGCTCGCCCTTCATCATCCAGCGGCTGCTGCGCGACCACGACAAGCTCAAGCTGTTTGAGCTGCACCCGACCGACCTGCGCGCGCTGGCCGGCAACGTGGCGCAACTGGAGGCCGGCCGGCAGGTGGCCGTGCTGCACGAAGACGGTTTCGAAGGTATCCGCAAATTTTTGCCCCCACCGGCCCGCCGCGCTTTGGTGTTGTGCGATCCCAGCTATGAAATGAAGAGCGACTATGCCAAGGTGCTGGACATGGCCGCCGACGCGCTCAAGCGCTTTGCCACCGGCACCTACGCCGTCTGGTACCCCATCATTCCGCGCCCCGAAGCGCACGACCTGCCGCGCCGCCTCAAAACCCTGGCCACCAAGGCAGGCAAGAGCTGGCTGCATGCCACGCTGACCGTCAAGTCCAGCAAGCTCACCGAGACTGCGGAGGGCGAAGTCAAACGCCCCGGCCTGCCCGCCAGCGGCATGTTTCTGATCAATCCACCCTTCACCCTGAAAGCCGCCTTGAAGGCGGCCCTGCCCCAGATGGCGGAACTGCTGGCGCAGGACAAGCACGCCACCCACACGCTCGAATCGGGCGGCTGACAGCGGCTTCGGACAACGCCCTGCCAGGGCCCTACGGTGCCGACACCGACAGCGATTGGGGACAGTCGCCCTCGCCGTCCTCCAGCAGCCACAGCTCCACGGGCTTGATGCCCAGGCCCTGCATGCCCAGCTCCTGGGCGGCGGCCTGGCTTACATCAATCACGCGGTTCACGGCAAAGGGGCCGCGGTCGTTGATGCGCACCACCACGGCGCGGCCGGTGAGCTGGCTGCGCACGCACACCCGGGTGCCGAAAGGCAGGGTGCGGTGCGCGGCGGTGAGGTCGCGGCGGTTGAAGATTTCGCCACTGGCCGTGCGCCGGCCATGAAAGCGCGGGCCGTACCACGAGGCCAGGCCCTGCTGGTCGCTCTCGCGCACGGACTCGGCCGGGGGCTCAGGCAACACCGTGCCGGTGGCACCGCGCCTGGCAGGCTCGCTGCGAACGGGCTCAGGCAACACGGGCTTGGGTAGCGGCTCGCCCGGCTTGCCGGCCGACGGCGCGCAAAACCGCGAGCGGGGGCGCCCGCTGCTGGGCCAGCTCGCACGCGTTGCGGGGCTCGGCCGACATTTCGGGGGCCACTTCAGGGGCTGCCTTGTCTGCCACCGGCATCGGTGCACAGGCCGCCAGAACGCAGGCAAGCGCCCCCAAGCCCAGCAGATCGCGCCAGTGCCGCATCCGGTCAGACAGTTGCATCAATCACCTCTTCCTGAAAATAAACGAATGGACGCACCGCGAGGTGACGATTCCATCCACCTTCTCCAGCGACAACGCAACCCGGCTCCAGCGCCCAAGCCACCCAACGCCCCATTACAAACCGAGGCGCCGGCACAACTCCAGCGTTGTTGCACTCTGATTCATGGTGTAGAAGTGCAGCCCCGGCACGCCGCGCTGGCGCAGCTGTTCGCACAGCGAAGTCACCACGTCCAGGCCAAAGGCCCGGATCGACGCCGTATCGTCGCCAAAGCCCTGCAGGCGCAGCCGGATCCAACGTGGAATCTCGGCGCCGCAGGCATCGGAAAACCGCATCAGCTGCGAGGACCCCATGATGGGCATGATGCCGGGCACCACGGGCACATCCAGCCCCATGCGGCGCACATCGTCCACAAAGCGCTCATACGCATCGGCATTGAAGAAGTACTGCGTGATGGCCGAATCAGCGCCCGCCCGCACCTTGGCGGCAAAGGCCTGCAGGTCGGCATCGGCCGACTTGGCCTGGGGATGCACTTCGGGATAGGCGGCCACCTCGATGTGGAAATCGCGCCCGGTCTCAGCCCGAATGAAGGCCACCAGGTCGCTGGCGTAGTGGAACTCGCCCCCGATGCCATAGCCGCTGGGCAGATCGCCACGCAGCGCCACCAGGCGCTTGACACCCATGGCCTTGAGCGTGGCCAGCTCCTCGCGCACCGACTGGCGCGTGGCACCGATGCACGAGAAGTGCGAGGCCGCGCTCACGCCCTCGGCCAGGATCTCCTGTACGGTGCCGAAGGTGCCCTCTTGCGTCGATCCGCCCGCGCCATAGGTGACCGAGCAGAACTCGGGTTGCAGCGCATACAGCTGCTGGCGCACGGCGCGCAGCTTGCCCGCGCCTTCGGGCGTCTTGGGCGGAAAGAATTCAAAGCTCACCGGCAAACCGGTGGCTGGTGCGTTGGCCGCAGTCATGCGCCCCTCCTCGCAAAAACAAAAAACTCGTGGTTGCCGTCGCCACCGCTGATGGGGCTGTCCAGCCAGGCCTGCACCGCAAGGCCCAGTTCGGCGCAGCAGTCGCGGATGCGTTGCTCCACCACCGCGTACAACGCGGCATCGCGCACGATGCCACCCTTGCCGACCTGGCCGGGCTGCAGCTCAAACTGTGGCTTGACCAGCATCAGCAGGCTACCGCCCGGTGCCAGCAGTGGCACCAGCGCGTGCAGAACCAGCGTGAGCGAGATAAATGACAGGTCGCCCGTGATCACATCAAACACTGGCGTGATGTCCACATTGGCGCATTCGGCGCGGCGGCGGCGCTCAATCGGCAGCGTGCCCTGCTCGCGCGCCTTGGCACGGGCTGCGCGCTCAGACTTGAAGGTCTCGATGTCCTTGTCCTTGGCGTCATTGCTGTCGTCGTATTCCTCGTCCACCTGCCCGCCATTGCGCATCCAGCTGTAGGGTGCCTCGGGCTGGGTCTCGTTGTCCTCTTCGGCCTCGACGACTTCGGACAGCGCCAGTTCACAGGCTTGCTGCAAGGCCTGCGCCGTCAGCGAACGCGCGTTCACGCCCTCGACGCAGACCACGCGCAGATCGCAGCGCAGCCGTTCGTGCAACTGGCCATGGCCCACGTCCACGCCAATCACCTGCGCTGCGCCGTGCTGCAGCAGGCAGTCAGTAAAGCCGCCCGTGCTCTGCCCCACATCCAGGCAGCGCAGCCCCGCCACCGACAAGCCGGTGGCGCGCAGCGCGCCTTCGAGCTTGAGCCCACCGCGCGAGATGTATTTGGCCTCGGCATCGTCGAGCAGCCGCACCTCGGCCAGGGAGGGAATCTCGTCGCCGTTCTTGGCGACCTTCTGCCAGGGCGCCAGCGGCGACAGGCGCCACTCCACGCCCGCGGCAATCAGCCGCTGCGCCTGCGAGCGCGTGGCCGCATGACCGCCATCCACCAAAAAAACATCTGCGCGCATGCGTCACTCTCTCGTCAGCAGACGATTAATTTCTATTAAAACAGGCTCTAGCGCTTGTACGGCCTGCGCTACCAGCTCCTATAACAGGAGCATGACAGCAGCAAGCGCGGTTCAATACCGGTAGGTATCGGGCTTGTAAGGGCCTTGCTTGGGCACGCCGATGTAGGCGGCCTGCTCGTCGCTCAGCTCGGTCAGCATGGCGCCCACCTTCTTGAGGTGCAGGCGCGCCACCTTTTCGTCCAGGTGCTTGGGCAGCACGTAGACCTTGCCGTTTTCGTAGAAATCACTGTGCGTGAACAGCTCGATCTGGGCGATGGTCTGGTTGGCAAACGAGCTGGACATCACGAAGCTCGGGTGGCCCGTGCCACAACCCAGGTTCACCAGGCGGCCCTTGGCCAGCAGGATGATGCGCTTGCCATCGGCAAAGATCACATGGTCCACCTGGGGCTTGATTTCTTCCCACTGGCAGTGCTCTTCGAGCTTGGCCACCTGGATTTCGTTGTCGAAATGACCAATGTTGCAGACGATGGATTGGTCCTTCATGGCCTGCATGTGCTCGAACGTGATCACGTCGCGGTTGCCGGTGGTGGTCACGAAAATTTCGGCCTTGTCGGCGGCGTATTCCATGGTCACTACACGATAGCCTTCCATCGCGGCCTGCAGGGCGTTGATGGGGTCAATCTCGGTCACCCACACCTGGGCGCTCAGGGCGCGCAGGGCCTGGGCGCTGCCCTTGCCCACGTCACCGTAGCCCGCCACCACGGCCACCTTGCCGGCGATCATCACGTCGGTGGCGCGCTTGATGCCGTCCACCAGCGATTCGCGGCAGCCATACAGGTTATCAAACTTGGACTTGGTCACCGAGTCGTTCACGTTGATGGCGCGGAACATCAGGCTGCCCTTGGCCGACATTTCCTTCAAACGGTGCACGCCGGTGGTGGTTTCTTCGGTCACGCCAATGATCTGCGCGCTCTTGCGGCTGTACCAGGTGGGGTCCACGGCCAGCTTGGCCTTGATGGAGGCGAACAGGCAGGTTTCTTCTTCGCTGGTGGGGTTGGCGATCAGCGAGGCGTCTTTTTCGGCGCGCTTGCCCAGGTGCATCAGCAGCGTGGCGTCGCCGCCATCGTCCAGGATCAGGTTGGGGCCTTCGCCTTCGCTGCCGGCGGGGCCAAAGTCAAAAATGCGGTGGGTGTAGTCCCAGTATTCGGCCAGGGTTTCGCCCTTGATCGCGAACACCGGGGTACCGGCGGCGGCAATGGCGGCGGCGGCATGGTCCTGCGTGGAGAAGATGTTGCACGATGCCCAGCGCACTTCGGCACCCAGGGCCTGCAGCGTCTCGATCAGCACGGCGGTCTGGATGGTCATGTGCAGCGAGCCGGTGATGCGCGCACCCTTGAGCGCCTGCTTGGCGGCGAATTCCTCGCGGATGGCCATCAGGCCGGGCATTTCGGTTTCGGCGATGCGGATCTCTTTGCGGCCCCATTCGGCCAAGCCGATGTCGGCAATGATGCAGTCGGTGTTGACGGGGCGTTGACGCGTGCGTTCATGGTGTGCTCCAAAGCATGTTTGAAAAGCCACTTGACGCGGGGAGACACAGGGAGCTCACCGCACGATAAGTGGATGAGCGTCGTTGCTGGATGACTCCGAGCCTCACGCCCCGCCAGTAGCTGGGGGCGCTGCAACGCTCCTCGGATGCCGGCGATTATAAAAGCAGTTGCATGGGCCCCGGGCCCGGCCGCTTGCATGCCCGGTAAAATCATGGGTTCGGCCGCCCTGTCCCACGCTGTGCAGAGGCTGGCCCACCGTTTTCCCCTGCAGGGCCCCTGCGCCCTGCCCACCTTCTGGAACCCCCGTGTCCTACGCCTCTGAAACCCGGCGCCGCCGTACCTTTGCCATCATTTCCCACCCCGACGCCGGTAAAACGACGCTGACGGAAAAGCTGCTGCTGTTCTCGGGCGCGATCCAGATCGCCGGCGCCGTCAAAGGCCGCAAGGCCAGCCGCCACGCAACATCCGACTGGATGGAAATCGAAAAGCAGCGCGGCATCTCGGTGGCCTCTTCGGTCATGCAGATGCTCTACCGCGACCACGTCATCAACCTGCTCGACACCCCCGGCCACAAGGACTTCTCGGAAGACACCTACCGCGTGCTCACCGCCGTGGACTCGGCCCTGATGGTGATTGACGCGGCCAACGGTGTGGAAGCGCAGACGCGCCGCCTGATCGAGGTCTGCCGCCAGCGCGACACGCCCATCATCACCTTCGTGAACAAGATGGACCGCGAGGTGCGCGACCCGCTGGACATTCTTGACGAGGTGGAGCGCGAGCTGGGCATGCCCTGCTGCCCCATCACCTGGCCCGTGGGCCAGGGCAAGAGCTTTGGCGGCATCATCAATCTGCGCACGCAGACCATGACCGTGTTCACCCCCGGTAGCGACCGCGGCCCGAAAGACTTCGAAGTCGTGCCGCTGGCCGAGGCCGACCGGCTGCGCCAGCGCTTTGGCCAGTCGTTTGACGATGCGCTGGAGAGCATGGAGCTGGCCCAGGGCGCCTCGGCGGCGTGGAACCATGCCGACTTTCTGGCCGGCAAGCTCACGCCCGTGTTCTTCGGTTCGGGCGTGAACAACTTCGGTGTGATGGAAGTGCTCGATGCCGTGGTCGACATGTCGCCCCCGCCCGGCCCGCGCATCAGCACCTTGCAGGTCAACAAGCAGCCTGTGGTCAAGACCATTCAGCCCGAGGACGAAGGCTTTGCCGGCGTGGTGTTCAAGGTGCAGGCCAACATGGACGCCAACCACCGCGACCGCATCGCCTTCGTGCGCGTGGCCTCGGGCAAATACACACCGGGCATGAAGCTCAAGGTGCAGCGCACGGGCAAAGAACTGCGCCCCACCAGCGTGGTGACCTTCATGAGCCAGCGCCGCGAGGCGGTGGAAGAAGCCTATGCGGGCGACATCATCGGCTTTACCACGCACGGCGGCGTGCAGCTGGGCGACACCATCACCGACGGCGCCAACCTGCAGTTCACCGGCCTGCCCTTCTTCGCGCCCGAGCTGTTCATGACGGTGATTTTGAAGAACCCGCTGCGCACCAAGCAGCTGCAGCAGGGCCTGTCGCAGCTGGGCGAGGAAGGCGCCATCCAGGTCTTTCGGCCCGACGTGGGCGGCCCCATGCTGCTGGGCGCCGTGGGCCAGCTGCAGTTTGAAGTGGTGCAGCACCGCCTGAAAGCCGAATACGACGCCGATGTGCGCCTGGAAGGCTGCCAATACACGGGCGCGCGCTGGATCACCGCCGACAGCCCGGCCGACCTGCGCGCCTTTACCGACGCCTATCCCATGCGCCTGTCCCACGACGCCGCCAATGCGCTCGCCTACCTGTGCACCAGCCCGTATGACGTGCGGCTGGCGCAGGAGCGGTTTCCGAAAATCCACTTCCACCCCCTGCGCGAGCATGCGGGCCTGGCTCTGGACAGCAACCACTGATGACGGCGCCCGTGACGGCATTCCTGCGCCCCCTGAGCGAATGGCCTGCCCCCGCGCCGGGCCAGCTGCGGGGCGTGCTCACCGACATCGACGACACGCTGACCACCGACGGCGCCATCACCCCCGATGCGCTGCAGGCGCTGGCTGCACTCAAGGCCAGCGGCCTGCAGGTGATTCCCATCACCGGCCGGCCGGTGGGCTGGAGCGAGCCGTTTGCCGCAACCTGGCCGGTGGATGCCATCGTGGCCGAAAACGGTGCCGTGGCGTTGAGGCGCATGGCTGAAAACTTGAGCCAAACTGGCCTCTCGCCCAATCAGGACAAGCGCGAGCAGCTATCAAAAATATACCAGCAGGACCCTGCCACCCGTGCCGCCAATTACGCTCGCATGCAGCAGGTTCTGGCGCAGATCGAGCGCGAGGTGCCCCGTGCGCGCCGCGCCACCGATTCGCCGGGCCGCGAAACCGACATCGCCATCGACCACAGCGAATTCACGCACCTGCCGCAAGACGCCATCGACCATGCCGTGCGCATCATGCGCAACGCAGGCATGAACGCCACGGTGAGCAGCATCCACATCAACGGCTGGTTTGGCGCGCACAACAAGCTCGAAGGCGCACGCTGGATCGTGCGTGAATTGTTCGGGCGCAACCTGGATGCCGAGATCGACCGCTGGGTGTATGTGGGCGACTCGACCAACGACCAGCTCATGTTTGAGCACTTCCCCCACAGCGTGGGCGTGGCAAACATTGCGCGTTTCGTGCCCCAGCTCACGCACCTGCCGCGTTATGTGACACAGGGCGAGCGCGGCGCGGGTTTTGCGGAGGTCGCCCGCGCGGTGCTGCTGACACTTTGATGTCATCCGGCAAGGCCAGCGGCGCCCCGGCACACCCAAGCTGCGCTAGAGTTGGGTATGGACTTGATCAACACACTCCGACACTGGCAGGCCATCGACCGGACAAGGGCGCGCCAGCCCAGTGAGAATCTCATGGTGGCCGGCCTTGGGCTGGCCCTGATCGCCGTATCCCTGCGTTCAGAGCGTCGCGGCACGGCCGCGCTGCAGGCCGCTGCGGGCGGGGCATTGCTTGTACGGGCGGCACGAGGCAGCCGCTACCTGACCCGCGACCCCGACCCGCGCCTCAACGGGGCGTGGGACGCCCACCTGGCGGACGCCCGCGAACTGGGCCTGGACTGATGTGGCGGCTGCAGCCTTGGGGCCCTTTAGCGCCATATCGCTGCACCGATAAGCAATAACCGCTACCGAAAACAGAGCATTACTGCCCCTTCGCCAGCCCCAGCTTCTCGATCAGAGCCTTTTCGCGCGTGAAGGTGTCCTGCGCAAACTTCTGGTAGGCCGCGGTGCCCATGTACATGGGCACCATATCGTAGCGCGCCAGCGCCGTTTTGTAGCTGTCTTGTTCCATGGCCTGCTTGAAGGCATCGTGCAGGCGCTTGACCACCGCGGGCGGCGTGCCCTTGGGCGCGCCGATGCCAAACGGCGAGTTCTGCACGATGTCCAGACCCAGCTCCTTGAGCGTGGGTGCATCGGGAAACTTGGCCAGGCGCTCGGCGCCCCAGGTGTTAAGCACGCGCAGCTTGCCGGCCTCGACCTGCGGGGCAAAGCCCGTGGAGTCGGCCGCCGCCATGATGTTGCCGCCCAGGATGGACTGCATCAGGTCGGCGCTGCCCTTGTAGGGCACATGCAGCAGTTCGATGCCAAGCTTTTGTGCGATCAACTCGGTGGTCAGGTGCGGGCTGGTCATGGTGCCGGTGGAGCCGTAGCTGAGCTTGCCCGGGTTGGCCTTGGCCCAGGCAACAAAGTGCGTCCAGGTTTTGAGCGGAGAATCGGCCGGCACCACGATGCCGAAGGCATAGCCAGTGACATTGATCACATAGCTGATGTCCTTGACCGGGTCCCAGTTGATCTTGGTGGTGTAGGGCAGGCGGAACACGCCCAGCGGTATCTGGGCGATGGTGTAGCCGTCGGCCGCCACAGTCTGCAAGGCTTGCGCCGGCAGCGTGCCACCGGCACCAGGCTTGTTTTCGACGATCACGGGTTGCCCCAGGATGCGGCTGGCATTGTCGGCCAGCGAGCGCATGGTGATGTCGGTGGGGCCACCCGCCGGGAAGGCGATCACCAGTTTGATGGGTTTGCTGGGGAAGCTCTGGGCCTGGGCCATGAAAGCGGGTGCGGCCAGGCTGGCAGCTCCCCATTGGATGATCTGGCGACGTTGCATGGCGGGTTCCTGAAATCAGACAAAGACACCGCCATTGGACTGCAACGGTGTGCTCTGCGGCATGCAGGAAACCCCTAGCGGCTGTCACCAACGCGCCAGCCCGGCGCGCTCAGTACCGCTGAGGCACGTACATCTCGGCGGGCACCGGCTGGCGCAGGTATTCGGGGTTGCGCACCCGCGCTGGCAACTCCACCGGGGCGTGCGCCACCTCGTGGTAGGGCAGTTGATCCAGCAGGTGCGCAATGCAGTTCAGGCGCGCCTTTTTCTTGTCCACCGCCTGCACCACCCACCAGGGCGCCTCGGGGATATGGGTGCGCTCCAGCATGGTTTCCTTGGCCTTCGTGTAGGCCTCCCAGCGCACGCGGCTTTCCAGGTCCATGGGGCTCAATTTCCACTGCTTGAGCGGGTCGTGGATGCGGCCCAGAAATCGCAGGTGCTGCTCGTCATCGGTGATGGAAAACCAGTATTTGATCAGCGTGATGCCCGAGCGCACCAGCATCTTCTCGAACTCGGGAACGGTGCGAAAGAACTCCTCGTACTCGTCGTCGGTGCAAAAGCCCATCACGCGCTCGACGCCTGCGCGGTTGTACCAGCTGCGATCGAACAACACCATCTCGCCAGCGGCAGGCAGGTGCGCGGCGTAGCGCTGGAAGTACCACTGCGTGCGCTCGCGGTCGTTGGGTGCGGGCAGCGCGGCCACGCGCACCACGCGGGGATTCAGGCGCTGGGTGATGCGCTTGATGACGCCGCCCTTTCCGGCCGCGTCACGACCCTCAAACAGGATCACCACTTTTTTGCGCGTGTGCTGCACCCAGTCCTGCAGCTTGACCAGCTCGCCCTGCAGGCGAAACAGCTCTTTGAAATAGGCCTGGCGCTCCGCCCGGTCGGTGGTGTGGCGGCCCTCCAGCTCGTCGATGCTGCGGTCTTCCAGCTCGAGCTCGATTTCTTCGTCGTAGCTGTCCACCAGATCGCTCGCGATGCGCCGCATCAGATCGTCATGGTCGTTCAGTGCACCGGGCAGCGTCATGGCAATGGACTCCTGTAAAGAGCAGGCCATGCTGCCCAGCCCATATGACATCGACAAGTCAACGGCATGACGCCGTGCGCGGCTGGCACCGACCCACTGGGCAACCTGATAACACCTATCGCAGGCTGATCCAGTAGGCCAGCACAATCAGTGCCACCACCATTGCCAGCCAGCCCACCACCAGCCAGCGCCACAGCGCTGGCGCATGGCGCAACTCCAGAAAGTCGAGGCACACCAACAAGCCCTTGGCAAACGCCAGGCCAAACAGGGCCAGCACCGGCACCATCGAGCCATGACCGGAAAGACCCGCCTCGCCAATCCAGTACGTTGTGGCGGTGATGGCCAGCAATATCAGCCAGACCTGGGTGCGTGAAAAAGCAGGCATTTGCAATGTCCTCAACGCATCACATAAACGAGTGGGAACAACACGATCCACAGCAGATCGACCATGTGCCAGAACGCAGCGCCCGTCTCCAGTGCGTGGCAATCGTGGCTGCTGTAGCGGCCCCGCCGCGTTTTCAGCCAAAGATACGTGATGGCCAGCATGCCGACCACCACATGCAGAAAATGAAAACCGGTTAACAGAACGTAAAACATGTAGAACGTGTTGGTCGAAAGATCCACCCCGGAGGCCAGCTTCTGGGCATATTCGCCCAGCTTGACCACCACGAAGCCACCGCCGCAACCCAGCGCGCCCAGGAGCCAGCGCGCACCCACCACCGAGGCATTGCGCCGCACTGCGGCCACCGCGCTGGCAACGCACCAGCTACCCGAGATCAGCAGCACGGTGTTGAGCGCACCGGCGTTTAGGTTGAGCGTGGCTTGCGAGGCATTGAAAAGCGCCACCTCGCGCGTGCGGGCAAAGGCAAAAGACACAAAGAGGATGGCAAAGGTCAGCAACTCCATCAGGATGACCAGCCACACCCCCAGGTCACCACGGAGCCGGGGGGTTGCGTCGTGAGCCTGTGCATGGAGGTGCGCACCAGTCTGCGCCCCCGTCGCCGGGTGCAGTTCATTGCTTTCAGAGGACAAAGCGGTGGGTGTAGAGCCATGCATGAAGGACATCCTGCCTGTTGATTCGCCGCCATTGCAGCGGGAGTTGTGCGCAAGCAACTATCGATTTTTTTTGACGTTTCCGGTCGCCTACTCAGTGACATGCGCAAGATTGCAACGTAAGATTCATTCCGCATGAATCTTATTGATTCTAATCAACCGTTTGAGCCGCAATGTCAATACGATGCGGATTCATCACTGCATGAGGTACACCATGAGTCAAGGCTTCACCAGCCAGATGGCACGCAATATTTTCTATGGGGGCACGGTCTTTTTCGTGCTTTTGTTTGCGGCGCTCGTCTTCCACACCGAAACCAAGATCCCCGAGCGTTCGAAATCGGGGGACATCACGCCAGCAGTTGTTCGTGGCAAGCATTTATGGGAGACGCGCAACTGCATCGGCTGCCACACGCTGCTGGGTGAAGGCGCCTACTTTGCGCCCGAGCTGGGCAACGTCTACCAACGCCGTGGCCCTGATTTCATCAAGGGCTGGATCAAGGCCATGCCCACGCACACGCCAGGGCGCCGCCAGATGCCACAGTTCAACTTCACGGAGGCGCAACTGGACGATCTGGTCGAGTTCCTGCGTTGGACCAATGGCATCAACACTGAAAAGTGGCCACCCAACATCGAAGGGTAAGCATCTCAGTGCACTGAGACCCCACATTCAAGGACACCAAAATGCAACCCGCAACCCTTAAATACCAATCACAGTCGGTCGCCAAGCTGTACTTCATCGCGGCGCTGGGACTGTTCACCGGCCAGATCCTGTTTGGTCTGACGCTGGGCCTGCAATACGTGATCGGCGACCTGATGTTCCCGGCCATTCCCTTCAACATTGCCCGCATGGTTCACACCAACCTGCTGATCGTGTGGCTGCTGTTCGGGTTCATGGGCGCGGCCTATTTCATGGTGCCCGAAGAGAGTGAAACCGAGCTCTACAGCCCGTTGCTGGCCAAGGTGCTGTTCTGGATCTTCCTGGCGGCCGGCGCCCTGACTATCCTGGGTTACCTGCTGGTGCCCTATGCCACGCTGGCCGAAATGACCGGCAACGACCTGTTGGCCACCATGGGGCGCGAGTTCCTGGAGCAACCCTTGCCCACCAAGGTCGGCATCGTGGTGGTGGCACTGGGCTTTCTCTTCAACATCAGCATGACGGTGCTCAAGGGCCGCAAGACGGCCATCTCGCTGGTGCTGCTTCTGGGCCTTTGGGGCCTGGCGCTGATGTTCCTGTTCAGCTTCGTCAACCCCAGCAACCTGGTGCGCGACAAGATGTACTGGTGGTTCGTCGTGCACCTGTGGGTGGAAGGCACCTGGGAGCTGATCATGGCCGCTTTGCTGGCGTTCGTTCTGATCAAAACCACCGGTGTGGACCGCGAAGTGATCGACAAGTGGATGTACATGATCGTCGCCTTCGCGCTGATCTCGGGCATCCTGGGCACGGGCCACCACTTCTACTTCATCGGCCTGCCAGGCTACTGGCACTGGGTGGGCGGCGTGTTCTCTGCGCTCGAACCCATTCCGTTCTTCATGATGACGCTGTTTGCCTTCAACATGGTGCAACGCCGCCGCCGCGAGCACCCCAACCAGGCTGCCGTGCTGTGGGCCGTGGGCACCGCCGTCATCGCTTTCCTGGGCGCGGGTGTCTGGGGCTTCATTCACACGCTGAGCTGGGTCAATTACTACACGCACGGCTCGCAGGTCACGGCCGCGCACGGCCACCTGGCTTTCTACGGCGCATATGTGCTGGTGGTGTTGGCCCTGATCAGCTACTCCATGCCGCTGATGCGCGGCCGCGAAGCCAACCCATGCGCGCGCAGCGTGCCGAGATGTGGAGCTTCTGGATCATGAGCATCGGCATGGCCGTGATGGTGCTGGCCCTGAGCGGCGCCGGCATCCTCCAGGTGTGGCTGCAGCGCATGCCTACCTCGGGTGCGATGTCTTTCATGGCAACGCAAGACCAGCTGGCCTTCTTCTACTGGGTGCGCGTGGCAGGCGGCGTGATGTTCCTGATCGGGCTGCTGACCTACCTGTCAAGTTTCTTCATCGGCCCTGCAAAAGATGAGCAGGAAGTGGCGGCCATTCCGGGTGGCCGCATGCAACGGGCCTGACCATGGAACACGCCCACGCAGCAATCACGCCGCCGGCTCTGGGCGCCCCCACTGGCCCGGGCCTGCGGCCTGCGGGTGGGGCACCGTTCTATGCGGAACAAGGGGGCGAATGCGCGCTCTTTGCGCATTGCTTCACCCAGCAGTTGCCGCTGCTCATCAAGGGTCCCACGGGGTGCGGCAAAACGCGCTTTGTAGAGCACATGGCGGCCCGGCTGGGGCGCCCGCTGATCACCGTGTCCTGCCATGACGACCTCAGCGCGGCGGACCTGGTGGGCCGCCACCTGATCGGCCAAGGCAACACGGTCTGGTCCGACGGGCCACTCACCCGGGCGGTCCGCAGCGGCGCCATCCTTTACCTCGACGAAGTGGTGGAAGCCCGCAAGGACACTACCGTGGTGCTGCACCCCTTGGCCGACGACCGGCGTTTGCTGCCCATCGAGCGCACGGGCGAGCTGCTCAAGGCCCCGCCCGAGTTCATGCTGGTCATCTCGTACAACCCGGGCTACCAGAACCTGCTCAAGGGACTCAAGCCCAGCACGCGGCAGCGCTTCACGGCGCTGACGCTGGACTACCCTGCACCCGCAGTGGAACGCGCCATTCTGGAGCGTGAGGGCCACGCCTCACCCGCGCTGGCCGCCCGCCTGGTGCAACTCGCCCAGGCCCTGCGCCGCCTGACTGACCACGACCTAGAAGAGACCGCCAGCACCCGCCTGCTGGTCATGGCCGCGCGGCTGGTGGCCTCGGGCCTGCCGCTGCGCGACGCCTGCCGCGCTGCCGTGGTGGACGCGCTGACCGACGACACCGAGACCGTGCGTGCGCTCGACGAGGTCGTGCGCGCCGTGGTGGGCGATGATGACTGATTGCTCTGGCTGTGCGTCGGCCTCTGGCTGCTCCAGCGCAGCCACCCCGGCCAGCACACAAACAATACAAGGCAGCGGCGCCCCGGCGGCACTGCCGGCCACCGCCCAACTGCAGCGGCGCCGGCGCTGGTTCCAGGCTGTCTTTTTTGCCGTTTTCTTGTTGGCCCCCGCGCTCAATCTGCTGCGTTTTGACCTGACCGAAACCCAGCTTTGGGTGCTCGGCTTTCGCTGGTCACTGGGCATTGACGCCTTCCTGCGCGGCGACGCCACTGCGGTGCAAACCGCCTGGTCCATTGTGTGGCGCGGCATCCTGCCCGTTCTGGCACTCGTTACCGCTTTTTTGACCGTGGCCTACCACTTTGGCCGTCTCTATTGCGGTTGGTTGTGCCCCCATTTTTCGCTGGTCGAAACCCTCAACGACCTGCTGCACCGCGCCACCGGCAAGCTCAGCGTGTGGGACAAGTCGCCTACACCCCGCCCGGGCCGCACGGCTGACAAGCGCTGGTGGCCGGTGTTTTTGGTGGCCTGCATGGTCTTTGGTTTTGTCTGGGCCATCACGCTGCTGACCTACCTGCTTCCTCCCACCCTGGTCTGGGGCAACTTGGTGCATGGCACCCTCACCCCCAACCAGGCCCGCTTTCTGGTGGTGGGCACTCTGGTCTTCACGCTGGAGTTCACGCTCGCGCGGCACCTTTTTTGCCGCTACGGCTGCGCGGTGGGCCTGTTCCAGAGCCTGGCCTGGATGGCCAACCCCAAGGGCATGGTGGTCTCGTTCGCCCGCGAACGGGCGCGCGAGTGCAAAACCTGCGAGGTCATGCCCCCAAGCCGTCTTCGGCGTCTGCCCACCGAGGGGGCGCACGCGGATCTTGGAGCGGCGCGGCAATCCGCTGGCGCGCGTGGCAGCGCCTGCGACCACGCCTGCCCCATGCGCCTGAACCCGCGCAACATCAAGCGCATGATGTTTGCCTGCGTGCAGTGCGGCCAGTGCCTGACGGCCTGCGACACCACGCAAACCGCACAGGGCCGCACACCCACGCTGGAATGGAAGGTGGGCCTGGACGCCGTGCGCGAAACCCTTCGCCAGCGCCGCGAGGAGCAGCGCTGATGGAAGAGTGGATTGGCCAGTGGTGGCACCGTGCCGTCACCCGCGCCGCAGAGCCCGACCGTGCCCATGTGCAAGTCACCCTTGAAGAGATGCGCCGCAGCATCGCCCTGCTCTACCGCGCGGGCGGCGGCGACGCCGCTGTGCGCGTGGCACCGGTGGCCGACAGCCGCCATGGTGGGCCCCGTGGCTGGCTGCAACGCCTGGCCGGCAGCGGTATCCGCGTGCCCCTGCCGGTACTCGACTGGGAAACGCTGGCCATGCCCGCACAGCTGGCAGTGTTTGACCAGCGGGAACTCAACCGCGAGCTCTACCTGTGGCTGGCCGCGCTGGCCGCAGTATTTGAACCCACGGGCGACTGGATCGCCGACAACCGTGCCGCCACGGCGCGGGCGCTACAGCGCTTTGCCGGCCTGCGCAGCCCCCACGCGCGCCTGGCACAGGCGCATCTTGCGCAACGCCCTGCACTGGCCAGCCTGCGCGCCGACGCAACACCCTTTGAGGCTGCCGTGCAGGCAGCACTGCGTGGTGACGACCATGGCCCGCTGTTCGTCGAACCAGCGCAAGTCGCCCCGGTCTGGCTGTGGCTGACCGCTGGCCTGGGCAACGCACCTGCGGGCACCTCGGGCCATACAGGCGACGGTTCGGGCGAGCGCCCGGACGGCGCGCCCGACGCCGACAGCAAGCAGCGCCGCCGCTCGCGCCGCGTCGAACAGAAAGAGGCGCGCAACCCGCTGCTGGTGGCAGCCAAGACCGAGTCCATTACCACCTGGAGCGAGTTGATCCGCCTGGACCGTGGCACGGACGACGAAGTCGACCCCAACGCCACGGCGGCCGCCAACGACATGGACACCTTGTCGCTGGCGCGCGGCGAGCAGACCACGGCCTCGCGCATCAAGTTCGACCTGGACCTGCCCAGCGCCTCGGCCGATGACCTGCCGCTGGGCCCCGGCCGCAAAACGCCCGAATGGGACTGGCGCCGCCGTGTGCTGCAACCGGAGCACTGCGCGGTGCAATGCGCGGTGGCCCGGCCGGGAACGCCCTACATCCCCCCGCAGGCCTTGCGGGCCACAGCCAGGCGCGTGCGCCGGCGCCTGGAAGTGCTGCACGCCGCGCCACGCTGGCAGAACGGGCAAACGCTGGGCGACGAGTTCGACATCGATGCCTGGGTGCGCTTTCAGACCGAAGCCCGCAGCGGCGTGCAGCACAGCGACGCGCCGCCGGTCTACATCCGGCGCCAGCGCGGCGAACGCAGCCTGGCCACGCTGCTGCTGGCCGATCTGTCGCTTTCCACCGACGCCTACGCCACCGACCACGCCCGCGTGATCGACGTGATCCGCGATGCGCTGTATGTGTTTGGCGAAGCGCTCTCAGCCACCGGCGATGCCTTTGAAATGCTGGGTTTCAGCTCGGTGAGACGCCAGCATGTGCGAATCCAGCACATCAAGGGCTTTGGCGAACGCTGGAACAACACCGTGCGCTCGCGCGTCGGCGCGCTCAAGCCGGGTTTCTATACCCGCATGGGCGCCGCAGTGCGCGACGCCACCCGCCGCTTGGGTGCGCGCCCCGAGCGCCAGCGGCTGCTGCTGGTGCTGACCGACGGCAAGCCCAACGACCTCGATATCTACGAAGGACGCTACGGCCTGGAAGACACCCGCCATGCCGTGCAGGAAGCGCGCGATGCGGGCCTGATCCCGTTTTGCGTGACCATCGACCACGAAGCCCATGACTACCTGCCGATGCTGTTTGGCAGCCAGGGCTACGCGCTGGTACGACGCCCGCAAGATCTGGTGCAGCGCCTCACGCAGGCGTGGGTGACCCTGGCGCGCTGAGCGCTCCGGCGCCACTCGGGCGCCGGTTCATTGCCGAGGAACCTGTACCTGCACATCCGCATCGCAGCCCGCGCCGGCTGCAATCCAGCGCCGGGCAAGCCATGCCAGCGCGCGCAGGGCACACGGATTCGTCCAGCCCGTGACCGCCCCCGGATCGCTCACTACGCCGCACCGGTAGCGCCGATCCGCGTCGCTCCAGCGCAGCGCCGCACAGGCCCCCGTGCGGCGACGCGAAACCCACATGCCCAGCGGGCAGGGCTCCGCCAGGCAGCACAGGCCGCAGCCGTTGCACGGCGCGCCTTCTGCAGGCTTCGGCGGTGCTTCGGGGTGAAGCCAGACCACGGGGGTGACGGCGGGCTTGCGTCCGATGCGATTGGGCGTCACCACAGCGATACCGTCAACGCGCCAGCACCCCCGCCAGCGCCTTGCCCGTGTGCGTTCCAGAGGCCACCACATCCTCGGGCGTGGCGGCGGCCACGATGCGGCCACCGGCGTTGCCGCCCTCGGGCCCTAGGTCCAGGATCCAGTCGGCCTCGGCAATCACATCCAGGTCGTGCTCGATGACGATCACGCTGTGGCCGCCATCCACCAGGCGGTGCAGCACGCGGATGAGCTTGTCCACGTCGGCCATGTGAAGGCCCACGGTGGGCTCGTCCAGCACGTACAGCGTGTGTGGCGCTTTCTGACCCCGGCGGCCCACTTCGTCGCGCACCTTGGTCAGCTCGGTCACGAGCTTGATGCGCTGCGCCTCGCCACCGGACAGCGTGGGCGACGGCTGGCCCAGCGTTAGGTAACCCAGGCCCACGTCCTTCAAAAGCTGCAGCGGGTGCGCGATGCTGGGCATGGTGGCAAAGAAGCCCACGGCCTCGTCCACCTCCATCTGCAACACATCGCCAATGCTCTTGCCGCGCCAGGTCACGGCCAGCGTTTCGGGGTTGAAGCGCGCGCCGTGGCAGGTTTCGCACGGCACCTTCACATCGGGCAAAAAGCTCATCTCGATGGTGCGCACGCCCGCGCCTTCGCAGCTGGGGCAGCGGCCTTCGCCGGTGTTGAAGCTGAAGCGCCCGGCCGCGTAGCCACGCGCCTTGGCCTCCAGCGTCTCGGCAAACAGCTTGCGGATGGTGTCCCAAAAGCCGATGTAGGTGGCTGGACAGGAACGCGGCGTTTTACCGATGGGCGTCTGGTCCACTTCGAGCACGCGGTCGATGCTCTCAAAGCCCGACAGGCCCGTGCAACCGACCAGCGGCGGCGCCTTGCCTGCGTCCATCGCATCGCGCCCTGCCTTGGTACTGCGCTGCTGCACCCAGGCCTGCACATTGGCCAGCAGCACATCGCGCGCCAGCGTGGACTTGCCCGAGCCGCTCACGCCCGTCACTGCGACTAAACGATGCAACGGCACGGTGGCCGTCACGTTCTGCAGGTTGTGCAGCTGCGCGCCGTGCACCGTGAGCCAGCGCATGGCGGCGCGTTCCTTGGCCTCGGTCAGCGCGTCGGCGGCCAGCGATGCCGCCTGGGCTGCGCGCTTCTTGACGGCGGCGCTTTGTCGCCCGGTGGGCGCTGCCGCCTCGGCCTGGGCAAAGGCGGCCGTGGCTTCGGCGCTCACCTCGCCAGCCACCATGCTGCGGCGCAGTTGCAGTGGGTGCTTCATGGCGTGCAGCAGGTAGCGGCCGGTTTGCGAATCTGCGGCGCCCGTGATGTCGGCCACGCTGCCCTGCGCCACCAAATGCCCGCCGCGTTTACCGGCGCTGGGGCCAATGTCGATGATGTGGTCGGCGCGGCGGATGGTGTCTTCGTCATGCTCCACCACCACCAGCGTGTTGCCCTTGTCGCCGAGCTTGTGCAGGGCGTTGAGCAAGATCTGGTTGTCGCGCGCATGCAGGCCGATGGTGGGCTCGTCGAGCACGTAGCACACGCCCTGCAGGTTGCTGCCCAGCTGCGCGGCCAGGCGAATGCGCTGGGCCTCGCCACCGCTGAGCGTGGGCGCGCCCCGGTCTAGCGTGAGGTAGCCCAGGCCCACTTCTTCCAAGAATTCGAGGCGGCTCTGGATCTCGGGCACCAGGTCGCGGGCAATGTCCGCCTCACGCTGGGTCATGCCGCCTTCGATGCGCAGGGTCTCGATCCAGCGGCGCACGTCGGTCACGGAGAGGGCCGCAATGTCGGTGATGCCAACCCCAGCAAACCGCACGGCGCGCGCCGTGGCGTTCAGGCGTGTGCCGCTGCAGCTCGGGCAGGCGGTGTCGGCCAGGTCTTCCACCTCGGGCTCGGCAAAGGTTTGCTCGCGGCCTTTTTCCTTGTCGTCTTGTACCGAGTCGTCAAACACCTTGCGCTGGTCTTTGGTGAGCTTGACGCCGGTGCCCACGCAGTCGGGACACCAGCCGTGTTTGCTGTTGTACGAGAACAGGCGCGGGTCCAGCTCGGCATAGCTGGTGGCGCACACGGGGCAGGCGCGCTTGGTAGAGAACGCCTGCAAATGGCCGATGCCCGCAGTGGGCGCACCGCTTTGCATGGCGGCGGCCAGCGTGTCGATGCCGCTGAGCACATGCACCACGCCCTTGCCGTGCGTGAGCGCGTCGGCCAGCGCGGTGCGGAGCTGGGCTTCGTTCTCGGGCGAGACATCGAGGCTGGCCACGGGCAGCTCGATGGTGTGTTCCTTGAAGCGGTCGATGCGCGGGAAGTTGGTGGTGGGCAGGAAGTTGCCGTCCACGCGCAGGTGCGTGTAGCCGCGCGGGCGGGCCCAGTCGGCCAGCTCGGTGTACACGCCTTTGCGGTTCATCACCAGCGGCGCGAGCAAGCCGATGTGCTGGCCGCGGAACTGCGTGAGCAGCTGGGCCGCGATGCTCTCGGGCGTTTGCGGCTGCACGGCGGCACCGTCTTTGGTGCAATGCTGCGTGCCGAGCTTGACGTACAGCAGGCGCAGAAAGTGCCACACCTCGGTGGTGGTGCCTACGGTGGACTTGCGCCCTCCGCGCGACAGGCGCTGCTCAATCGCCACAGTGGGCGGGATGCCGTACACCGCGTCCACCTCGGGCCGACCTGCAGGCTGCACGATGCTCCGGGCATAGGCGTTGAGTGATTCGAGGTAGCGGCGCTGGCCCTCGTTGAACAGGATGTCAAACGCCAGCGTGGACTTGCCCGAGCCGCTCACGCCCGTCACCACATTGAACTTGCCACGCGGGATGTCCACGCTCAGGTTCTTGAGGTTGTGCTCCTTCGCATTGACGATTTCAATGGCATTTTTGGCCGCTGGCGCTTTATCCATATGCGCAAGGCGCTCTGATTTTCGTAGCGCAGCGGCTTTTTCATGCGCCGAATGCCCGCCCACGCCCAGCGTGAGTTCATAGTCGCGCAGCGCCTGGCCGGTGTGCGAGCTGGCGTGCTGGCGCACCTCCTCGGGTGTGCCCTCGGCCACGATCAGGCCGCCGGCATCGCCGCCCTCGGGGCCCAGGTCGATGAGCCAGTCGCTCGCGCGGATCACATCGAGGTTGTGCTCGATGACGATGAGCGAGTGGCCCGCGTCGATGAGCTTGCGCAGCGCGCGCATGAGCTTGGCGATGTCGTCAAAATGCAGGCCGGTGGTGGGCTCGTCGAACAAGAACAGCGTGCCCTTGCGCGCCACCGCCTGGCGTGACTTGGACGCGCTGCGCGCCGCTTCGGCCAGAAAGCCCGCGAGCTTGAGGCGCTGCGCCTCGCCACCGCTGAGCGTGGGCACGGGCTGGCCCAGCGCCACATATTCGAGCCCCACATCCACGATGGGCTGCAGGGCGCGGATCACGTCGCGGTCATTGGCAAACAGGTCGGCCGCCTCGGCCACGGTGAGGGCCAGCACATCGGCCACGTTGAGGCTGCGCCGGCTACCGCAGGGCCCTTCGCTGCCCCGCTCGATGGTGATTTCCAGAATCTCGGGCCGGTAGCGCTTGCCATCGCAGTCGGGGCAGCGCAGGTACACGTCCGAGAGGAACTGCATCTCCACATGCTCGAAGCCCGAGCCGCCGCAGGTGGGGCAGCGCCCGTCGCCGCTGTTGAAGCTGAACTTGGCCGCGGTGTAGCTGCGCTGTTGGGACAGCGGCGCGACTGCGAACAGCTCGCGGATGCTGTCCCACGCGCCCACGTAGCTCACGGGGTTGGAGCGGGCCGTCTTGCCAATGGGCGACTGGTCCACAAACACCATGTCCGACAAATGGTCCGCACCCAGCAGGCGGTCGTGCGCGCCCGGTGCATCCGTGGCCTTGCCAAAGTGGCGCAGCAGCGCGGGGGCCAGCACATCCTGGATCAGGCTGGACTTGCCAGAGCCGCTGACGCCGGTGACGGTGACCAGGCGCTGCAGCGGGAACTCCACCGTCACATCCTGCAGGTTGTGCTCGCGCGCGCCTTCCAGGATGAGGCGCGGCGTCGATTCCGTCACCATGCGCTTGAAGCCAAAGCCCACCTGCTTGCGCCCACCCAGGTAGGCACCCGTGAGCGTGTCCGCCTTGCGCAGGTCGGCCGTGGTGCCGTCGAACACAATCTGCCCGCCCAGGCGGCCGGGGCCGGGGCCCATGTCGATCATGCGGTCGGCCGCCAGCATCACGGCCGGGTCGTGCTCCACCACCACCAGCGTGTTGCCCGCATCGCGCAGGCGCAGCATGGCCTCGGTGATGCGGTGCATGTCGCGCGGGTGCAGGCCGATGCTGGGCTCGTCCAGCACAAACAGCGTGTTGACCAGGCTGGTGCCCAACGCGGTGGTGAGGTTGATGCGCTGCACCTCGCCGCCGCTGAGCGTGCGGCTTTGCCGGTCCAGCGTGAGGTAGCCAATGCCCACATCGCACAAGTACTTGAGGCGCGTGGTGATTTCGTCGTGCAGCAGCCGAAGCGCTTGTGCTTCTCCTGTTTTCGCCTGCGCGTCGCCTTTCGCGTCGTCACCCACCGGCAACTGCATGCGTGCAAAGAACGCGCGCAGGCGGTCAATGGGCAGCAGCATCAGGTCGTGCAGACACAGGCCGGGCAACGCTTCCAACTGCTCACGCGACCATTGCACCCCCTCGGGCATGAAGCGTTGGAACTGTTGGCCCCCACGCTCGGCCCTGTCGTGTCCTCCCTGCCCCTCAAGGGGGCTGCCGCTGCTTGGGGCGGCCCGGCGCAGCGGCGGCTCCAGCGCGGCATCGGCATCTTCCTTGCGGCCAATGCGCCATAAAAGGCTTTCGGTCTTGAGCCGTGCGCCCGCGCAGGTGGGGCACGGCGTGTAGCTGCGGTATTTGGACAAGAGCACGCGGATGTGCATCTTGTAGGCCTTGCTCTCCAGGTATTCAAAAAAACGCTTGATGCCGTACCACTGCTGGTTCCACTTGCCGTTCCAGTTCGGCGAGCCGTTGATCACCCACTTTTTGTGCTCGTCGGTCAGCTTGTTCCAGGGCGTGTCGCGCGGGATGCCGGCCGTCTCGGCGTGGCGCATGAGGTCGTCCTGCGCCTCTTTCCAGGCCGGGGTCTGTATGGTCTTGATGGCGCCCGCCCGCAGCGTGAGCTTGTCGTTGGGGATGACCAGGCCGTAGTCCACCCCGATCACGCGGCCAAAGCCCCGGCAGCTGTCGCACGCGCCCACGGCGGAGTTGAACGAAAAGGCCGACGGAATAGGGTCGCTGTAGCGCAGGTCGCTGTCGGGGCAGTGCAGGCCGGTGGAGAAGCGCCACAGCTCGGGTTCGCCCTCGTCAACCATCCGATACACGTTGAGCCGCCCCGTGCCGCGCTTGAGCGCAACCTCGATGGCCTCGATCACGCGCACCTTTTCAGCGTTGCCCAGGCGGAACCTATCCGCCACCACATCCAGCACCTTGCGTGGGCCAGTGGGCGTGGCCACTTCGCGCTCCGCCTGCACCTTGGTGAAGCCGCTGGCAGACAGCCATTGCTCGACCTGCTCGGCGGAGGTGTTGGCAGGCAGCTCGACCGGGAAGGTCAACACAATGCGCGGGTCGTCCGCAGCGGCGCTGCGCTGCTGCAGCTCCGCATAAATGGTCTCTGGCGTGTCGTGCCGCACGGGCTGCGCTGTCTGCTTGTCGAACAGCTGGCCTGCACGGGCGAACAGCAGCTTCAGGTGGTCGTTCAGCTCCGTCATCGTGCCCACGGTGGAGCGGCTGGAGCGCACGGGGTTGGTCTGGTCGATGGCAATGGCCGGGGGCACGCCCTCGACCTTGTCCACGGCGGGCTTGTCCATGCGGTCGAGAAACTGGCGCGCATAGGCGCTGAAGGTCTCCACATAGCGGCGCTGGCCCTCGGCATAGAGCGTGTCGAACACGAGGCTCGACTTGCCCGAGCCGCTGGGACCCGTGACCACCGTGAGTTCGCCGGTGCGGATGTCCAGATCCAGGTTCTTGAGGTTGTGCTGGCGTGCGCCGCGGATACGGATCAGTCCCTGGGTCATGGAAGCAGTCTTTCGGGGGTGAGGCGGAACATTCTAGGGACCAACCGCGGCGTGCGCGCAACACAGTGCAGTATCCCCGGCAGCCGCTGTGGTGCTAATGCTGCATTGCAGCAGTCCGCACAGCCTTGGGGTGGCCAAGAGGTGGCATTTGCGCAGGTTCACCATATAGACTGGAAAACTATTTTGCGAGGGAGACTTTAATGAATCAATGGACAAAGCTTTTCGCCAGTGTTGCACTGGCCACACTGGTGTGCACCAGCCAGGCACAGATCCTGATCGGACAGACCGCTGGCTATTCCGGCCAGGTTGCGGCAGGCGTCAAGGAAACGGCAGATGGCGCCATGCTGTACATCGACGCGGTGAACGCGAAGGGCGGCGTGAACGGCCAGAAAATTGAACTCATCTCGCTGGACGACAAGTTCGATCCCAAACTCGCCGGTGAAAATGCCCGCACGCTGATCGAGGAAAAAAATGTCCTCGCAATGTTCCTGACCCGCGGCACTCCCCATACAGAAGCCATGCTCCCGCTGCTGGAAAAGCACGGTGTGGCGCTGGTCGGCCCCTCCACGGGAGCCATGGTGCTGCACCAACCCGTGCGCAAGTACATCTTCAACGTCCGCGCCACCTACCAGCGCGAGGCCGAAAAAGCCATGACCCACCTGGCATCCATGGGCATGACGCGCATTGCGGTGGTTTACTCCGACGACAGCTTTGGCGCGGATGGCATCATCGGCGCCCAAAAAGGCCTGGTCGCCAGCAAGCTCACCCCGATCGTGCTGGAAAAATTCAACCGTGCCAAACCAGAGTTCGCCCCCATTGCGGCCAAGCTGGCTACCGCCAATGCGCAGGCAGTGCTGATGATTGCATCGGGCTCGGCGGTGGTGGATGCCGGCAATGCGTTTCGGGCCGCCGGCTCTACCGCACAGATCGTCACGCTCTCCAACAATGCCTCCACGGGGTTCATCAAGAGCCTGGGCGCCAATGCGCGCGGGATGATCGTGACCCAGGTCTATCCCAATGAGCGTGCCGTGACCTATGCCATGGTGAAGGAAGCCCAGGACCTGGCCAAAGCCAAGGGCCTCGGGGAGGTCAGCCCGGCCATGCTCGAAGGCTTTGCTGCCGCCAAAGTGCTGGTTGAAGGCCTGAAGCGCGCTGGCCCCAAGCCCACACGGGAAAAAATCCACGCCGCACTGGAGAGCCTGCGCAAGTTTGATCTGGGAGGCCTCGAAATCAGCTACGCCCCAGACGACCACAGCGGCCTGGACTTTGCCGATCTCGCCATCATTGGCACGGACGGCAAGTTCCGGCGCTGAAGCACTTTGGGCCCATCGGCCCTTGGGACGAAGTGTCAGAGGAAGGAGATGGGCCTGAATTTCTCCGATTTTCAGGTCCGTCAGGATTTCCTCAGTGCCCGATCCTGACCTCCAACCTAAACTCAGGCCGATCAGAGAAAGGCTCACGCATGAAAAATTGGAAACCCTTGTTGGCAGCTTGTGCACTCGCACCTGGTTTGGCGGGCCACAGCACGGCGCAAATCGTCGTCGGACAAACGGTGGGAGTCACCGGATCTGCCGCCATCACCGTGAAGGAGTCCATGCAGGGCGCGTCCCTGTATCTGGATTCCGTCAACGCCCAGGGCGGTGTGGGCGGCCAGAAAATCGAGCTGGTGGTGCTCGACGACAAGTTCGACCCCAAGCTCACGCTGGAAAACGCCAGGACGCTCATCGAGAAACACGGCGCCGTCGCACTCTTCATGACCCGGGGCACCCCGCACACGCAGGGCATTGTGCCGCTGCTCGACGAGGCCGGCGTAGTGCTGGTGGGGCCTTCCACCGGTGCGATGGCCTTGCACAAACCAGTGAGCCGCCATGTCTTCAATGTTCGCGCGCCCTACCAGCAAGAGGTTGAAAGGGCCATTGCCCATCTGAACACCTTGGGGGTTCAGCGCATCGGCGTCATCCACGTCGATGACAGCTTTGGCGCGGATGCCCTGGCCGGTGCCCTGAACGGGTTCAAGGCCCACGGAAGCCAGGCCCTTTTCATTGAAAAATTTGACCGCAGCAAACCCGATTTCAGCGCCATTGCGCCCCGCGCCACCAAACAGCTGCCACAGGCCGTGATCTTCATCGGCACTGGCGCAGCGGTGGTCGATGGCATCAAGGCCCTGCGCACGGCCGGCATGGCAGGCCAGATCGTGACCTTGTCCAACAACGCATCTGGCGGTTTCACCAAGGCGCTGGGAGATCAGGCACGGGGTGTGGTGGTGACCCAGGTGTTCCCGTCTGAGCGATCCATCAACTACCCGCTGATCAAGGAGGCCATGGGTCTGGCCAAGGCACGCGGCATTGAGGATCTGACGCCTGCCATGGTCGAGGGCTTCGTCAATGCCAAGGTCTTGGTTGAAGGCCTGCGCCGGGCAAGCCCCAAGCCAGACCGCGCCCGCCTGCTCACGGCGCTGGAAGGGATGCGCAAGTTCGACCTGGGCGGCCTGGAGCTGTCTTACAGTGCCACCGACCACAGCGGCCTCACGTTCACGGACCTGTCCATCATTGGATCGGATGGGCGTTTCAAGCGCTGACAGGATGCTGCCGTGAATCCCTGACCGTCGTGTCCCACCCAACGAGCCCTCCGCACGCTGCAGTTATCCATCACCGACATCGCACTCTCGCGAGCAAACCCAGACCACCATTGAAAAAGGCCTTGCATCCATCGATGCAAGGCCTTAACCAATTCCATTTCGTCAGCGGCTGGGCCAACTGACGGGTGAGAATTAGAAGTTGTGGCGGACGCCCACTGCGAAGGAGCTGAAATCAGTACCTGGAGCGCTCACGCTATAGGAGGCACCGGCGTCGTTGTTGACACGCGTGTAATAGCCATACACCTTGGTGCGCTTGCTCAGGTTGTAGTTATAGCCCACCGTGTATTGGGTAGCAGCCGAATCGTTCCGATTGCTCCAGCTGTTAGCACGGCCCACATTCAGGTGAAACTCCGATGCACCCAAGGCATACATGCCAGCCAAACGGAAGTTGTTGCGGGTACCCAGCAATGTTTCATCATTGCGCTGGTAGTAACCACCAACGGTGAATTGACCCACAGTGTAAAGAGCGCGGAGGCCCAACTGCTTATCATCGTCAACTTGGCTATAGCCAGCGCCAAGGGCCAGTGCACCCACGTTGTAATTGGCGGCCAAATCATAGCCATTCTTGTTGTTGGTACCAGCAGCCTTTTCGTGAAGGTTCACAGCAGCATCAACGGTCAGGCCGCCGAAGCTGGGGGAGCGGTAGCCAACTTTATTCTTGGTACCCAGACCGTTAAACCACACGGGATCCTGATACAGGGCGTCGGAAGACGAACCGGTGTCGTGGTTATGCATACCGACGTAATCAGCGGTGGCGTAGTACGACTCGGGCGTGAAGTTGCCCAGGCGCACCATACCAAAACCACCCGACAGATTCACTTCGCTTTGACGGCCAAAATTGATACCCGTGCCAGTGTTGGGAAGACCAGGCCAGCCAGTGCCGGCGCCGGTGTCTGACGCAAAGCCGCTTTCGAGCTGGAAGCCAGCTTTCAGGCCACCGCCCAGGTCTTCCGTGCCCTTGACGCCGAAACGCGAAGAGTTGTTGAACAGACCGGTTTTGGTCACATCGCCATCTTTCTGGCGTTCCACCGTGGTGTTCACACGGCCGTACAGCGTGACGCTGCTTTGGGCCATTGCAGCGGTGGTGCCGGCAACAGCCAGGACAGCCAGGACAACGCGGGTCATTTTTTGCATGAGATTTCCTTTGATACTAGTTGCCATCAGGAGGCGCATAGGCAGTTTCAGTTTTTGACTGGACTACCGAGAATGCTTCGGGAACTCGATCTTATGGCGCGCCTTGTTTCAGCGCACTATTTGCTGAAAGTTTGATGACACAAGTGATGCGCCGCCACAACAGTTGCATTCACTCCCGCTCCGCCGCACCGCCACGGTGCGCAACCTGCACCACTTGGGTCACTGCGATACGCTGGCAAACACCGTTACGGTGCGCTTGCTGCGGGCACGGCCGCACTGGCGGGCGCCTCAGGCGCATGGAGGGCATCGGCACCGTGTTTTTCACCAGACATGTCCACCTTGTCACCGGCCTTCATGATGACGAACAGCGAGAGGGCCGCAAACAGGACGAAACCTACGACGATCTTCCACATAACTTCTATCTCCTGGGGATGGGGGTTGCTTGTTCAACAAAAGGGCCTCGCAGCTCGGCTTGGCAGCGTGCGAGGCCCTTTTCTGGAACACAGTGCCCGCACCTCGTATGGGAGGCAGGCACTGATCGCAGTGCGGCTTGACCGTCAGTCGTTGGCGTAGATGTCCACGTCCTTGGTTTCACGGATGAACAGCGTGCCGATCACCAAGGTCATGCCCGCGATGATGATGGGGTACCACAGGCCGTTGTACATGTTGCCGGTTTGCGCAACGATGGCAAACGCCGTGGTGGGCAGCAGGCCGCCGAACCAGCCGTTACCGATGTGGTATGGCAGGCTCATCGAGGTGTAGCGGATACGGGTCGGGAACATTTCCACCAGCATGGCGGCAATCGGCCCGTACACCATGGTCACCAGCAGCACCAGCCAGAACAGCAGGGCCACCACCAGGCCCTTGTTGGTCTTGGCCGGATCGGCCTTTGCCGGGTAACCAGCCAGCTTCAGGTCCTCGGCCACTTCCTTCTTGAAAGCGGCGATGGCCTTGACGGAGGTTTCATCGAACTTGAGGTTCACCACGTTGCCCGTAGGCGCCGTCACCGTCTTGTCGCCGATCTTGAGCACCGCCGGCGAGCCCGCAGGGCCTGCCACGTTGTCATAGCTCACCGAGTTCTGCACCAGGTAGCGCTTGGCAATGTCGCACGAGCTGCGGAAGTCGATCTCGCGGGCCACCGGGTTGCCCTGGAACGAGCACGATGCCGGATCGGCCGTCACCACCACGCCAGCCGAGGCCTGGGCACGGGCCAGGTCAGGATTGGCCGCTTCGGTCAGTGCCTTGAAGACGGGGAAGTATGTCACCACGGCCAGCAGGCAGCCCGCCATGATGATGGGCTTGCGGCCGATCTTGTCCGACAGGGCACCGAACACCACGAAGAAGGGCGTGCCAAGCAGCAGCGCGGCAGCGATCAGCAGGTTGGCGGTGGTGTTGTCCACCTTCAGTTGTTGCGTCAGGAAGAACAGCGCGTAGAACTGGCCCGAGTACCAGACCACGGCCTGGCCGGCGGTCAGGCCCACCAGCGCCAGGATCACGATCTTCAGGTTTTTCCACTGACCGAACGATTCCGAGATGGGCGCCTTGGAGGTCTTGCCCTCGGCCTTCATCTTCTGGAAGGCAGGCGATTCCGACAGCGACAGGCGGATCCACACCGAGATGCCCAGCAGCAGGATGGACACCAGGAACGGAATGCGCCAGCCCCAGTCCTGGAACGCCGCTTCACCCAAGCCCAGACGCACGCCCAAGATCACCAGCAGACTCAGGAACAGGCCCAGCGTGGCCGTGGTCTGGATCCAGGACGTATAGGCGCCGCGCTTGCCGTGCGGAGCATGCTCGGCCACATAGGTGGCGGCACCGCCGTACTCACCACCCAGCGCCAGGCCCTGCAGCATGCGCAGCGCAACCAGGATGACGGGAGCGGCCACACCGATGGTGGCGTAGCTGGGCAGCAGGCCGACGATGAAGGTCGACAGGCCCATGATGAGGATCGTGACCAGGAAGGTGTACTTGCGCCCGATCATGTCGCCCAGGCGGCCGAACACGATGGCGCCGAATGGCCGAACCAGGAAACCTGCCGCAAACGCCAGCAGCGCAAAGATGAAGGCCGCGCCCGCATCCAGTCCGCTGAAGAACTGCTTGGCAATGATGGCCGCGAGCGAACCGTATAGATAAAAGTCGTACCACTCGAATACGGTACCGAGCGACGAAGCGAAGATGACCTTCTTCTCTTCGGCGGACATCGGCCGCGGTGCGGGATGTTGCGTTGCCATGATTGCCTCCTGGAATGTTTTGAATTTACAGGCACATACAAATTACCTGTGGAGGCACTATCCATGGCACTACTGACACCGCTCTGACGTATTTCTTACAGAAATTGACGCGAAACTTCCTCCAGCCTTACAGCTTTGGTAGTAACCCTCACCGCGCATTTTTCGATGCGGAAAAACACCGGGCGGCACCACATCTCCTCGGGTTTTCCCTCGGGTGACGCCACCACCTTTTCAGGCGCCCACGCGGCGACAAAACACGGCTGCGTAAGCGCTTGGTCAGTGCGCATTCACAGAATCCAGCCATGCGGTGCGACCTACCGCCCCACATTGCGTTTTCAACGCACTATCCTGAGGAGAGATACCCATGAGTGACCCAATGGTCCAGAAAATTCAGAGCCATCCAAAGTACCTGGAACTGCGCAAAAAGCGCAACCGCCTGGGTATCTTCCTGACGGTCCTGATGCTGATCGTGTACTACGGCTACATCGCGCTGATTGCGTTTGACAAGAAGTTCCTGGCGCAGCCCATCGGCAGCGGCGTGACCTCGCTGGGCATCCCCATAGGCATGGGCGTGATCATCTTCACGATCGTGATCACCGGCATCTATGTGCGCCGCGCCAATGGCGAATTCGACACCCTGACCAAAGACATCCTGAAGGACGCATCGAAATGAATGCATCAACATTACGCGGGGGCAGCCTGCTGGCACTCCTGGCGCTCCTGGCCGCTGGCAGCGCCCATGCGGCCGGCGCCGATCTGGGCCAGGCCGCCAAGCAGGCGACCAACTGGACGGCCATCATCATGTTTGGCGCCTTTGTCGCCGGCACGCTGTGGATCACGAAATGGGCTGCGGCCAAGACCAAGTCCGCCTCTGACTTCTACACCGCGGGCGGCGGCATCACCGGCTTTCAGAATGGCCTGGCGATTGCGGGCGACTACATGTCGGCCGCCTCTTTTCTGGGCATTTCGGCGGCCGTGATGGCCACCGGCTACGACGGGCTCATCTACTCCATTGGCTTTCTTGTGGGCTGGCCCATCATCACCTTCCTGATGGCCGAGCGGCTGCGCAACCTTGGCAAGTTCACCTTTGCCGACGTGGCGGGCTACCGCTTTCAGCAGGGCCCCATCCGCGCATTTGCCGCCTCGGGCACGCTGGTGGTGGTGGCGTTCTACCTGATCGCGCAAATGGTTGGCGCGGGGCAGCTCATCAAGCTGCTGTTTGGCCTGGAATACTGGATGGCCGTGGTCATCGTTGGCGCGCTGATGATGATCTATGTGCTGTTTGGCGGCATGACGGCCACCACCTGGGTGCAGATCATCAAGGCCTGCCTGCTGCTGGCGGGCGTGACCTTCATGGCCTTCATGGTGCTGGCGCAGTACGGCTTCAGCCCCGAGGCGCTGTTTGCAAAGGGCGTCGAAGTGCGCACGCAAATCGCCGCCAACACCGGCATGTCGGCCGAAGAGGCCGCCAAGAAGGGCCTGGGCATCATGGGCCCGGGCGGTTTCATCAAGGATCCGATCTCGGCCATCTCGTTCGGCATGGCGCTGATGTTCGGCACCGCTGGCCTGCCGCACATCCTGATGCGCTTCTTTACGGTGCCCGATGCCAAGCAGGCGCGCAAGTCGGTGCTGTGGGCCACGACCTGGATCGGCTACTTCTACGTGCTGATCTTCATCATCGGCTTTGGCGCGATAACCCTGGTGCTCACCAACCCCGAGTTCGCGGATGTGGTCAAGGGCGTGATCCACGGCGGTGCGGGCACGGCCAACATGGCGGCAGTGCTTGTGGCCAAGTCGGTGGGCGGCAACATCTTCTATGGCTTCATCTCGGCCGTGGCGTTTGCCACCATCCTGGCCGTGGTGGCTGGCCTGACGCTCTCGGGCGCCTCGGCCGTCTCACATGACCTGTATGCAACGGTGTTCAAGAAGGGCAAGGCCGACAGCGCTGCCGAGCTGAAGGTCTCGCGCATCACCACGCTGGCCCTGGGCCTGATCGCCGTGGTGCTGGGCATTGTCTTTGAGAAGCAGAACATCGCGTTCATGGTGTCGCTGGCCTTTGCCATCGCGGCCTCGGCCAACTTCCCGGTGCTGTTCCTGTCGGTGCTGTGGAAGGACTGCACCACGCGGGGCGCGGTGATTGGCGGCTTCCTGGGCCTGATTTCATCAGTGGGCCTGACGGTAGTCTCACCCTCGGTGTGGGAAGCCACGCTGGGCAACCCGGCCGGCTCGGCGCTGTTTCCCTACACCTCGCCGGCACTGTTCTCGATGACCATCGGCTTCGTGGGCATCTGGCTGTTCTCGATCACCGACAAAAGCGCCAACGCCGCACGCGAGCGCGCCGCGTTTCCGGCGCAGCAGGTGCGGTCGGAGACGGGCTTCGGGGCATCGGGCGCTTCGGGCCACTGACACGGCGCGGCACAGCGCCACCACCGCTGCGCCGCACCACTCAAGCCGGGCCACCCTGCCCGGCTTTTTCGCGTCTGCCGCAGGGTCCGCATCACCGCCAAAAACTATCAAAACAATAGCTGCTAGCGCTTGATGGATAAGCGCTACAGACCGTTTTGAATCAAACATCAATGCGGCAAAGGCCGCAACCCACGGTTCAACCTGCGCCGTGCAACTGGCGCAGCTTGATAAAGGCCAGCGCCGCCATCACGGCGTCGTTGAGCGCGTCGTGCGCCTCGCGCCGGGGCAGGCCCAGGTCGTCCATCAGGGTGGCAAAACGCAGGTCGATGTCGGCGTTGTCCTGCTGCTTGTACGGCGGCAGTTGCCGGAACTTGTGCTCGTAATACAGTGCGGACACTTCAATCTTGGGCTGCGGCAGCTCCATGCCCAGCAGCGGCCAGATGGCGCGGTTGAGCATGGCCACGTCGAATTCGAGAAAGTAGCCCACCAGTGGACGGCTGCCGATGAAGCGCAGCAGCTGACGCATGGCGTCTGCCAGCGGCAGGCCCTGGGCGACATCCCGCTCGCGCAGGCGGTGGATGCGCACGCTGTCGGCCGGCACGCCCTTGTCGGGGCGCACCAGCAGCTCCAGCCGCTCGCTGGTCAGGATGCGCTGACCCACGATGCGCACGGCACCAATGGCGATGATTTCATCGCTGCGCACGTTGAGCCCGGTAGTTTCGCAATCGAGCGCCACCCATTCACCGGGCGGCGGCGGGTCAAGCAGAAAGGCGAACGCCGGATCGGCCAGGTGGTACTGCAACCAGGCGCGCCGCAGGCGTGCGAACGGGCTCACAGCGCGTCCAGCTTCAGGCGCTGGTGCAGCAGCACCTTGAAGCGCTTGACCACGGCCAGCGCTTCCTTGAGCAGGTCGCGCTCCAGACTGCTCAGGCGCCCGGGGTCGACGGTGCCGGTGACGGTGCGGCCCGTGTCGATTTCGGCCAGCCCGGCTTTGAGGCGCAGGCCCATCAGGAAGTGCAGGCTTTGCACCAGCTCGTCGCCCATGGCCGCGTCGAGCACGCCATCGGCCACCAGGGCCGCAATGCGCTCGGCCGTACCGGTGGCGGCCACGCGCCGGGCCAGGGCCAGGCTGCGCACACCATGCACGATGGGGAAGATGCCCGCCTTTTTCAGGCTGATGGCCTGGCCTTCGTCGCCCAGGCCGAACAGGCGGCTCCACCAGCCTGCTGGGTCGCCAAAGTTCTCGATGGCCGCGGCAAAGCGTGCCAGCATGGCGTCGTTGTCGGTGGCCAGCGCCATCACACGGTCGCGAACGGTGGCCAGCAGCGCGGCGTCGCCCGCCACCGCGTGCGCGTCGAGAAAGATGGCCAGCTGCATCAGGCTGTCGCCCTCGGGCTGCAGCAGCCACTGGCGCACGCGCTGGCTGAAGCTGCTCACGGTGCCGCGCCAGTCGGGGTTGCTGACCATGATGCGACCGGGGCATTCGGGATAGCCAAAGCTCGCCAGCACCCCGGAAAAACGCTGGCAGATGGCATCGAGATCGGGCGGCGCGGTGTAACCGTCGCGCAGCACCAGGCCGTTGTCCTGGTCGGTCTTGAGCAGTTGTTCGCCGCGCCCCTCGCTGCCCATGACGAACAGGCAGCTGTTGGCCACCAGATCGGCCGGCGCCACCATGGCCCAGGCGCGCTCAAACAGCCGCGCGTTGAGCTGCTGCACCAGCCGGGCCATCAGGCCGATGCGCGTGCCACCGCGGTACAGCGCCGCGATCAGCCGGGTGATCTGCGCCGCCGCCTGCGCCAGCGCAGGCAGGTCCTGGGCTTGCTCGATCTGCACCGTGATCAGGTGCGAATGGTTGGCCAGGAAGCTGAACAGGTCCAGCGCCTCCAGGATGCCGCGCACCTGGCCATCGTCCTCCACCACCACCAGGCGGTGCACACGGCGTTGCAGCATGAGTGCCATAGCATCGCCCAGCAAGTCCGAAGGCCGCATGGTCACCACCGGGCTGCTGGCCAGCTCGCCCACGGTCAGTTGATCGAGCGGGCGGCCATCGAGGATGGCGCGCTGCAGGCTGGTGTTGGTGAAGATGCCCAGCCCACCGGGCAAGCCGGTCACCAGCACACTGGTGGTGCGCTGCGCCTGGAACAACCGCACCACCGAGACGATGTCGGTGCCGGCAGCCACCGTGTGCGCCGGGCGCAGGAAGGCCTGGTCCACGCGCGCCATGGTGAGCGACTGGCGCTCATGCTGGTCGGCGCGCTGCGCCAGTGCACTGAGCTTCTGGCCCAGGTCGGAAAACAGCAGCGCGCCGAAGGTGGTGTTGCGCGCGATGAGCTCGTTGACCGCCTCGCGCGCGAGCTGGTAGGCCACCACCTCCTCGGCGGCCACAAAGCGGCTGCCCACGCGCCCGGTCATCAGGCCGCAGCCGTCAAAGCAGTCGTCCGGCCCGTAGGTGGCCAGCACCTCGTCGCCCTCGGTCTGCGTGACATAGCCCTTGATGACGACAAACAGGTGCGTGGGGGCCACGCCCACCTCCAGCACCACGGCGCCTGCAGGGAAATAGGCGATGTCCACGCTGGCGCGCACCAGGCGCTGTTCGTCCGGGCTCAGGCAGTCAAAGGGCGAGGCGGCGAAGTTGAAGGCATTGGGCATGGTGAGGCGATGGGTGCGCCGCTAGGGCTCCGCCATTCAACCCGGCAGGCCTTGCGCCACGCTTGCAGCGGCATCCCAGTCGTGCTCGAACCAGCTGTCGCCTTCCAGATAAGCGCGCAGCATGGTCAGGCTGTCGAAGCCCCAGAAAATCTTGCCATCGACCTCGAAGGCCGGCACGCCAAACACGCCGCGCGCAGCGGCGGCGTCGGTGTTGCTGCGCAGCAGCGCCTTGGCGCGTGCGCCGTCCGCATCGTCGGGCTGCAGCTGCGGCTCCAGCTCGGCGGCCAGGGCCGTGAGGCGCTGTGCATCGAGCGCATCGTGCCCGCCCTGCCACACATGTCGCAGCAGCGTGCCGGCCACGAAACGGTTGATGCTGCCGTCGCGGCTGCAGGCCAGTGCCTGCCGCAACAGCGGCAGCGGATTGAACGGGTGGCGTGCCGGCATCTGCAACCCTACGCCCAGCGAATGGCCCAGCCAGGTGACATGGCGATAGGTCCAGTCGCGCTTGGGCGCAATGCCCGCCGGCCCCGGGTTGCCATGCTGCTTGAGCAGCGCGCCCAGCAGCACCGGGCGGTATTCCACGCTGTAGCTCAGGCCCTCCAGCACCTCGGGCAGGCGCTCGAAGGCCAGCCATGCGTAGGGCGAGACGAAATCCAGGTAGAAGGTGATGTGCTTCATGTCGGCTCCTTGGCCACGGCTTCTGGAGGGAATGGCATGCCGGCGCGCTGCGCCAGCCGCGCCCAGATGGCCAGGCGTTCCGTGCTGTCGGCCAGTGCCCAGGCACGAATCTCGGGGATGGTGCGAAAGCACCCCTCGCAGCGGCTGCGGTCTTCGGTCATGCGGCACACCGAGATGCAGGGCGAAGGGATCACCTCGTCCGAATCCGCATCAAAATAGCCTGCAGCGCTTAACAGCTGTGCGCGAGCAGCTATTGCTTCTGCAGCACTCATGCCGACACCTCCTGCACCACGTCCACCACGGGGGCGCCGGTCAGGCGCTCAAGGTCCGTGGGGTGCAACGGGAACACGCCGTGCGGATGCCCGGCGGCCGCCCAGACCACCTCAAAGCGCAGCAGGTCCTGGTCGATCAGCGTGACCGGGGGCGTGGCGTGCGCGATGGGCGACACGCCGCCGATCGAAAAGCCCGTGCGCTCCTTCACGAAACCGGCATCGGCCCGGCCGATCTTGCCCACATGGGCCTCGACCTTTTTTTCGTCCACACGCCGGTCGCCCGAGGTGATGACCAGCACCGCCGCGTCGTCGCTCTTGCGCCGGAAGATGATGCTCTTGGCCACCTGCCCCACCAGAATGCCCAGCACATCGGCCGCCTGCTGCGCAGTGCGCGCGGCGTCATCGAGCATGCGCGGCATGTGGGGGTGGCCGTGGGCCTGCAAGGCCGCCGCCACCCGTTGCACCCCTTCGGGCAGCGCCTTGAATTCCGCCCCACACAGGATTTGCTCGGATTGCGCCATCAGCCGGCCCTCTTGGCGAGCAGCGCCGTGGCCGCGCGCGAGTTGGGCTTGCGGCCCAGGAAATCGCTGATGTAGGCGCCCGCGTCCACGAGCTTGTCGAGATCGATGCCGGTTTCAATGCCCATGCCGTGCAGCATGTAGACCACATCTTCGGTAGCCACGTTGCCCGTGGCGCCCTTGGCGTAGGGGCAGCCGCCCAGGCCCGCCACCGAGGTGTCGAACTGCCACACGCCCATCTCCAGCGTGGCCAGGGTATTGGCCAGCGCCTGGCCGTAGGTGTCGTGGAAATGGCCCGAAATCTCGTCGATGCTGTAATGCTGCAGCGTGGCCTCGACGGCGCGCTGCACCTTGCGCGGCGTGCCCACGCCAATGGTGTCGGCCACGCCCACATGCTGCACGCCGATCTGCTTCATCAGGCCGGCCAGATAGGCCACGCGCTCGGGCGCCACCTCGCCTTCGTAGGGGCAGCCCACGGTGCAGCTCATGGCGCCGCGCACGGCAATGCCGGCAGCGCGCGCGGCCTCGACCACGGGCGCAAAGCGCTCGATGCTCTCGGCAATGGAGCAGTTGATGTTTTTCTGGCTGAAGGCCTCGCTGGCCGAGCCGAACACCACGATTTCATCGGGCCGGTCGAGCACGGCGGCTTCGAAGCCCTTGAGGTTGGGTGTGAGCACGGAATAAACGATGCCGCCCTGGCGCGCGATGCCGCTCATCACCTCGTGGTTGTCGGCCATCTGCGGCACCCATTTGGGCGACACATAGCTGGTGACTTCGATGTTCGTGAGGCCTGCGTCCTGCAGGCGGTGCACCAGGCCGATCTTGACGGCGGCCGGCACGGGGGATTTTTCGTTTTGCAGGCCGTCGCGCGGGCCGACATCGACGAGTTTGACGCGTGGGGGAATGCTCATGGGAAGGTCCTTCAATCAAATCTGCGGGCCAGCGGCCCCGTCAGTAGCCACGCCCGGGGTCCACGATACCGGCGATGGGCTCGTCGCGCGCCAGGGCACCGATCTTGCCCGCGATCTGGGCAATGCTTTCCTCGCGCAGCGTGCGCGCCGAAGTGTGGGGCGTGGCGGTGATGCGCGGGTGGCTCCAGAACGGATGGCCAGCGGGCAGCGGCTCGGTGCGGAACACGTCGAGCGTGGCGCCGGCAAGGTGGCCGCTGTCCAGCAGCGCCAGCAGGTCGGCATCCACCAGATGCGCGCCGCGCGCCACGTTGATGACGTAGCCGCCCGGTTGCAGGCGCGACATGTTGTCGCGGTTCAGGATGTCCTGCGTGTCCGGCGTGAGCGGCAACAGGTTGACAAGCACGCGGCTCGCGGCCAGAAATTCGTTGAACTTTTCAGCGCCATTGAACGCGCGCACGCCGGCTATGGCTTTGGGCGACCGGCTCCAGCCATTCACCGGAAACTCGAACTGCGCCAGCGCCTTGGCCACGCGCTCGCCGAGCACGCCCAGCCCCATCACGCCCACGGGAAAATCCTGGCGCAGACGGGGCTTGCGGTAGGCCCATTGCCCCGCGCGCATGCCAGCCTCGTACTGGTCGAATTCGCGGAAATGGCGGATGACGGCGTGGCACACATATTCGGCCATCTGCACCGCCATGCCGGCATCGTCCAGGCGCACCACGCGGGCGCCGGGCGGCAGGCGCCGCTGCAGCAGCGCATCCACGCCCGCCCCAATGTTGAACAGGGCTTTTATGCCCTGCTGCTCGTCCATGAACTGCTGGGGCGGCGCCCAGACCACGGCGTAGTCGGCAACCGGGGCGCCGGGTTGCCAGACAGAGACTTCAGCGCCGGGCAGCGCCGCAGCGAGCCCTTGAAGCCAAGGCTCGGCCTTGGTATCGGTACAACAAAAAGTGATTTTCATGGCGCCCGAGGGTAACGCCATTGCACCGCGCTTGCAGTCAGGCATGGCGCGCCCCTTGAGAACATTTTCACGCTCAGGCCTTTTCGGCGATCAACAGCTTGAGCAGCTCGGCGCCCTCGGTGACCTGGTCACCGGGCGCGTAGAGCAGCTCGGCCACCACGCCATCGGCCGGCGCGGCAATGGTGTGCTCCATCTTCATGGCCTCCATTACCGCCAGCGGCTGGCCCTTGGTCACGGTGTCGCCCGCCTTCACGGCAAACGACACCACCTTGCCCGGCATGGGCGCGGTGAGGCGCCCGCCCTCGGCCGCTGCCTCGCCCGCGTGGGCCAGCAGGTCGATGGCGGTAATCTGCGTGGCGCCCAGCGGGGTGAAGACATGGTCCACCTCGCCCTGGGCATAGACAGCGGCACGCGTGCGCTGGCCGGCAAATTGCAGCTCGATGCCTTCGGCCTGCGCTGAAAACACCAGCGGTCCGGCAACTGCGGCATCGCCCTCGCCCACTGCCAGATGCAGACAGCCGCCACGCTCGTAGGTCAGCCAGGCCTTGGCGTGCTCGCCACCAAACTCAAACTCGAAACGGCGCTGCACCACGCCATGCGTGTGGAAACCGTCGCGGCGGCTGAACGGGTCCACGCCCTCGCTGGCGCGCTCGCGCAGCAGGGTTTGCGCCACGGCAGCGGCAGCGGCCAGGGGCAGGCCAACGCTTTCCAGGTGGAACAGCACGGCCTGCTCGCGCGGGATGAGGGCGGTGTCGAGGTTGGCCTTGGCAAACGACTCGGTGCGCGCCACGCGGCGCAAGAACTGCACATTGGTCGCCAGGCCCACGATGTGGGTCTGGGCCAGCGCTTCATCCAAGCGGGCCAGCGCCTGCTCGCGCGTGTCGCCGTGCACGATGAGCTTGGCCACCATGGAGTCGTAGAACGGGCTGATCGCATCGCCCTGGCGCACGCCGGAGTCCACGCGCACGGCACCTCGCTCAAAGGTCACGCACTCAGGCAGCCCATACACGTTGAGCGATCCCGTGGCGGGCAGGAAGTTGTTGTCGGGGTTCTCGGCGCAGATGCGCGCCTCGATGGCGTGGCCGGTGATGCGCAGTTCGTCTTGCTGCAGCGGCAGGGGCTCGCCCGCGGCCACGCGCAGTTGCCACTCCACCAGGTCCTGCCCGGTGATGGCTTCGGTCACGGGGTGCTCCACCTGCAGGCGGGTGTTCATTTCCATGAAGAAGAAATTCATCACGGGCTTGTTGCCCCCCACGCCCCACACTTCGTGTGGTTCGCTGCCCCCCGAGGGGACGCTCGCTTGCTTGGGGCGGCCCGGCGCGGCGCTCGAGTCGTCACGCTGCTCGACGATGAATTCCACCGTGCCCGCGCCCACATAGTTCACCGCCCGCGCAGCCGCCACGGCGGCCAGGCCCATCTGGGCGCGCATCTCGGGCGTCATGCCGGGGGCGGGCGCTTCTTCCAGCACCTTCTGGTGGCGGCGCTGCACCGAGCAGTCGCGCTCGAACAGGTACACGTAGTTGCCCAGCGTGTCGCCAAACACCTGGATCTCGATGTGGCGCGGGCGCTGCACGTATTTTTCGATCAACACCGCATCGTCGCCAAAGCTGTTGATGGCCTCGCGCTTGCACGAATCGAGTGCTGCCGCAAAGTCCTCGGCCTTGTCCACCGCACGCATGCCCTTGCCACCGCCACCGGCGCTGGCCTTGATAAGCACGGGGTAGCCAATGCGGTCGGCCTCGGCCTGCAGCAAGGCGGGGTCCTGGTTGGCGCCGTGGTAGCCGGGCACCAGGGGCACGCCGGCCTTCTCCATGAGTTGCTTGGACTCGGCCTTCAGGCCCATGTCCTTGATAGCAGAAGGCGGCGGGCCGATGAAGACCAGCCCCGCGTCGGCACAGGCCTGCGCGAATTCTTCGTTCTCGCTCAGGAAGCCGTAGCCGGGGTGGATGGCCTGGGCGCCAGTCTGCTTGGCGGCCTCGATGATGCGCTCCCAGCGCAGGTAGCTGTCCTTGGGGGCGCTGCCGCCGATGTGCACGGCCTCGTCGCACACCGCCACATGCTTGGCGCCTGCATCGGCGTCGGAGTACACCGCCACGGTCTTCACACCCAGGCGCTTGGCGGTCGCCGCCACACGGCAGGCGATCTCGCCACGGTTGGCGATGAGGATCTTTTTAAACATGGCGCCCTCCTGCGGCGAGATCGCCTGCGCACGCTGCGCGTGCCATGCGATTTGTCGAAACGGTTGCTAGGCAACCGCTTTCGCCACGGTTTGCAATGAGGATCTTGTTGAACATTTTTAAGCCACCTTGGCAGAACCAGAAAAGAAAGAGGAAAGGCGCCGCAACACAGCGCGCAAAAACTTGAACAGCACCACCAGCAGCACCACCGAAACGACCACCATCACGACCAGCGCAATGCCAAAGGCCACGGGGTACTGCGTGGCCAGCCACACCACCGCCACCACCAGTCCGTCCTCAAAGAACGACAGACCCCAGTTGGAAAACGGCTCGGGCGAGGTGTTCACGGCCGCCCGCGTGGTCATCTTGGTGGCCAGCGCCGTGGCAGACAGGGAACCGCCCAGCAGCCCCGCCACCACCGCCATCGTGGCGTTGTCGGCGCCAAACACGCCATACGCCAATGCGGCGCCAGCGGGCACGCGGATGAAGGCGTGCACCGCATCCCAGGCGCTATCCACCCAGGGCACCTTGTCGGCAAAAAACTCCACCATCAGCATGAAGCCGCTGACCATCAGCACCAACGGGTGCTGCAGCATGGCCAGACCCGGCGGTAAAGGCATCCAGCCGAGCACACCCATCATGCCGACCAGAAACACCACCGCATACAGCCGAAACCCGCTGGCCCAGCCCAATGCCGCCGCCAGCGCCAGCAGGCTGGGCATGTCGAGCCGCTCGGTGACCGTCGCCGCCGCGTCGCCCACAGCACGCGCCGTGCCGCCATCGACATGCAGCCCCAAGGTGTGGAGCCACTGCACGATGTTGAACCAGAGGGTGTCCATGGTGTGGGGTGCTCAGAACGGAAGGGTCACGCCACCAACCAGGCAGGTTTGCGCTTGTTGAGGAAAGACTGGACGCCTTCCTTGCCTTCGTCGCTGGCGCGGATGTCGGCAATGCCCTGCACAGTGGCGGCGATCAGGCTCGCGTTGATCTCTCGCTCTGCAACATCCATCACCAGCTTTTTGCACGCGCGCACGGCGTTGGGGCTGGCGCTGGTCAGGGCCTTGAGCAGTTCATCGACCTTGGCATCCAGCTGGTCGGCAGCCACCACCTCGTGCACAAAGCCAATGCGCAACGCCTCCGCCGCGCCAAAACGCTCGGCCGTGAGGAAATAACGATGTGCCGCCCGCGCGCCCATGGCGCGGATCACATAGGGGCTGATGGTGGCGGGGATGAGGCCCAGCTTCACTTCGCTGAGGCAAAAGCCCGCCGTGTCCACCGCCACGGCCATGTCGCAGGCGGCCACCAGGCCCATGCCGCCCGCATACACATCGCCCTGCACGCGGGCGATGGTTGGCTTGGGGCATTCGTAGATCACACGCAGCATCTCGGCCAGCTTGGCGGCATCGGCGATGTTCTCGTCGCGCGTGTAGTCGGCCATGCGGCGCATCCAGTTGAGGTTGGCCCCTGCACAGAGCGCGGGCCCCTCGGCCGCCAGCACCACGGCGCGCACGTCGGCACGCCCGCCCACATCCATGAAGGCGGCGGTGATTTCGGCGATGACTTCGTCGCTGAACGCGTTGCGGATCTCGGGCTGGGTCAGGGTGACACGCGCAACGGCGCCTTCGTATGTGATGACCAAGTTAGGTTGACTCATGGCGTTCATCTCTAAAATTCAATTTACTAAGGGCCGTCTGCGGGCTATGAAACTGTCGCAGCCCAGACCAGTGCCCCCGCGCAAGGGCCGCCCCGCCGCGCTGGGGGCGTTCCCCTCCCGCCTCGCGCAGCGAGGCGAGAGAGGGGGAAGGCGCGAAGCGACTCAGGGGGTGCTCCATCTCACATGCGGAACAGGCCGAACTTCGTGTCTTCGATCGGCGCGTTGCGTGTGGCCGCCAGGCCCAGTGCCAGCACGCGGCGGGTGTCGGCGGGGTCGATCACACCGTCGTCCCACAAGCGCGCCGTGGCGTAATAGGGGTGGCCCTGGTCTTCGTACTGGCGGCGGATGGGGGCCTTGAAGGCTTCTTCTTCCTCCATGCTCCACTGGCCACCCTTGCCCTCGATGCCATCGCGCTTGACGGTGGCCAGCACGCCCGCCGCCTGCTCGCCGCCCATGACGCTGATGCGCGCGTTCGGCCACATCCACAGGAAGCGGGGCGAGTACGCCCGGCCGCACATGCCGTAGTTGCCCGCGCCAAAGCTGCCGCCAATGATGATGGTGAACTTGGGCACGCTGGCCGTGGCCACGGCCGTGACCATCTTGGCGCCGTTGCGCGCAATGCCTTCGTTTTCGTACTTGCGGCCCACCATGAAACCGGTGATGTTCTGCAAAAACACCAGCGGGATCTTGCGCTGGCAGCACAGCTCGATGAAGTGCGCAGCCTTCAGGGCCGACTCGCTGAACAAAATGCCGTTGTTGGCGATGATGCCCACCGCCATGCCCTCGATGCGTGCAAAGCCGGTGACCAGCGTGGTGCCGTAGCGCGCCTTGAACTCGTCGAATTCGCTGCCGTCCACGATGCGGGCGATGATCTCGCGCACATCAAAGGGCTTGCGCGTGTCCACGGGGATCACGCCATACAGTTCTTCAGCTACAAATTTAGGAGCTTCAGGCGCTTTATCTGCGGGCGCTGGAGCCTTGTTTTTATTCAAATTGCGCACCGCAGTGCGCGCCAGCTGCAGCGCGTGCATGTCGTTTTGCGCCAGGTGGTCGGCCACACCCGACAGGCGCGTGTGCACGTCGCCGCCGCCCAGGTCCTCGGCCGTCACCACCTCGCCCGTGGCGGCTTTGACCAGCGGTGGGCCACCCAGGAAGATGGTGCCCTGGTTCTTGACGATGATGGACTCGTCGCTCATTGCGGGCACATAGGCACCGCCCGCCGTGCAGCTGCCCATGACCACGGCGATCTGCGAGATGCCCATCGCGCTCATGTTCGCCTGGTTGAAGAAGATGCGGCCGAAGTGGTCGCGGTCGGGGAAGACCTCGTCCTGATTCGGCAGGTTGGCGCCGCCCGAGTCCACCAGGTAGATGCAGGGCAGATGGTTCTGCTGCGCCACTTCCTGCGCGCGCAGGTGCTTCTTCACCGTCAGCGGGTAGTAGGTGCCGCCCTTCACCGTGGCGTCGTTGCACACGACCATGCAATCCACGCCACTCACCCGGCCAATGCCCGCGATCAGGCCTGCGCCGGGCGCGTCGTGGTTGTACATGTTGAGCGCGGCCAGCGGTGCCAGCTCCAAAAATGGCGTGCCGGGGTCCAGCAGCATCTGCACGCGTTCGCGCGGCAGCAGCTTGCCGCGGGCCACATGCTTGGCGCGCGCGGCCTCGCCGCCACCCAGAGCAATCTTGTCGAGCTGGGCGCGCAGGTCATCCACCAGCGTGCGCATGGCCATGGCGTTGGCCAGAAAGTCGGCCGAGCGGGCGTTGAGTTGGGTATCGAGAATGGTCATACGTTGTCGCTCTCTCAAGCAGTCTTTTGTTCTTCCAGGCCCAGCAGATCCTTCATCTCGTCGCGGATCTTGAACTTCTGGATCTTGCCCGTCACCGTCATCGGGAAGCTGGTGACAAAGCGGATGTAGCGCGGCACCTTGTAGTGCGCGATCTGGCCCTTGCAGAAGGCACGGATGTCGTCTTCCGTCGGTTGGGTGCCGGGCTTGGCGATGATCCAGGCGCACAGTTCCTCTCCGTACCTCTGGTCGGGCACGCCCACCACCTGCACGTCCTGCACTTTCGGGTGGCGGTACAGAAATTCTTCGATCTCGCGTGGGTAGATGTTCTCGCCACCGCGAATCACCATGTCCTTGATGCGGCCCACGATATTCACGTAGCCTTCGGCGTCCATGGTGGCCAGGTCGCCGGTGTGCATCCAGCCATCGGCGTCGATGGCCTCCTGCGTCTTGGCGGCGTCTTCCCAGTAGCCGTGCATCACCGAATAGCCGCGGGTGCAGAACTCGCCGCGCTGGCCCACCGGCACTACGGAGCCGGTGTCAGGGTCCACGATCTTGATCTCCAGATGCGGCTGCACCTGGCCCACGGTGGAAACGCGCTTTTCAAGCGGCGTGGAGGTAGCACTCTGGCAGCTCACGGGGCTGGTCTCGGTCATGCCATAGGCAATCGTGATTTCGCGCAGGTTCATCTCCCCCACCACGCGCTTCATCACCTCGGTGGGGCATGGGGAGCCAGCCATGATGCCCGTGCGCAACGTGCTCAGGTCGAACTCGGCGAATCGCGGGTGGTCCAGCTCGGCGATGAACATGGTCGGCACGCCGTGCAGGCCGGTGCATTTTTCGTCCTGCACCGTCTGCAGCACCGTGAGCGGATCGAACCCGTCGTTGGGGTAGACGATGGTGGCGCCGTGCGTAAGGCAGGCCAGGTTGCCCAGCACCATGCCAAAGCAGTGGTACAGCGGCACGGGGATGCACAGGCGATCCTCGGGCGTGAGCTTCATGCATTCGCCAATGAAAAAGCCGTTGTTCAGGATGTTGCGGTGCGTGAGCGTGGCGCCCTTGGGGAAACCCGTAGTGCCGCTGGTGAACTGGATGTTGATGGGGTCGGTGGCCTTCAGGCCTGCGGCCACCTGGGCAACGCGGGCGTCGGCCACAGCGCCGCGCGACAGCAGGTCGGAAAAACGCAACAGGCCCGGCTCTTCACCCCCCACGCCGGGCTCGTCGATCCACACCACGGTATGCAGGTGCGGCAGCTGCTGCGCCTCCAGCTGGCCCGGCGTGCCGTGCACCCATTCGGGCGCCAGCTCGCGCAGCATGCCCAGGTAGTCGCTGGTCTTGAAGCGCGCCATGGTCACCAGCAGCTTGCAGCCCACCTTGTTCAGCGCATATTCCACCTCCGACGTACGGTAAGCGGGATTGATGTTGACCAGCACCAGGCCCACCTGCGCGGTGGCCAGCTGCATCAGCACCCATTCGGCGTTGTTGTGCGACCAGATGCCCACGCGGTCGCCCGGCACGAGCCCCAAACCCAGCAGCGCGCTGGCCAGGCGGTGTGCCTCGGTCTGCAGGCCGCGGTAGGTGTAGCGCAGCCCCTGGTGCCGGCTCACCAGCGCCTCGCGCTCAGGCTGGCGCGCCACCATGTCGGCAAAGAAGGCGCCGATGGTCTGCTCGATCAGGGGGACATCGGTGGCGCCACGGGCGTGGCTTATCACCAGCGGTGCATTGTTCTGGGCAGCAGCAGTCAGCATGGTCTTGTCTCCTGGGTCGCGCCGCTCGGCACTGAGCAGGCGGCGCCCCTCAAGCATAGAAGCCTGATCCCGCGCCGGGTTGCCACAAAGGTTGCAAATCGTGCCACGACTGCGGCACACTCTGCAGCGTGAAATCCCATGCCACCTTTGCCGGCTCCCCGGCGCCGCCGTTCTCGGCGCCACGCTCGCCCGCCGCAACGCCGATTGCATTTGTGCGCGCGATTGCACTGGCTTACACAAGCCGGGGACTGAGCCCAGACCGCGCCCTGGCGCAGGCACAGATTGCGCCGCAGCTGCTGCAAGACGACCAGGCCCGCATCACCGCCTGGCAGATGGAGCAGGTCTCGGGCGCCGCCATGCAGGAGCTCGACGACGAGGCGCTGGGCTGGTTCAGCCGCCGCCTGCCCTGGGGCAGCTACGGCATGCTGGCGCGGGCATCCATCAGCGCGCCGCACCTGGGTGTGGCCCTGTCGCGCTGGTGCCGCCACCACGGGCTGATCGCGGACGACATCACGCTCACGCTGTCGGTGCAGGGCGACTTGGCAGAAATCGCCATTGCCGAGCACCGCGACCTCGGCAGCCTGCGCGAGTTCTGTCTGGTCTCGGTGCTGCGCAACATCCACGGCCTGGCTTGCTGGTACATCGACTCGCGCATTCCGCTGCTGTCGGCGCGGTTTGGCTTTGCGGCGCCCGCGCATGCCGATGCGTATGGCGTACTGTTTCGCGCCCCCGTCACCTTCAACGCAGCGCAAACGGCGATTGCGTTCGACGCCCGCTACCTGGCCCTGCCCCTGCGGCGCGACGAAGCCGCCCTGCGCCAGATGCTGCAACACGCCCTGCCCCTGACGGTGCTGCAATACCGGCGCGACCGCCTGCTGGTGCAGCGCGTGCGGCAACTGCTGGGCGCGCCGCAGGCCGGGCAAGGCGGACATGGCGGGCACGCTGCGGCGGCCCTGCCACTGCACAGCGCCGAAACCCTGGCCCACCTGCTGCATGTGTCGCCCCGCACGCTGCACCGCCAGCTCAAGGAAGAAGGCGCCACGCTGCAGGGCCTGAAAGACGAGGTGCGCCAAAGCCGCGCCATGGACCTGCTGCACCGCACCGACCGCCCCATCAAGCAGGTGGCCGAGGCGGCAGGCTTCGTCAACGAAAAAAGCTTTATCCGCGCGTTTCGGGGCTGGACGGGGCAGTCGCCGGCAGGATTTCGGCGCAATGCGCGGGCCCCAGGGTGACATGCGTCCACGCTGGCGCAGAAATGCGTGCGGACGGGGAAGCAGCCCCCCCCCCGAAGTGTTGTCGGCGTTTTTGACACCCCACTGCAGAAACGGGCCATGAATGGCACCGATTTCATGCAAGTGATTGATTCAAAAGAGAAAAAACACCACCTGTTTTTGGGCGCACAAATTGCTTTCCATCGTCGTAGCGCACTCGCCACCAAAAAAGGAGACGCCATGAAGACCAAGATTTCGCAGCTGGCAGCAGCCGCACTCCTCACCGCAGCCACCGCCTCCGTCGCGCATGCAGGTTTCGTTGGCCGAACTCTGCAAGCCTCTTATTACTATCCCGATCTGGCCACACCGTATGGCTCGGCGACTGCAACGCCGGCAACGTTCACGGTCGGCAGCGCCACCGCCGTGGAAACGACGATCAATGTGGAAAACGTGACGCAAATTGCCGTGGATTTCACGGATAACAGCTTGCGTGTGGGTTTTACGACCACCCTCTTCAACCCCACCTGGAACGCGACGTCATTCAACGGCCTGGTTTTCGATCTGCTGACAGGAAGCGCGTTCTCATTGGCCTCGGCCAGCATCGATCCCAGCTCGACCTTCGGTGGATTCAATGCGTCACGGGTGGGCTTTAACGACAGTCGACTCACTCTCGATTGGGGCGGCCTTTCCTACGTGGACGGAACCGCCCTGCTGATCAATTTCACTTCTGCGCCCGCCTCCGTGCCTGAGCCGGGTTCACTGGCGTTGCTGGCAATGGCACTGGCTGTGTCCGCGTACGTTGCAAGACAGAAGTACACCAAGGCTGGTGCGGGCGCCCGTCTGTCGTCCGCAGCGTCTTGATAGCCGGCGTTTAGTGGCTCTGGATGTGCAGATGGATTTCACGCCTGTGATGGCTGGATGAGCCAGATGGCGCTGCGCTCTCCACATCTCTCAAACCATAAAAACGATAGCTGCATCCGCAACGCCATAAAGCGCTAGAGCCTCTTTTTACCGGAATATCAGAGTGCGCAGCGCGCAACTTATTTCAACGCCCCAAACACCTTCTTCAAAATGGCGCTGCCCGCAGCCGCGGGGTTCTGGCGCAGCTGCTGCTCCTGCTCGCCGATCACCAGATACAGCCCATCCAGCGTCTTGCCGGTCACGTACTGCTCGATGGTCGCGTCTTCCTTCTTCACCAGGCCAAAACCCGCCGCCTTGCCAGCAAAGGCGTTGTACTGCTGGGCCAGGCCGACCTTTTTCGTGGCCTGGGTGACCACCGGCAAAAACTTCTGGCCCAGCGGGGCACGGGTTTTTTCGGAAAAGAACTGCGTCACCGACGTGTCGCCGCCGGCCAGGATGTTCTTGGCGTCGGTCACCGTCATGTTGCGCACGGCGCCGACCAGCAGGTCCTTGCCCATGGGTACGGCGGCCTCGGCTGCGCGGTTGATCGAGGTTTCCAGCTCTTCAATGCGCTGGCCCTGGCCGAACTTCTTCATCAGCCTGGCGGCGTCGTTGAGGTAACCCGGCAGCGGGATGCGCACCTTGGGGTTGTTCAAAAACCCGCCAGACTGGCCCAGCAGGCCCACGGCCGCCAGCGCGCCCTGCTCCAGCGCGGCCTTGACGCCGCTGCTGGCGTCGGCATTGCTCAGGTCACCCAGCGACAGGGCCTGCGCCCGCGTGGTGGCCAGGAGGATCAGGGCGGCCAGGCCGGAGGTCTGGAATTGGCGTCGTTGCATGGAAAGCTCCTTGGAGAAAAATCGAATCACAACCCTCAGTGTGCGCCGTCTGTGCGCTGCGTGGTAGATGAACCCACTACCCGAGCAGCGCCAGCAGCTCGCCCATGTCCGCCATCACATGCACGGCGCCAGCCGCGCGCAGCGCCTCGGGCGAGCCATGGCCCACGGGTGAGGGGCTATAGCCCACCACTGTGGCGCCCGCGGCCACGCCAGCGGCAACACCCGTGACCGTATCTTCGACCACCAGGCAGCGCGCGGGCGGCACGCCCACGGCGGCCGCTGCCGCCAGATACACGTCGGGCGCGGGCTTGGTGGCCGGCATTTCGTGGCCACTGAAAATGCGGCCGGCAAAGTACGGCGCCAGGCCCACCTTTTCCAGCTGCATCTCGACCTTGAAGCGGTCGGCACCCGAGGCGCAGGCGATGCGCCCGCCCAGCCGCGCATGCACGTCGCGCACGGCATCGACGGCGCCCGCGATGGCCTGCAACTCAGCCTCCAGCCGCGCATTGCGGCGGGCGTAGAACTGTGCCATCCAGGCGTCGGTGAGCGGTCGGCCGGTGTGCGCCTCGATGCGCGCGGCCTCGCTGCGCACCGTCTTGCCAATGAACAGGCGCATGCACTCCTCGGGCGCCAGCGCCCAGCCGGCCTCGTTGAGCATGGTGCACAGCACGCCGTTGGTGATCGGTTCGCTGTCCACCAGCACACCGTCACAATCGAACAAAATTGCTTCAAATTTCATTGCTACTAGCGCTTTATCAATATGGGCTGCGATCCATTCTGGCTTCAAATCAGCGGCTGTCGCCGTCCACGTAGTACCAGCGCCCATCTTCGCGCACGAAGCGGCTGCGCTCGTGCAGGCGCACGGCACGCCCGCCAGCACCAAGCCCTGCTGTGCGGTAGCGGGCCACAAACTCGACCTCGGCATGGTCGGCATCGAGCACGCGGTGGCTGCGCACCTCCAGGCCCAGCCAGTGCGCGCCGGGCTCGAAGTCCAGCGTGGCCGGGCGCTGGCTGGCGTGCCATGTAGCCAGCAAGTAATCGCGCCGCTGCAGCACGAAAGCGCTGTAGCGCGAGCGCATCAGGCGCTCGGCATCGGGCGCGGGCGTGGTGTCGAAATGCTCCACATAGCGGCCACAGCAGTCGGCATAGGCCAGGGGTTTGCGCCGCGGCGACAGGGCGCCGCAGGGGCATGGCATGGTGGACGAAGGCTGGGGCATGGTGGGGCTGCGCTGGCAAAAGACAGGCCGATTATTGAACGTAGACTGCAGCCTGCGCGGCAGCCGCCGCCCAATACGAAGGTGATCGAAGGAGATGCCGATGTTCTCGATGAGCGTGCCGTGGTGGGAGTTCGTGCTGCGCGGGGTGGCGGTCTATCTGTTCCTGCTGGTGTTTTTGCGCCTGTCGGGCAAGCGCCAGACGGGGCAGTACGAGCCCTTCGACCTGATCCTGCTGCTGATCCTGTCGAACGCGGTTCAGAATTCGATGAACGCAGGCGACAACTCGCTGGTGGGCGGGCTGATTTCTGCCAGCACGCTGATGCTGTGCCATGTGGCGCTGGCCCGGCTGGCCTTCCACTTCCCGCGCATCGGGCGCTGGGTGGATGGCAAGGCGCAGGTGCTGATCGAGCAGGGCCAGCTCAACGAGGCGCTGATGCGCAAGGAACTGCTGACCAGCAACGACGTGGAGGCCGCCCTGCGCGCGGGCGGTTGCCTGCAAGCGCACGAGGTGGAGCGCGCCACCATCGAGACCAACGGGCAGATCACGGTGGTGCTCAAGCGCCGGGGATGAGGTCAGTCGTATTTCAGACCATTATTGGGCTGTAGCGCTTGGCGGCCTCAATTCCGAAGTGCAACACCGAGAATTGAGGTCAAGATGACAAAGAAGAACTACCAGCATTTGAGCCAGAGCGAACGCCATGCGATAGCCTTGGGGCTGCAGCAAAAGCAAAGCCTCAGTGCCATAGCGCGGGCCTTGGGGCGCTGCAAGAGCACCATCAGCCGGGAATGCGAGCCTGTCAGAAACTTTGTGTGTGAGGCATAGCATGTCAACAAGGAGCATGAATGCCACGCAAGACGAAGACAACCGCTGCGGCGGACAAGGCGGCGCAGCCGCAATTCTCAGCCGAGCTGCTGGAGCAACTCATCCCCGGGCCGGTAACGCCGGCCGAGCTCGAAGGCATCTTCCAGCAGTTCAAGAAGTCGGTTCTTGAGCGCGCCCTGGGCGCCGAGATGAGCCATCATCTGGGCTACACGCCCGGCCAGGCCAAGCCCGAAGGGGCTGGCGCCAATCACCGCAACGGCAAGAGCGCCAAGACGGTGCTGACCGATGCGGGAGCGCTGCGCATCGACGTTCCCCGCGACCGCGAGGGCACTTTCGAGCCACAACTCATCGGCAAGCACGAACGGCGCTTCACCGGCTTCGATGACAAGATCATCGCCATGTACGCCCGGGGCATGACGGTGCGCGAGATCCAGGGCTTCCTGGCCGAGATGTACTCGGTGGACGTCTCGCCCGACCTCATCAGCAGTGTCACCGACGCCGTGATGAGCGAGGTCACGGCCTGGCAGACGCGCCCGCTGGAGGCGATGTACCCGGTGGTGTTCTTTGACGCGCTGCGGGTCAAGATCCGCGAGGATGGCGTGGTGCGCGCCAAGGCCGTGTACCTGGCGCTGGGTGTGCTGCCCGATGGCAGCCGCGACATCCTGGGCATCTGGATCGAGAACACCGAGGGTGCCAAGTTCTGGATGAAGGTGTTCAACGATCTGAGGACACGCGGCGTCCATGACATCCTGATCGCCGTCACCGACGGGCTCAAGGGTATGCCAGAGGCGCTGGGCGCGGTGTTCCCGGCCACGACGCTGCAGACCTGCATCGTGCACCTGATCCGCAATAGCCTGGACTTCGCAAGCTGGAAGGACCGCAAGAGCCTGGCGGCGGCCATCAAACCCATCTACACAGCAGTGAGCGCCGAAGCGGCCCAGACTGAGCTCGATGCGTTTGAAAAGGGGCCCTGGGGCCAGAAATTTCCCACGGTCGTGGGCGCCTGGCGCAGGGCCTGGGACAAGGTGATCCCATTCTTCGCCTTCCCGCCCGAGGTGCGACGCGTGATCTACACGACCAATGCGATTGAAAGCGTGAATGCGCGGCTGCGCAAGATCATCAAGACCAGAGGACACTTCCCCAGCGACGATGCGGCCACCAAGCTGATCTGGCTGGCCCTGCGCAACATCACCGAGGACTGGGGGCGAGCAGCCAACCATTGGAAATCAGCGATGAACCAGTTTGCAATCCTCTACGAAGAACGATTCATGAAACCGAGCACGTAAGATATCCAACCAGCTTCACGAAATCGGTGAAGGTTCAATGAGCCTCACACACGGAAATTCGGACACGCCCGGGAATGCCAACGCAATGCGGGCGCCAAGGCCTACACCTCCAAGTTCGCCCAGCAACGCAGCGACAGGCGCAGATGCTTTGCCCGTCCCCAGCCCAAACTGCACCGCGATGGACCTTTGTTCAAGATCGTTCGCGACTATCTGCTCCGGCACTGGTCTCCCCAGCAAATCGCTGGGCAGTTGAAGAAACTGCACCCTGACAACAAGCGCAAACAAGTGTCCCACGAGAGCATCTACACCTGCATCTACGCCCAGCCCCGCGGAGAGCTCAAGAAGGAGCTGGTGGCCTGCTTGCGCATGGCCCGCGCCAAGCGCTGGCCGCGCTCCAAAGGCGAGGATCGGCGTGGGCAAATCACCGACCTGCTGAGCATCCATGTGCGCCCACCCGAGATTGAGGATCGTCAGTTGCCCGGGCACTGGGAGGGCGACCTCATCAAAGGCAAAGGCAATGCCAGTGCCATTGGCACGCTGCTCGAGCGCACGACCCGCCTGGTGGTGCTGGTCAAGCTGCCGCACCCCAACCCGGCGACAGCGGCACATGTACTGCAGGCCTTCAGCGACAAGCTCAATGGCATTGCCAGCCCGATGCGCCAGAGCCTGACCTATGACCGTGGCAGTGAGATGGCAGAGCATGCCAAGCTCACCGAGAACACGGGCATGAAGGTGTACTTCTGTGACCCCTACAGCCCCTGGCAGCGGGGCTCCAACGAAAACACCAATGGATTGCTGCGGCAGTACTTCCCCAAGGGGACTGATCTGAGCGGCTATAGCCAGGAGTATCTGGATGCCGTAGCCGATGAGCTCAATGGGCGCCCCAGGATGACTCTGGGGTGGAGCAAGCCCATTGAGGTTTATGCCGAACATTTGGCCCGGCTGACCCTACAGCCCGATTCAGTGCATTAATGAATATTTGTTGCACTTGGACTTGAATCCGCCCATACGCTTCAAGCGCCATAAGCTATCTATTAAATAGCAAATTCCGTCAGGCCAGCGCGCGCTGGATGATGATCTTCTGCACATCGCTCGTGCCTTCATAGATCTGGCACACGCGCACGTCGCGGTAGATGCGTTCGACCGGGAAGTCGCTCACCACGCCGTAGCCGCCCAGGGTCTGGATGGCGGCGCTGCACACGCGCTCGGCCATCTCGCTGGCAAACAGCTTGGCCATGGCGGCTTCCTTCAGGCAGGGGCGGCCCGCGTCGCGCAGCGCGGCGGCGTGCCAGATGAGCTGGCGCGCGGCCTCGATCTGCGTGGCGCAGTCGGCCAGGCGAAAGCCCACGGCCTGGTGGTTGAAGATGGCGGTGCCAAAGCTTTCGCGCTCTTTCGAATAGGCCAGCGCCGCATCGAAGCTGCTCCGCGCCATGCCCACGCTCTGCGCGGCGATGCCGATGCGCCCGCCCTCGAGCGCGCCCAGCGCGATCTTGTAGCCCTCGCCTTCCGCGCCGATCAGGTTCTCGGCCGGGATGCGGCAGTTGTCGAAATTGATTTGCGCGGTGTCGCTGCTGTGCTGGCCGAGCTTGTCTTCGAGGCGCGCCACCACGTAGCCAGGGTTGCTGGTCGGCACGAGGAAGGCGCTCATGCCTTTTTTGCCAGCACCTTTGTCGGTGACGGCGATGACGATGGCGACGTGGCCGTTTTGGCCGCTGGTGATGAACTGCTTGACACCGTTGATCACGTATTCGTCGCCCTGCTTGACCGCCGTGGTGCGCAGCGCGGAGGCGTCCGAGCCCACATGCGGCTCGGTCAGGCAAAACGCCCCGAGCATCTCGCCGCGCGCCAGGGGCGTGAGCCAGTCGCGCTTTTGCTGGGCGTTGCCGTAGCGCATGAGGATGGCGTTGACGGGGCAGTTGGTGACGCTGATGGCGGTGCTGGTGCCGCCGTCGCCGGCGGCGATTTCTTCGAGCACCAGCGCCAGCGTGACGTAGTCGAGATTCGCGCCACCGAATTCCTCCGGCACACAGATGCCATAGGCGCCCAGCGCGGCCAGCCCCTGGTGGGCTTCCTTGGGAAAGTGGTGTTCCTTGTCCCAGCGCGCGGCGTTGGGCCACAGCTCGGTCTGCGCAAAGTCGCGCACGGCGTCGCGGATCATTTCCTGGTCTTGGGTCAGCAGCATCGTTGTCTCCGGGTGTTGTGGTGTGTCTTGGATGTCGAGCCCGCAGCAGCCCTCACCACGAGGCGCAGGGCGTGCCGTCGCGCTGCAGGAATTGGCCCTTTTGCGCAGGTGTGAGCCGGGCAAGCGTGGCGCGCATGGCGGCCACGCTCTCTGGCGCGGTGAGCGGGGCCTGCTCTCCGCCCATGTCGGTCTGCACCCAGCCGGGATGCAGCGCCACCAGCGTGGCCTTTGGGTAGTCGTGCTGGGCGCTGGCCACGGCCATGTTGAGCGCGGCTTTGCTGACGCGGTAGAGCCAGGTGTGGCTGCCGGTCGCGCCGCCGATGCGGCCCAGTTCGCTGCTGATGAAGGCAAAGCGCCCTTGCGCGGCCTCAACCAGCGGGGCGACCTGCGGGATGGCCTGCATGGCGCCCAGCACGTTGGTGTGCATGACGCGGTCGAACTCGTCCTGCGTTGGCGGCGAAAGCGCCGTGCCATGGCCCATGACGCCCGCCACGTAGATCGCGGTGTCGATTTTTTCACCGTCCAGCATCCAGGCCAGGCCGCTGACGCTGGCGGGATTGGCCACGTCCACGGTCAGCACGTTCTCGACACCGAGGGCCTGCAGGCGCTCGCGCCCGGCCGCGTCGCGCGCGGTGGCCAGCACACGATCGCCCGCGGCCACATACTGGCGCGCGAACTCCAGGCCCAGGCCGCGCGAGGCACCGATGATCAGGACATTTGACATGAAATAGGCCTCCAGCGCTTATTCAGCAAGCGCAAGCAGCTATCAATTAAGGAGTTACTTATGGGCCGCAGCACAGGCTGCTGCAGCCCACAAAACAGGAAGGTTTCGCCAGCGCCTGCTGGCCGGACAGGCCCTGCCGCCCTCAGACCAGCTCGATCGCCACCGCCGTGGCCTCGCCACCGCCAATGCACAGCGTGGCCAGCCCCTTAGTCAGCCCGCGCGCCTTGAGCGCATACATCAGCGTCACCATGATGCGCGCGCCGCTGGCGCCAATCGGGTGGCCCAGGGCGCAGGCGCCGCCGTTGACGTTGACCTTGTCGTGCGGCAGGTTCAGCTCTTTCATCAGCGCCATGGGCACCACGGCAAAGGCTTCGTTGATTTCCCACAGCTGCACATCGCCCACCGCCCAGCCAGCCTTGGCCAACGCTTTTTGCGTGGCGCCCAGCGGGGCGGTGGCAAACCACTCGGGCTCCTGCGCGTGCGTGGCGTGGCTCACGATGCGCGCCAGCGGCTTGCAGCCGAGCTTTTGTGCGGTGGATGCGCGCATCATCACCAGCGCGGCCGCGCCGTCATTGATGCTGGAGCTGGACGCTGCCGTGATGGTGCCGTCCTTCTTGAAGGCGGGCTTGAGCGTGGGGATCTTGTCGAGCTTGACCTTGCCCGGGCCTTCGTCCACCGAAATCACGGTGTCGCCCGCGCGGGTCTTGACGGTGACGGGCACGATCTCGGCCGCGAACGCCCCGGACTCGGTGGCCGCCTTGGCGCGCTGCACGCTGGCGGTGGCAAAGGCGTCCTGCTGCTCGCGCGTGAACTGGTATTTCGCGGCGCAGTCTTCACCAAAGGTGCCCATGGAGCGGCCGGGCTCGTAGGCGTCTTCCAGGCCGTCGAGCATCATGTGGTCGAAGATGCGGTCGTGGCCCAGGCGGTAGCCACCGCGGCCCTTTTGCAGCAGGTAGGGGGCATTGGTCATGCTCTCCATGCCACCGGCCACCATCACGTCGTGCGTGCCGGCCAGCAGCATGTCGTGCGCAAACATGGCTGCCTTCATGCCCGAGCCGCACATCTTGCTGAGCGTGACCGCGCCCGCACCCTTGGGCAATCCGCCCTTGAACGCAGCCTGGCGCGCGGGCGCCTGGCCCTGCCCCGCCATCAGGCAGTTGCCGAACAGGACTTCACCCACGGCATCGGGCGCCACCCCGGCGCGCTCCATGGCCGCCTTGATGGCCGCGCCACCGAGGTCGTGCGCGGCCAGGGTGGAAAAGTCGCCCTGCAGCGACCCCATGGGGGTGCGTGCAGCGCCGACGATAACGATGGGGTCTTGTTGGGATACGGACATGGGAAGTCTCCTTGAGATGCTGAGGGAAATGCGCGGTGATCAATGGGCAGCGTGATGAAACCGCCGCTCGGGGTCGTATGGGAAAACGTCGTACACATGGCCTGCCTGGATGCGCTCTTTGTGCTGCTGCCAGAAATCCACGTCGAGCAGGTCGCCATGGTGCTGCATGAACACGGCGCGCACGGCGTCGTTGCCCAGCAGAAAGGGGCCAAAGGTCTCGGGAAACACGTCGTGCGGGGCCACGGTGTACCAGACCTCACCGCTCATTTCTTCTTCCTCGTTGCGCGGCGTGGGCACACGGCGGAAGTTGCAGTCGGTAAGGTATTCAATCTCGTCGTAGTCGTAGAACACGACCTTGCCGTTGCGCGTGATGCCGAAGTTCTTCCAGAGCATGTCGCCGGGGAAGATGTTGGCGGCCACCAGGTCCTTGATGGCGTTGCCGTATTCGACAACGCTACGCTCCATCTGCTGGTGGGCGCGCGGGTCGGAGAGACCGGTGTCAAAGGCTTCCTGGAGGTAGATGTTGAGCGGGATCATGCGCCGCTCTATATAAAGGTGCTTGATGATGACCTCGGTCTGGCCGTCGCCATCGCGGTCGCTGATTTCGAGCTGGCTGGGCGCGTATTTCTCGATCTCGGCGATCAGCGCATCGTCGAACCGGTCGCGCGGAAACGCCACTTCGCTGTATTCGAGCGTATCGGCCATGCGGCCCACGCGGTCATGCTGCTTGACCAGCAGGTACTTGGCCTTGATCTGCTCGCGCGTGGTTTCCTTGGGCGGCGGAAAGTAGTCCTTGATGAGCTTGAACACAAACGGAAAGCTCGGCAGGTCGAACACCAGCATCACCATGCCCTTGATGCCGGGCGCGATGCGGAACTTGTCGCTCGAGTGCTTGAGGTGGTACAGAAAGTCGCGGTAGAAAAGCGTCTTGCCCTGCTTTGCCAGGCCCAGCGCGTTGTAGATTTCGGCACGCGGCTTGCGCGGCATGAGGCTGCGCAGGAACTGCACATAGGCGCTGGGCACCTCCATATCCACCATGAAGTAAGCGCGCGCAAAGCTGAAAAGCATCTGCAGGTCGTCTTCGCCAAACAGCGCTGCGTCGATGAACAGCTTGCCGTCGTCGTCGTGCAGGATGGGCAACGCAAACGGCACCTCGTTGAAGCCGTTGATGATCTTTCCGACCACATAGGCGCCCTTGTTGCGAAAGAACAGGCTGGTGAGCACCTGGATCTGGAAGTTGGCGCGCAGCTTGACCTTGTCAATCCGGCTGCGCATGGCGTCCACCACACAGGCAGTGTCACGCGCCAGATCCGCAAACTCGCGCTGGAGCTGGAAGTTCTCGATGACGCTGTAAAACGTTGCGTTCAGGGTGTCACGCGACGGGTAGTAAGCCCGGTAGGTGGGCCGCGCGGCGGGCTCGTCGTTCTCGATGTACTCGGTGCTGACGGCGGGCCGCACGAAGATGAAATCGTTGTGGAAATGCGTGCGGTGCAGGATCTTGGTGGTGACCGAATTGAAAAAAGTCTCGGCCAGCTCGGGCTGGTGGTGGTCGACCAGCAGGCCGATGTAGTGCAGCTTGATCTGGTGCCACACGTCCATGGACTGCGCACCTGCACCGAACTCTTTTTCCAGCCGCCGCACGCACTCCTTCACGCGCAGGTCGTAGAACTCGATGCGCTCGCGCTGGGCCCGCTGCTGGCCATGCCAGTCGGCGGTTTCAAAGCGGTGCTTGGCCCGCGCTGACTCGGTGCGGAACAGGCGGTAATGGCGGTTGAAGCCGTCCATCATGGCCTTGGCGATGCCATAGGCCTGGGGAGCGTCAAGCCGTTGCGGGAACATGGCGGATTCTCGGCCGTCGCGGCAGGGCAGGCGGTGGCTTGTTACTGCCTTTTGACGGCAGCAACTCCGGCAATGGCCGCCTTGTAGAGCGAGTCCAGCCCTTCGGTGCTGTCCACGGACATGTGCAGGTTGTTGATGAGCCCGTCTTTGAGCCCATAGCACCAGCCGTGCAGCGTGACCTTCTGGCCCCGGCCCCAGGCATCCAGCATTACCGTGGTCTGCGCAATGTTGACCACCTGCTCGATGGCGTTGAGCTCGCACAGCACATCGTGGCGCCACTCGGGGGCGGTGGCGGCAATCAGGTCGCGGTGGCGGTCGCGCACGTCCTGCACATGGCGGATCCAGTTGTCGGCCAGGCCCACACGCGTGCCCTCCAACGCCGCCAATACACCGCCACAGCCATAGTGCCCCACCACCATCAGGTGCTCAATGTGCAACTGGTCCACCGCGTACTGGATAGTGGAAAGGCAGTTTAGATCGGTCGGCACGACCACATTGGCCACGTTGCGGTGGACGAAAATTTCACCGGGCTCCAGGCCCGTGATCTGGTTGGCAGGCACGCGGCTGTCCGAGCAGCCGATCCACATGTACTTGGGCTTTTGCTGGGCCAGCAGGCCAGTGAAGAAGCCGGGGCGTTCGCGCTCCATCTGGGCCGCCCAGGCGCGGTTGTGAACAAACAGGTCGTCGATCGATGAAGGCATGTTGTCCTTGATGGGTCAGTGATAAATGAAATTCAGCAGGTCTCGGCAAACAGCTCGCGGCCAATCAGCATGCGGCGGATTTCGCTGGTTCCCGCCCCAATTTCATAGAGCTTGGCGTCGCGCCACAGCCGACCCAGCGGGTATTCGTTGATGTAGCCGTTGCCACCAAACACCTGCACACCCTCGCCCGCCATCCAGGTGGCTTTCTCGGCGCACCATAGGATCACGCTGGCGCAGTCCTTTCGTACCTGGCGCACATGGTCGGTACCCAGCATGTCGAGGTTCTTGGCCACGGTGTAGGCAAACGAGCGCCCCGCCTGCAGCACGGTGTACATGTCGGCGACCTTGCCCTGGATGAGCTGGAATTCACCGATGCTCTGGCCGAACTGCTTGCGATCGTGAATGTAGGGGATCACGTTGTCCATGACGGACTGCATGATGCCCAGAGGGCCACCGGTGAGCACCGCACGTTCGTAGTCCAGGCCACTCATCAGCACCTTGGCGCCCATGTTCAGGCCACCCAGCACATTGGCGGCGGGCACTTCGACGTCCTGGAACACCAACTCGCCGGTGTGGCTGCCACGCATACCGAGCTTGTCGAGCTTTTGCGCAATCGAGAAACCCTTCATGCCCTTTTCGATCAGGAAGGCCGTCACGCCGCGCGCGCCCAGTTCAGGTTCGGTCTTGGCATACACCACCAGGGTGTCAGCGTCGGGGCCGTTGGTGATCCACATCTTGCTGCCATTGAGCAGGTAGTAACCGCCCTTGTCCTCGGCCTTGAGCTTCATGCTGATCACATCGGAACCAGCGCCCGGCTCGCTCATGGCCAGCGCACCGACATGTTCGCCGCTGATCAGCTTGGGCAGGTACTTGGCTTTCTGCGCCTCGCTGCCGTTGCGGTTGATCTGGTTCACACACAGGTTGCTGTGCGCACCGTACGAAAGACCGACAGATGCACCTGCGCGGGAGATTTCTTCCATCGCCACCATATGGGCCAGGTAGCCCATGGCGGCGCCACCATAATGCTCAGGCACCGTGATGCCGAGCACGCCCAAATCGCCCATCTTGCGCCACAGGTCCATGGGGAACTGGTCGGAACGATCGATTTCCGCAGCGCGCGGCGCAATTTCTGCCTGGGCAAAATCGCGGACTGCGTCGCGCAGTGCGTCGACGTCGTCTCCCAACTGAAAATTGAGGCCTGGAATGTTGGCGGGAATGCTCATGGATGTCTCCTCGGATCGATGGAACGGTATTTGGTATCAGTGGCGGATGTTTTCGCGACCCGTGACCGCCATCAGGGTGCAGCCCATGGTGGCCACCAGCTTTTCCTGCGAGCCGTCGAGCGCGAATGCGCGCCCTTCGCAGACGGTGATCGTGCGGCCGGGCTTGAGCACCCGGCCTTCCATCCGAAAGCGCTCACCGCGCGCGGGAGCCAGAAGATTGATCTTGAATTCGATGGTGAGAACAGCCGCGTCTTCTGCCATCAACGTTAACCCTGCGTATCCACAGGCCGAATCCAGGGCGGTGGCCACCATCCCGGCATGCAGAAAGCCGTGCTGCTGTGTCAGTCCTACCGCCCAATCCAGTTCGATGTCTACAGCGCCGGGAGCAACAAGCCCCAGCCGGGCGCCCAGCGTCTGCATGGCCCCTTGGCGCGCAAAACTCTCATGGACACGTTCGGCATAGGCTAGTGTCTGGACTTCGAAGGGGATGGTATTCACGCGGTCTCCTTGTTTCGACGGACAATTACGTTTACGTAAACGTCAATTATCCGCGATTTTTTTCTCCATTTCCATCAGCAGGTCACGGGCTTCTTTTTCATGCTCTTGCACCTCTGCCAGATTGGCCTGCAGATCAGCCATCTGGTCTTCCAGTTGCCGGCGGTGAACCACCAGCACGTCCAGGAATTTGCGCAATTGCACGCCGGTATCGCGCGGGCTGTCATAAAGATCAATGATCTCCTTGGCCTCGCTCAGTGACAGACCCAGGCGCTTGGCACGCAACGTCAGTCGCAGTCGCGTGCGGTCTCTTGCGCTATACACCCGACTGCGGCCAGCCGGCCCGTTTCGCTCGGGCTGCAAGAGGCCCATGTCTTCATAGAAACGTATGGCGCGCGTAGTGAGATCAAACTCTTTGGCAAGATCACTGATGGTGTAGGTATGGGCCATGGTGGAGTGGTGCTGCGTTGCAGTTGTGGGCAAGAGAAACCCAATGCAGCAAGCAGAGTGTTCCTTCAAAACGCATCGATATCTAACGTTTACGTTAACGTCAATAGTACCGCATGGCACTGTCGCCATGAAAGATGATTGAATATCAAATATCCATCACGGAATTCGCACGGATGCAGAAGGATGGGACTGTGCAGACCTTGTGGGGGGGCAGGCGGTTGCAATTGTGCTTCCCCAAAGCAGAAACGCCCCACTCAGAGGTTGAGTGGGGCGTTGCTGGGCTGTAAGAGCCTGACGATGACCTACTTTCACACGGGAACCCGCACTATCATCGGCGCAAAGTCGTTTCACTGTCCTGTTCGGGATGGGAAGGAGTGGTACCAACTTGCTATGGTCATCAGGCATAACTTGTTGTCGTGCTGCTCGTGGGAGCAACACAACGAATTCATAGAGTTTGGAATCAGATTTTTGTTTTTTTTGACTGCGTCAACTTGGCATAACAATCTTTGAGCTTCTCACACAAGCATTACTGTTTGCGCTTTGGCTATCAAAGTTATAGGGTCAAGCCGCACGAGCAATTAGTACTGGTTAGCTTAACGCATTACTGCGCTTCCACACCCAGCCTATCAACGTCCTGGTCTTGAACGACTCTTTAGGGGGCTCAAGGCCCCGGCAGATCTCATCTTGAAACGAGTTTCCCGCTTAGATGCTTTCAGCGGTTATCTCTTCCACACTTAGCTACTCGGCAATGCCACTGGCGTGACAACCGATACACCAGAGGTGTGTCCACTCCGGTCCTCTCGTACTAGGAGCAGGCTTCCTCAAATCTGCAGCGCCCACGGAAGATAGGGACCAAACTGTCTCACGACGTTTTAAACCCAGCTCACGTACCTCTTTAAATGGCGAACAGCCATACCCTTGGGACCGGCTACAGCCCCAGGATGAGATGAGCCGACATCGAGGTGCCAAACACCGCCGTCGATATGAACTCTTGGGCGGTATCAGCCTGTTATCCCCAGAGTACCTTTTATCCGTTGAGCGATGGCCCTTCCATACAGAACCACCGGATCACTATGTCCTGCTTTCGCATCTGCTCGACTTGTCAGTCTCGCAGTTAAGCACGCTTATGCCATTGCACTATCGTCACGATGTCCGACCGTAACTAGCGTACCTTCGAACTCCTCCGTTACGCTTTGGGAGGAGACCGCCCCAGTCAAACTGCCTACCATGCACTGTCCCCGATCCAGATAATGGACCTAGGTTAGAACCTCAAACACACCAGGGTGGTATTTCAACGTTGGCTCCATGAGAACTAGCGTCCTCACTTCAAAGCCTCCCACCTATCCTACACAGATCTGTTCAAAGTCCAATACAAAGCTACAGTAAAGGTTCATGGGGTCTTTCCGTCTTTCCGCGGGGAGATTGCATCATCACAAACATTTCAACTTCGCTGAGTCTCAGGAGGAGACAGTGTGGCCATCGTTACGCCATTCGTGCAGGTCGGAACTTACCCGACAAGGAATTTCGCTACCTTAGGACCGTTATAGTTACGGCCGCCGTTTACTGGGACTTCAATCAAGAGCTTGCACCCCATCATTTAATCTTCCAGCACCGGGCAGGCGTCACACCCTATACGTCCACTTTCGTGTTTGCAGAGTGCTGTGTTTTTATTAAACAGTCGCAGCCACCGATTTTTTGCAACCCCGTTGGGCTCGCCTTGTACAGGTTCACCTACTTGGGGCATACCTTCTCCCGAAGTTACGGTATCAATTTGCCGAGTTCCTTCTCCTGAGTTCTCTCAAGCGCCTTAGAATACTCATCTCGCGCACCAGTGTCGGTTTGCGGTACGGTCGTGTGTAGCTGAAGCTTAGTGGCTTTTCCTGGAAGCAGGGTATCACTCACTTCGGCTGCAAGCAGCCTCGTTATCACCCCTCATCTAAGCCCGGCGGATTTGCCTACCGGGCACGACTACAGGCTTGAACCAACATATCCAACAGTTGGCTGAGCTAACCTTCTCCGTCCCCACATCGCACTACACATCGGTACAGGAATATTGACCTGTTTCCCATCAGCTACGCATCTCTGCCTCGCCTTAGGGGCCGACTCACTCTACGCCGATGAACGTTGCGTAGAAAACCTTGCGCTTACGGCGAGGGGGCTTTTCACCCCCTTTAACGCTACTCATGTCAGCATTCGCACTTCTGATACCTCCAGCATCCGTTACCAGACACCTTCACAGGCCTACAGAACGCTCTCCTACCACGTGCAATAAATTGCACATCCGCAGCTTCGGTAACTGGCTTAGCCCCGTTACATCTTCCGCGCAGGACGACTCGATCAGTGAGCTATTACGCTTTCTTTAAATGATGGCTGCTTCTAAGCCAACATCCTGACTGTTTTAGCCTTCCCACTTCGTTTCCCACTTAGCCAATTTTAGGGACCTTAGCTGGCGGTCTGGGTTGTTTCCCTCTTGAGTCCGGACGTTAGCACCCGGTGCTCTGTCTCCCAAGCTGTACTCTGCGGTATTCGGAGTTTGCATAGGTTTGGTAAGTCGCCATGACCCCCTAGCCTAAACAGTGCTCTACCCCCGCAGGTAATACTTGAGGCACTACCTAAATAGTTTTCGGAGAGAACCAGCTATTTCCAAGTTTGTTTAGCCTTTCACCCCTATCCACAGCTCATCCCCTAGTTTTGCAACACTAGTGGGTTCGGACCTCCAGTACCTGTTACGGCACCTTCATCCTGGCCATGGATAGATCACTTGGTTTCGGGTCTACACCCAGCGACTGATTCGCCCTATTCGGACTCGATTTCTCTACGGCTTCCCTATTCGGTTAACCTTGCCACTGAATGTAAGTCGCTGACCCATTATACAAAAGGTACGCAGTCACCCCTAAGGGCTCCTACTTTTTGTAAGCATGCGGTTTCAGGATCTATTTCACTCCCCTCCCGGGGTTCTTTTCGCCTTTCCCTCACGGTACTGGTTCACTATCGGTCGATTACGAGTATTTAGCCTTGGAGGATGGTCCCCCCATATTCAGACAGGATTTCTCGTGTCCCGCCCTACTTTTCTCCAGCTTAGTACCACACGTCTGTTTTCGCATACAGGGCTATCACCTGCTATGGCCGGACTTTCCATTCCGTTTTGCTAACAGTCGTGCTATCACTAGAAGGCTCTTCCGATTTCGCTCGCCACTACTTTCGGAATCTCGGTTGATGTCTTTTCCTCGAGCTACTGAGATGTTTCAGTT